>JALFUW010000018.1 GCA_022786995.1 Clostridiales bacterium
GGAGCTTCAGCGCCTTACCCACGAGGGTTTTCTTACGGAAGCCCAGCGGGAAATGGTCAATAGCGGCCAGATCGCGGCGTTCTTCGCCACGGAGCCGGGGCGAAAGCTCCGCTCCGGCGCCCCCTGCCTGCGGGAATTCAAGTTCTCCATTCTGGATGACGGCAGCAAATACGGCGACGGGTTGGAGGATGAGCAGGTGCTCCTGCAGGGCGTTGTGGACTGTGCGCTGCTGGAGCCGGATGGAATCACGATCATTGATTTCAAAACAGACCGGGTGACAGAGGAAACCGTTGCTGCCGCAGCCGAACGTTACAGCCTTCAGGTGCGGACCTATGCCGATGCCCTGAGCAGAATTTATGAAATGCCCGTCAAAGGGAAAATGCTGTACTTTTTCAGCTTGGACGCTTTCGTTGCGCTGTAAAAATGTGGGTCACCGAATTCGGTGACCCACATTGCCGTCAGCGGCTGTTTCTGTTCTGATTCTGGTTCTGATTCTGGTTGTTGTTCTGGTTATTGTTCTGGTTGTTGTTCTGGTTCTGGTTGTTGTTCTGATTCTGGTTCCGATTCTGATTATTCATGCTTTATTCCTCCCAAAACGTTCTGACGGCATAGCCGCCTACCTAGGATAACCTGTTTTTCAGGATTTATCCCTGGCCCTGAACAGGAAGCTGGCCGCAAGCCCCGCGACAATCGCGGCGGCGATCCCACCCGCGGCTGCCTTCAGTCCGCCGGTGAAAATGCCAAGAAAACCATCTTTCGTTACCGCTTCTTTTACACCCTTGGCAAGCAGGCTGCCAAAGCCTGTCAGGGGCACAGACGCGCCCGCCCCGGCAAATTCAATGAGTTTGGGATATAGTCCGACCGCTCCCAGAATGACACCGGCCACCACATAACTCACAAGAATCCGGGCCGGGGTCAATTTCGTTTTGTCAATCAGAAGCTGTCCGATCAGGCAAAGCCCACCGCCAACCAGAAATGCCTTTACATAATCCATGTTACCGCCCTCCTGTAATGCTGACCGCGTGGCACACGCCGGGAATCGGAAGTCCCTGCTGGGTGGAAGTGGGTGACAGCAGTGCCCCGGTGCCGCAGAACAGAATTTTCTTCAGTTTTCCTGTATTCAGCTGATCCAGCAGATATCCGCATAGGGTGATGGCGCTGCACCCGCAGCCGGAGCCACCGGCGTGGACATCCTGCGAGGAGTTGTCAAATACGGTGGTGCCGCAGTCCATCAGTTTCCCGCCCAGCGACAATCCCTCCAGCCGGGCCAGCTCCAGCAGCATTTCCATGCCCAGCTGCCCCAAATCCCCGGTGACAATTCGGTCAAAGTCCTCGGGCCCGGTGTGCAGGTCGTCAAAATGGGCCTTGATGGTTGCAAGCGCCGCGGGGGCCATCGCCGCGCCCATGTTGTTGGCGTCCTTGATTCCGAGGTCTGTGACGGTTCCAATGGTGCAGGCGGTGATTTTCGGCCCCTTGCCCTCACTTCGCACCAGCGCGGCCCCGGAGCCGGTGACAGTCCATTGAGAGGTTGGCGTCCTTTGCCCGCCGTAGCCCAGGGGAAAGCGGTACTGCCGTTCTGAGGAAGCAAAATGCGAGGAGGTCATGGCAACCACGGTGTCCGCGAATCCGCCTCCAACCGACATGGAGGCCATAAGCAGGCTCTCCGCCATGGTGGAGCAGGCGCCGTACAGTCCCAGATGGGGAACGCCGGTATTCCTCAGAGTGAAGGAAGAGCCGATGCACTGGTTCAGCAGATCCCCGGAAAATACGATATCAAAATCCGCCATGGTCAGACCGGCCTTTTCCGCCAGTTTCCGCAGAGCCAGCTGCTGCATCTGTTTTTCCGCCTGTTCCCAGGTTTTCTGCCCGAAATAGGCGTCCCGGCACTTGATGTCGAAGGTATGGGACAGAGGCCCCTCGACCTCCTTTTTCCCGGCAACATTGGCCCATGTGGTAATGACCGGCGGCTGGGCCAGTACAAAACTCTGGCGTCCCCGTTTCTGACTTGCCATGACAGCACCTTCCTTAATTTGTTTTCCATAGTATGCGCGTTGTTGCGAAAACCATGCAGAAGATGAATGCCAGTGCAGAGGGATCATCCACTGAATAAAAAATGCCATTGCAGGCCAGCGCGCAGCTGACCGCAATGACATTCAATATACTTCATTGTGCGACTCGGCAGGCACCGTAGTAGGTTTGCGCCCAGTAGCCGGTCGTGAGATCGGAATAGGAGACGGTGGAGCGGGAATTCGGCGCATGAATAAACTGCCCGCTGCCTGCGTAAATGCCCGCATGGGTGATGCTGCTGCCGGAACCAAAGAATACCAGATCGCCGACCCGCAGAGCGGATTTTTCCACGCTGGTGCCCATTTGATACTGTTCTGAGGGTGTACGATAGGGGGACAAGCCCAACTGTTTCAGAACGTAATACACGAACCCGGAGCAGTCAAAGCCGCTGGGGGATGCGCCGCCTGCCCGATAGGGACAGCCCAGATACTTCTGTGCTTCCGCCAGAATCTGACTGCCGGTGACACTGACAGGAACCGCACTGGCGGAGGAGGCAGCTGCTATGGATTTGCCGCCCCGATAGTATTTGGGAGCATTGGGAGAGTCCGGGTTTTCGTAGGGAATTTCAGTTAGTTCCACAAAGTCACTTCGTATGTAACAGGTTTTTCCCTCAAAAATTACCTTGTACCAGCCCTCGTTGATGCCGAGAATATAGCACATATTCCCGCTTTGGGCGACGGCAGCAACAGAAAAAGAGGTTCCCGGGCCGGTACGCAGATTCACGCCCCTGCCTGAGATTTTGCCATAGCCCAATTCGGCGTTTTCTTTCGTGCTGACAGACAGGTAGTCTTTGTGCATATAGCCTTCCTGAAGGTTATAGCTGACTTTGTACCACTCGCCCTCCTGGGCGATGACGGCAACGCATTCGCCGCGAACGGCGGTATCCAGGGTGGATGCCGTAGTCGCGGCGCTGCTGCGAAGCCTCAATGAGCCGGCATTTACAAATCCGATGCCATACATAATATTACCGGCAGCGGATGCGGAAAGGGGAATACAGCCTGCAGCCAGCGTAAGCGTCAGCAACAGGGTGAGTAGGTTGCGAATGATCTTCATACTTTTCCTCCGTACAGGGACAAGCGCTCCATCTATGGAGCAGGGGTATGCGGGAAATCGGGGCTGCGTTACTTGCCAGCCAGTGCCCGTTCCAGCCAGACGCAGCCAACGTCCAGCGCGGTGTAGAAACCGTCTTTTTCGCTCTTTTTCACAATGCGATCCCGGCTTCTGGCAGCGGGATCGGTGAGCTGGAGCTGAACGGAGACACGGGTGGCGACATCCAGATCGCCCACCTTTTTCGTCTCCAGAACCTGAAGCATAACAATGTGGCTGTCAGCCATGGAGCCATAATAAACCAGGTTGTCCTTTCGCATCAGCGGACGGCCCTTATACATGAGAACTGCATTTTCATCAGCCATGAAACGTACCTCCTTGCAAAATGTAATCAGATTGTAACATATTGTTACAAAAAAGTCAAGTTAATTGTAAGGAATTGTCATAAGATTCCGTTGTTAACGTAATATTACGAGGAAGGAAGCTTGTCTTTTTGACGAAACGGAGGGAAAAGTATGAGATTTTCAAGGTACAAAACAAGAGGCCTTTGCGTATGCAAAAGCCTCTTGGCTTTGGGTCATTCCTGCTCGAACAGGTACTCGCGAACCAGCACCTGCATCAGCTCGTCCCGGTCGATCTTGCAGATCATGCTCCGGGCGTTGTTGTAATTCGTGATATAGGTGGGATCCTCGGTCAGCAGGTAGCCGACGATCTGGTTGATGGGATTATAGCCTTTTTCGGTCAGGGCCTCATACACACTCCGAAGGATTCGGCGCATATTTTCCCGATCGTCGTTTGGTACAGTGAACTTCTGCGTATCTTTTTCGGCCATGGTATTCAGCCTCCTTCAAAAAGAATATGACTATTATACAGCAAACATGAACCACTGTAAAGCCCCGAAATCCGAATTATCTGTGAATTTTTAGCATTACCGCAGAGTGGCGTTCAGCTTCTGGCTCAGACTGTTCAGAACCTTGGTCACAACGCCCTCAGAATCCGTATCCGTCAGGGTGCGGTCATCGGCACGAAGCTCCAGCGAGAACGCCATGCTCTTTTTGCCATCAGGCACACCAACACCACGGTAGATATCAAACAGCTTTACATCCCGCAGCAGCTTTCCGGCGGCGGCAGTAATCACGTCCTCAGCCTGTGCCACGGTAACTGCTTCGTCGCAGATGAGAGCCAGATCCCGGGTGACGGAAGGATACTTGGGCAGGGGAGCGTAGGTGGCATCGGGCAGACGGCAGGAAAGAAGTTTGGTGAAGCTGATCTCGGCACAGTAAACATCAACATCGATGCCGTAATTCTTAGCAACCAGCGGGTGCACCTGCCCTATAACGCCAACTTCCATGCCGTCAATGACCACGGCGGCACAGCGTCCGGGATGATAGCTGGGGTTATTCTTCACCGCGTGATAGCTGGCCTTTTTCAGCCGCAGACCGGCGAAGATTCCTTCCAGCTCGCCCTTCAGGGTAAAGAAGGTTTCATTGGCGCCATAGGTGCCAAGCACCAGCATTTTCGGCTCATCCGGCAGAACCTGTCCGGGGGTGGGCAGATAGATCTTTGCGATTTCGTAGAGCTTAACGGACTTATTGTGGTAGGCGTTGTTCCGGGACAGGATTTCCAGCATGGAGGGCAGGGCGATGGTGCGCATGATGGAGGTATCTTCACCTAGAGGATTCTGAATCCGCAGAGCATTCCGCAGAGGGCTGTCAGCGCTCAGACGAATCTGATCGAAAGCGTCGGGGGAGGTGAAGGAGTAAGTGATGATCTCGTTGTAGCCCAGGCTGCGGCACAGGACACCAGCCTTGGCTTCCAGCTTCATTTCTTCGGTGTAGCCGCCCTGAGTAGAGTTTTTGAAAGCGGTAGTGGGAATGGTATTATAGCCATAAGAACGGCCAACCTCTTCGGCGATGTCCGCCATCAGGTTCAGGTCAGGCCGGAAGGAAGGAACCAGAATTGTGTCACCCTCTACTGGGATCTCCAGCAGGTTCAGATAGTGCACCATTTCCTCTTTGGAAATCTCGGTACCCAGCAGGCGGTTGATCTTGTCCACTTCCAGAGGAAGTGTTTTGGGCTGGGGGACGTAATTCACAATGTCAATGATTCCGTCCAGCACATCGCCGCACTGGAGCATTTCCACCAACTCGCAGGCCCGCTGCACGGCGGGAATGGTCATCATGGGATCCAGGCTCTTTTCAAACTTGCCGGAAGCCTCGGTGCGCATGCCCAGCGCCAGGGCGGTCTGACGGATGGAGGTGCCGTTAAAGTTAGCGGACTCAAAGACCACCATGGTGGTGTCATCCACGATTTCGGAATTTTCGCCGCCCATAATACCCGCAAGGCCGATGGGTTTCGTTTCGTCGGCAATGACCAGCATACCGGCCTTCAGGGGCCGGACGGCGCCGTCCAGGGTGGTCAGGGTCTCACCCTCCTCCGCTTCCCGGACAACGATCTTGCCGGAGGACACATAGCGGTAGTCAAAGGCGTGCATGGGCTGGCCGTATTCCAGCATGACATAGTTGGTAATGTCGACAATGTTGTTGATGGGGCGCACGCCGTTGGCGCGAAGCCGCTGCCGCAGCCACTTGGGGGAGGGACCGATCTTCACATTGGCAACCATCCGGGAGGAGTAGCGGTTGCACAGATTGGCGGCGGGAACCTCCACATCCAGATGCTCGAAGATGGAACCGGCATCGCTACCCTTAACCACAGGCTCGTGGTGGTTCATGGTCTTGCCGAAGGCGGCGGCAGCTTCCCGGGCCAGGCCGATGATGGAGTAGCAGTCGGGGCGGTTGTTGGTGATTTCGAAATCCACAATGGTATCGTCGTTGCCGATGACCAGATTGATGTCCTGACCGACGGTGCAGTCCTCGTCATTGAGAATCCAGATACCGTCGGCGTAAGCGCCGGGCAGATCATTCTGGGTCAGGCCCAGCTCCGCAAAAGAGCAGAGCATGCCGTTGGAAACCTCGCCGCGAAGCTTGCCCTTGGTGATGTGTACACCGCCGGGGAGCCAGGAGTTGTGCAGGGCGGCGGGAACCAGATCGCCCTCGTGGACATTCTGGGCGCCGGTAACGATCTGAACAGGCTCTGCCTGTCCCACGTCCACCTGACAGATCCACATATGGTCTGAGTTGGGGTGGCGAACCATGGACAGTACCTTGCCGACCACCACGTTCTTAATCTCGGCGTCCATCCGCTCATAGGTTTCCACCTTCTGACCGAACACGGTCAGCGTCTCCACAAATTCTTTATCGGAAACATTGGACAGGTCAACAAATTCCTCATTGAGCCATTTTCTGTTGAGTTTCATTGCAATTTCCTCCTTAGAACTGGTTCAGGAACCGAATGTCGTTGTCGAAGATCAGCCGCAGATCATTGATCTTCATGCGGCCCATGGCCATGCGCTCCAGCCCCATGCCGAAGGCGAAGCCGGAATACTTCTCCGGGTCAATGCCGCAGTTTTCCAGAACCTTGGGGTGCACCATACCAGCGCCCAGCAGCTCGATCCAGCCCTCACCGTGGCAGGTGGAGCACACCTGGCCGTCAATCTCGCCGGTGCCGTGGCACTTGTGGCACTGCATATCCATTTCGCAGCTGGGCTCGGTGAAGGGGAAGTGGTGGGGACGGAACCGCATGACGGATTCCTCGCCGTAAATCTTGCGCATCATGGTGATCAGCGCGCCCTTCAGGTCGCCCATGGTGATGTGCTCGTCCACTACCAGACCTTCGATCTGATGGAACATGGGGGAGTGGGTGGCATCGGCCTCGTCCTTACGGAACACACGGCCGGGGGCCAGCATGCAGAAGGGAGGCTTGTGGTTTTCCATGAACCGAATCTGCATGGGGCTGGTCTGGGTACGCAGCAGCACGGAATCGTCATCGGTAAAATAGAAGGTGTCGCTGCGATCCCGGGAAGGGTGTCCTTCTTCAATGTTCAGCCGGGTGAAGTTGTAGCTTGCCAGCTCCACCTCGGGGCCGTCCACCACCTGATAGCCAAGGCCCACAAAGATGTCCTTGATCTGCTGCAGCACCTGATTCATGGGGTGCTGGTGACCGATAACGACAGCCTCGCCGGGAATGGTCACATCGATGGACTCGGCAGCCAGCCGGGCTTCCAGTGCGGCGGCGTGGATTTCCGTTTTGCGGCTTTCCAGCTTTTCCTCAATCTGCGCACGGACGGTGTTTGCCAGCTGACCCATAACAGGACGCTCTTCGGCAGACAGCTTGCCCATCTGCTTCAGCACGGCGGTCAGTTCGCCCTTCTTGCCCAGCAGCTTTACCCGCAGCTCCTCCAGAGCGGCAGGCGTTGCGGCGGCTTCCAGCGCTTCCAGGGCGCTGCTTCGAATTTGCTCCAATTGCTTCTTCATGTTTTTTCCTCCTGAAAAGGCGATATACAAAAAAATAAACCTTTCCTCCCAAAATCGGGACGAAAGGCAAGCTTCCGCGGTACCACCCGCAATTCGCCAAAAGGCGCGCTTTTCGGATGCAGACACATCCAAGACCCATAACGCAGTCATGCGGCCCACCCTACTGATGGTTCAAGGGGCAGCTCCCGGGAGAAAGCCACAAATATCATGTCCAAGCGGCTCGCACCATCCCGCTCTCGCTGTGAAGGACACCACCGATATCCGGCAGCCCGATCTTCGCTTTTTTATATCAATGGCTATCCTAGCACAATGAAAGGAAAATTGCAAGTATTATTTATGGATTTTTCCGCTTCTTGACGAAGAAGGGCGGGCGTGGTATGGTTATTTCATCAACGCGGAGGTGATGCTATGAACGTATATGAATTAGACAGACGGAGTGTTTTAACCACCCTGCCTGACAGGGATCCGCTTGGTCATAAAGGAAGCTTTGGAAAGGTGCTGCTGCTGTGCGGCAGCCGGGGCTTTACGGGGGCCGCTTACCTTTCTTCCATGGGAGCGCTGCGTGCGGGAGCCGGACTGGTCTATCTGGGTGTCCCGGAAAGCATCTATGGAATTGAAGCGGTGAAGCTGAACGAGCCGGTGGTGTTCCCGCTGCCGGATGAAGACGGTAAACTGAGCAAAGAAGCCGTCCCAGAAATCCTGAAACGTTTACCTGCGATGAATGCGGTGCTGGTCGGCTGTGGACTGGGTGTTTCGGATGGAACACTGGCGGTGATCCGGGCGGTGCTGGGAAATGCTTCCTGTCCTGTCATTCTGGATGCCGATGGCATAAATGCGCTGCGTGGGCATATGGATGTACTGCGTGGAAGGCAAAACCAAACCATCCTGACCCCCCATGACGGTGAGTTTATCCGTGCGGGAGGTGCTCTAGGAAATGACCGAATGGTTTCCGCGGTTGCTTTTGCGGCAGAAAATGGCTGCATCCTGCTGCTGAAAGGCCACCGTACCTGCGTCACTGACGGAGAAACCGGGTATGTAAACCGTACCGGCAATCCCGGTATGGCGGTTGGCGGCAGCGGTGACGTGCTGGCGGGAATCCTTGCGGGCCTGCTGGGGCAGGGGATCGAGCCGCTGAAAGCAGCGGCCTGTGCCGCATGGCTGCACGGAGCGGCAGGGGATCTTTGCGCTGCGGAGCTGGGGCAGTATGCCATGCTGCCGACGGATATGCTCAGCGCCCTTCCACGACTACTGAAATAGGACGGGATCGGATTGAAAAAGATTCTGCCGCTTCTGCTGACTGCTGTATTGCTCATGGGCTGTTCCCAAACGCCGAAGGAGATGGAGCGGGCGCTGTCCCTGCGCTCAAGGCTTCTTCAGGCATCCTCCTGTACCTTTGACGCGGAAATCACAGCGGACTATGGGGAAGTAATTCAGACGTTTTCCATGAATTGTGCCGCTGACCCACAGGGCGGCGTCTCCTTTCGCGTGACAGGGCCAAAGTCCATCGCGGGCATTACGGGCACCCTCTCGAAACAGGGTGGCGCACTGACCTTTGACGAAACGGCACTGTATTTTAACCTTCTGGCGGACGGACAGCTTTCTCCTGTCAGTGCTCCGTGGGCGCTGATGAAAGCCCTGCGGGGCGGCTACCTCACCAGCGCGGGCATGGAAAACGACCAGCTCCGTGTCAGCGTCAACGACAGCTACGAGGAGGACGCTCTGAATCTGGACGTGTGGCTGGATTCTGCAGATATCCCCCAGAGGGCCGACATCTGTTATGCCGGGAAGCGAATCCTGTCGCTGAAGCTGGAAAATGTTCAGATTTCGTAGCATTTCGCAGATGCCGTGCATAGGATATTTTGCAGACAGGTAAAGTATAAAATCCATTGTGACGTGGGACAATAGAGTTACCGCGTTACATATGGAGCTTTCCGGTAGCGCAGTAGATTTTGCACGGAGCGTGACAAATATGACCGAATCATCCGTTAAACGGGGCGATATCTTCTATGCGGACCTGTCCCCGGTAGTGGGCAGCGAGCAGGGCGGCACACGTCCTGTGCTGATTGTTCAGAATGATACAGGAAACCGCCATTCACCTACAGTGATTGCCGCCGCTATTACCAGCCAGACCGGCAAGGCCAAACTGCCGACGCATATTAACATTGCCGGGGGCAGTGTAGGGCTGAGCAAAGACTCCATAATTCTTCTGGAACAGATTCGTACCATTGACAAGCGCCGCCTGCGTGAGCATATGGGGCATCTGGATGAGCAGCAGATGGCCCAGGTGGATGATGCCATTGCGGTGAGCTTCGGCCTTCCCGGCAGCAATCGGGCAACGTGAAAAACCCGGCGGTTCGTAAGAGCCGCCGGGTAAACTGTTTAATTCAGGGAAGCAATGGCGTTGCGAATCCGCTGCAGCGTGCGTTCCTGTCCCAGAATCTGCATGACCGTATACAGGTCAGGGGAGTTTACTTGCCCGGTGACCGCCAGACGAATCATGGTGGAAACGTCTGTCACTGTGCCGGCGAAAGCGTCGGGATTGGCCTTATAGGCCTTCATATCGGTGGTGAAGCCGATATCCGTGGTAATGCCCTTGACCTTATCGAACCAGGTGCCGGAATCATCAGCGGGATTGTAGCTGTTTGAGAATCGGTTCAGAACATCTACAATAACAGTTTTATCAAATCTTGCGTCAAACTCCGGCTGTTGCAGGTATTCGTCATAGAAGAAGCCCATGTAAGGCTTGGCGTCCTTCCAGACCGCCAAGTCCTTCCGGGGTTTTTTTCCGCCCCGTCCAATGGCGAGGATTTTCTTGGCGTACTCCGGGTCGGCAGTAAGCTTTGCGCCAAAATCCGGGTCAAATTCCTGTGCCCACTCGTTCAGCAGGGTGTACACCTTCTCGGCATCCATCCGGGAGATGACGTTCTTGGACACATCCGTCAGCTTGGCGTAGTCGAACAGAGAACCGGCGGGATTCAGCTTCTTGGGGCTGAACTTGAAGGTGTCGGCAGGGGCATCGGGATTGGCCCGCCGCCAGTCCTCAAAGTTGGAGTTCAGCAGGGTCATAATATATTCGTAGACCGCCTCTACTGGGAAGCCCTCGGCCTTGTAGTAGGTCAGCGCCAGCTCCGGGTCCTTGCGCTTGCTGAGCTTGCGCTTGGAGGTGCCGTCCATCTTCATCAGCGGCCCAATGTGAACGTATTTCGGCAGCTTGAAGCCCAGCGCCTTGAACAGCTGAATGTGGAAGGGCAGGGTAGGCAGCCACTCATCGCCCCGGACAACGTGGGTGGTGCGCATCAGGTGGTCGTCTACCGCGTGGGCGAAGTGGTAGGTGGGAATGCCGTCGGATTTCAGCAGAACGTGGTCAATGTCGTTTTCGGTGATGGTCAGCTTGCCCTTCACCAGATCGTCGAATTTGAACTGATTTTCGATGGAGCCGGTGGAGCGGAACCGAAGTACCCAGGGATTTCCGGCGTCCAGCTGGGCCTGAATGTCTTCCAGAGAGCGGTCACGCCACATGGCGTACTTGCCGTAATAGCCGGTGGTTTCTTTATTCGCTTCCTGCTGTTCCCGCATGGCAGCCAGCTGCTCCTCGGTGCAGAAGCATGGATAGGCCATGCCCTCGGAAACCAGCTTTTTGGCATAGACATGATAAATATCCGCCCGCTGACGCTGGCGGTAAGGGCCGTAGGCGCCATTGTCACCGTCCATGGTAGCGCCCTCGTCAAAGTGGATGCCGTAGTGCTTCAGCGTGTTGATGAGCACCTCCACCGCGCCGGGAACCTCTCGCTTGGCATCGGTGTCCTCCACACGAAGAAACAGCACGCCGCCGCTCTGATGGGCCATCCGCTCCGCGGTCAGTCCCTGCACCAGATTGCCCAGATGGACAAAGCCGGTGGGGGAGGGAGCCATTCGTGTGACCACAGCGCCCTCCGGCAGCTGCCGGGGGGGATATTTTTCTTCCAGAGACTCCGGGGTTTCTGCTACATCGGGGAACAGAAGCGCAGCCAGTGCCTGATAATCCATAGTCAGATACCTCTTTTTCCTTAAAGTTTTCCGTATTATACCACAGCCTGACAGGAAAATCAATTCTGCATATCTCAAATCAGACCCTTGCGAAACGGAATGATTTATGGTAAAATCACAAATACTATTAAAACAAAGGAATGTGAAGACAATGTGTGAAGTCATTACCGATCCCGCCGCGCCGAAGAAGCGGATGCTGTCCGGCATTCAGCCCTCCGGCGACCTGCACCTTGGCAACTATCTGGGAGCTATCCGCAACTGGGGCGCCCGTTCGGATACCTATGAGTGCTTCTACTTCATGGCAGACCTGCATACCATTACGGTTCGCCAGAACCCGGCAGACCTGCGCCGCCGGACGCTGGAGCAGCTGGCCCAGTACATTGCCTGCGGCCTTGACCCGGAGAAAAACACCCTGTTTATCCAGAGCCACGTCCACCAGCACGCGGAGCTGGGTTGGGTCTTGAACTGCTACACCATGTTCGGTGAGCTGTCCCGCATGACTCAGTTCAAGGACAAGGCAGCCAAGCACGCGGAGAATGTCAACGGCGGCCTGTTTACTTACCCGTCTCTGATGGCGGCGGACATTCTGCTCTACCAGCCTGATCTGGTGCCTGTGGGTCACGACCAGAAGCAGCACTGCGAGCTGACCCGGGACATTGCCAAGCGCTTTAACGGCATTTACGGCGACGTGTTTAAGATCCCCGAGCCTTACATCCCGGAGACCGGCGCTCGCGTGATGAGCCTGAACGCCCCGGATACCAAAATGTCCAAGTCGATTCCCGAGGGCTGCGTCTTCCTGATGGAAAAGCCCGAGGATATCCAGCGCAAATTCAAGCGGGCCATCACCGATTCCGACACAGAGAACTGCGTCCGCTTTGACCCGGAGAACAAGCCCGGCGTTGCAAACCTAATGAGCATTTACTCCGCTGTCACCGGCAAGACCTACGCCCAGATCGAGGAAGAATTTGCAGGCTGCGGCTATGGAAAGTTCAAGCCGGTGGTGGGCGACGCGGTCATCGAGCATCTGCGCCCCATCCGGGAAGAGGCCTCCCGTCTGATGAAGGACAAGGCCTATTTGGAGAGTGTCTACCGAAACGGTGCGGAAAAGGCCAGCTTTGTGGCGGAAAAGACCCTGCGCAAGGTCTACAAAAAGGTCGGCTTTGTTGCACGCTGATGGCTGAGGATTTTATTTTGGACAGCCTTTCGGACATGGATCCCTACGACCGGGAGGAGCGCTGCCGGAAGACGATTCGTACATTACTGAGAGCAATCATTGTGCGGATTGCAGCCGGTGTGCTGCTGGCGGTGGCGGTGATTCGTGCCGGTGCGTCATCTGTGGCACTGGGGCTGACTGGATTTGCGCTGCTGCTGATTCTATCGGGGCTTTTTCCACTCATGGTGGAAATGAAGAAGCAAAGAGGGATTCTAAAAGAATGTCTCGATCAGCAAAAAGAGCAGGAACAAACAGGACATTCCTGACAGAAAGCACCGCAGTATTTTCCTGCGGTGCTTTCCGTATAAAAAAGAGACGGCAGCAAGCGCTGTCGTCTCAAATTTTTTTCCATCAGGCAGTGGGAGCGGGGCAGGGGTAGCCCAGCAGCAGGGAAACCGCCACACAGATTACAATGCAGATAAAAGCCGTGACCATCCACAGACTCCGCCTGCGGGTGATCTCACCCGTGAGATACAGCCATCCCACGCATAAAAGAGATCCAAAAATGGCAATAATGGCGGTGATCACCTTCAGCACGTTCCAACTGAGACCGGCGCACACCAAATACAAAATGAACACCAGAACATCCGCGAGAATGATCTTTGTCATCAGGCTTTCCATTTCACGATATCGATTGCGACTGCGTCTTGCCACTTCTCATCCCTCCAAGGATTTTTCTTGTAAACCTATCTTACCACAGACAGTCGAAAAAAGCAATATTTTCTGCGGCAAAGGGTAATTTTTTTCTAAATGCTTGCGCGATTGGAAAAACAATGGTATAATCCACTCGATATTATCGTGATTCGGGGAAAAGGAAGCTTCTATGGGAGAACCGCAATACCGCCTTGAGGGCATCGTCCATACAAAATCAGAGATTATGGAGGACTTCGAAGGCCCGCTGGATGTTATTTTTGAGCTGCTGAGCAAGAATAGAATTGAAATACAGGATGTGTCCATTACCGCCATTTTGGAGCAGTACTTAGCGTATCTGGATGAGATGAAGCGCCTGGACATGGAGATTGCCAGTGAATTCATTACCATGGCATCCCACCTGATGTTGATTAAAACAAAGATGCTGCTGTCCGCGGCGGAGCAGGCAGAGGCGGAAAGTGAATTGGATCTGCTGCGTCAGTCTCTGATCGAACGCAAGCGGAAGGAAGCCATGGAGCAGATTCGCGTCGCGGTAACCGAGCTGGAGCCGAGAAACGAGATTGGACGCTGCCTGTTCACCAAACAGCCGGAACCGCTGAAACGGGAGCAGGGCTATCGCTATCAGCACGATGTTCTGGATCTTCTGCGGGCGCTTGATATGATTGCTGAGCGGAATGCCCGCCAGCTTCCGCCGCCAACCACGAATTTTAAGGGCATCGTCGGCAAGGAGCCCTATCCCATCGGCAGAAAGACCGGCGAGGTGCTGCGTCAGCTGGTTCTGCGGGGTGTGGAACGGCTCAAAAATCTGTTTCGGGGCAACAAAAGCCGTTCCGAAATTGTGGCAACATTTCTTGCCGTTCTGGATTTGTGCAAAACCAATTCCGTGACACTTGAGGATGACGTAAATGGTGACAATCCCAACGTCCGGCTGCTGGATGAGGAAGAAAAGAAGGAGTTGATCGCCCATGGAACCTGAACAGCTGCAAAGAACAATTGAGGCGATTCTTTTCGCTGCCGGCGAGCGGATGGAGATTCGGAGACTGGCGGATGTGCTGGAAACAGACCCGGACGAGATCGAAAAGGCCACGGACGCGTTGGCAGACGCGTATGCCTTTCAGCGGCGGGGCATCCGCATTCTGAAGCTGGAAAAGGGCTATCAGATGGTATCCTCCGGGGAGATGGCGGATTATGTCACAAAAGCGCTGGAAACCCGGAAGCCGCCCAAGCTGTCCTCCTCCCAATTGGAAACCCTGACAATTATTGCCTATTACCAGCCTGCGACGAAGGCGATGGTGGAGCAGATTCGGGGCGTGGACAGCGCCTATTCCGTGGCAGCCCTGCTGAACAAGAAGCTCATTGAGGAAGCCGGACGCCTGAACGTGCCCGGACGGCCCATTCAGTACCGAACCACGCCGGATTTCCTCCGAACCTTTGGCCTTTCCTCTCTGGAAGAGCTGCCCCCCATCGAAAAAATTACCTTTGGCGAGCCGATTGAGCTGCCCCAGGAGCAGCCAAGCGGGGAGGAAAGCTAATGGGCATCTGGATTGCTGGTGCTATCCTGCTGGCGCTGGCGGTGCTTCCGCTGGGTGTCCGCATCCGCTACAACGACGCGGGTTTTGTTCTGAAGGTAATTGCGGGGCCATTGAAAATCACGGTTATTCCCGGAAGGAAAAAACCAAAAAAACAAAAGGTCAAGCAAAAAAAGCAGAAAGCGGTTCAGACAGCGGAATCTGCCGGAAGCGAGGAAAGACCGCCCCAGCCTCCGAAGGCACAGCCGGAGCAGAAGGAAAGGGGCGGAAGTCTTACCAGATTCCTGCCTCTGGTGAAGCTGGGCCTAAAGTTCTTAGGAGATTTCCGCCGGAAGCTTCGGCTGGACAATCTGTATCTGCGTTTGATTCTGGCAGGTGACGACCCCTGTGATCTGGCGGTGAACTACGGGCGGATCTGGGCGGCTGTGGGGAATCTGATGCCGCAGCTGGAACGGCTGTTCGTCATCAAAAAGCGGGATATTCAGGTGGAATGCGATTTTACGGCCACGGAGCTTTGCGTGGTTGCCCATCTTGACATTACCATCACACTGGGCTGGCTGCTGGTATTGGCTCTGTACTATGGCATTCGGATATTGTTTGAATTTTTATCTATCAAAAGAAAAGGCGGTGGCGATAAATGAGTGAAAAACTTCCCAACATGCTGGAGAGCACCATCCAGAAAATTCGTGAGATGGTGGATGTCAATTCTGTTGTCGGTGAACCCATCCATACCCCTGACGGTGTGACGTTAATCCCTGTCAGCAAGGTCAGTGTGGGTTTTGGCGGCGGCGGTACGGATTTTGCTAACAGCAAGGGCGGGGAGAACCCCTTCGGCGGCGGCGTCGGCGGCGGTGTCAAGGTAACGCCCCTGTGCTTCCTGATCGTGCAGGACGGAAATGTGCGTATGATGCCCGTCCCTGTGCCTGCCAATTCCACGGCCGACCGCATCGTGGAAATGATGCCGGATACACTGGAAAAGCTGAACGCTCTGTTGGGTGGCAAAAAAGCGGAAAAAACGGGGGAATAACCCACCGCACATCCGGGCAGACTAGCTCCGGGTGAGATACATGAAACGATTCTTCGCCGGAGCGGCGGCTGCGTTGCTGGCCGTCGCTCTGCTGATTCCTGTGAAGACGGAAGCGGTTTCCGCCCGCCGGGCGTATGTTCTGGACGCCGTCAGCGGCCGGGAGTTGTTCGCGCGGAATGCACAGGAGCGAAGCCTGATTGCCAGCACGACAAAAATCATGACGGCACTGATTGTCTGTGAACAGTGCAATGTGCTGGACAGAATGCGGATTCCGAAGGAAGCGGTTGGCATCGAGGGTTCGTCCATGTACCTGAAGGAGGGGGAAGTGCTGACCCTTCAGGAGCTGCTGTATGGACAGATGCTGTCTTCCGGCAACGATGCCGCTGTTGCGCTGGCCATCTACTGCGGCGGCACGGTGGAGGGATTTGCGGAGCTGATGAACGACAAAGCCAGAATCCTCGGCCTTTCCGGGACACATTTTGAAAACCCCAATGGTTTAGACAGTCCCGGCCATTATTCTACCGCCCGGGATTTAGCGGTTCTCGCGGCTTACGCCATGAAGAATCCTATTTTTTACAAGACGGTATCAGCGAAAAATGTCAGGATCGGCCAGCGCTGCCTGACGAACCACAATAAGCTTTTATGGAAGCTGGAGGGTGCGGATGGGGTCAAGACCGGCTTTACCAAGGCGGCAGGCCGAATCCTGGTCTCCAGCGCCACCCGGCAGGGTAGGCGCATCATCGGCGTGACCATCGACGCGCCCGATGACTGGAATGATCACTGCCTGCTTCTGAATGAAGGATTTTCCAGATATCAGGACAGATTGATCGTGGAGGCGGGACAATGCGTCGGCACGCTGGAGGTGCTGGGCGGAGACAGCTGCCATGTTCAGGTTTTATCAGCGGAGCGTTTTTCCTACGCCCTGGCGAAGGAGGAAGAACCCATGCTGGTGCTGACCGGGCCGGGCTTTGTTTACGCTCCGGCGGTGGAAGGCGCGGATGCCGGCTTTGCCTATGTGCTGATTGGTGGCAGCGCCATTGGAAAGATTCCCGTGGTATATGGTACTACCGTGGAACAGAAAAACGAGGAACAGAAGGGCCTCTGGCAGAAACTGCTCGGGCACTAGTTGGAGGAAATATGCGGGAGCGACTGCAAAAGATACTGTCCGGCCGGGGGATCGCGTCCCGCAGAAAGGCAGAACAGATGCTACAGGATGGACAGATTACCGTGAACGGCGTTCCTGCCGTGCTCGGTGATGCTGCCGATCCTGAGCTTGACGAAATTCTCGTAAACGGACAGCCGCTGCCGGAACAGCAGCGGTCTGTGTACATCCTTTTGAATAAGCCTCGGGGATATGTCACCACGCTCTCCGATGAAAAGGGAAGGCCAAATGCCGCTCAACTGGTGTCTGACTGCGGCACCCGTGTCTACCCTGTGGGCAGATTGGATATGGACTCGGAGGGTCTGCTGCTGTTTACCAATGACGGTGCGTTTGCCAACGGCCTGACCCATCCCAAGCAGGAAGTGGAGAAGGTCTACGAGGTCTGGGTGTCCGGCTATCAGCCCGGCGGGGAAGAAAGGCTGGCCCGCCCGATTGTGCTGGATGGTTATCGCATCCGGCCTCCCAAAGTGGTTCTGCTCAGCGCAAATGGAGACAAAGCAAAGTTCAGGGTGACCATTCATGAGGGACGGAACCGTCAAATCCGCAGAATGTGCGTTTCAGCCGGAATGCGTTGTACCCGCCTGCGCAGAATTCAGGAGGGTACCCTCCGGCTAGGGAACCTGCCCTGTGGTGCATGGCGGTATCTGACGGCGGAAGAGGTCGCAAAGGTGAAATAAAAATTGCATGACGCTGCTTTTGCTCTTGCAAAACGCGGCGTCATTTGCTACTATGTTTGCAGCGGCGAAACAAAATCTGCCGCTTAGGAGATATATATGAGCTATGACATTTTATCCATATTGCAGGAGAAAAATCCGACGTTTTCCAAGGGTCAGCGGCGTATTGCCCGTTACATCACAGAGTCCTATGATAAGGCTGCCTTTATGACCGCTAACCGGCTGGGAAAGACGGTGGGCGTTTCGGAATCAACGGTAGTGCGGTTTGCTGTGGATCTGGGATTTGACGGCTACCCCAGTATGCAGAAGGCCATGCAGGAGATGGTTTTGAACCGACTGACCTCTGTGCAGCGCATCGAGGTGGCAAACAACCGGCTGGGAGATCAGGATATCGTCTCCATGGTGCTCCACTCTGACATGGAAAAGCTGCGCAAGACCAGCGAGATTCTGGATCGGGAGGAATTCAACGCTGCTGTCAACGCCATCATTAAGGCAAAACGAGTCTACATTCTTGGCGTTCGGTCCGTGGAGCCGCTGGCGAACTTTTTGGGGTATTATCTGAACTATATGTTCAATAATGTCCATATTGTGTCCGGCTTTGGTACGGTTGAAATGTTTGAAAAGATCGTGGGCGTGAACAGCGAGGACGTGGCCATTGCGTTTTCCTTCCCGCGCTATTCTTCAACCGCTACGAAGGGCGCCCAGTACTGCCGCAGTGCCGGGGCTACGGTTATCGGCATTACGGACAACCGCCTGTCACCCCTTGGAAGCAACAGTGACCATGTCCTGATTGCCAAGAGTGATATGGTATCGCTGGTGGACTCTCTTGTCGCGCCCTTAAGCGTTATCAACGCACTGATTGTTGCCATCGCGTCCAAAAAGGAAAAGGAGCTTGCCAGAACCTTTGAGAATCTGGAGCGTATCTGGGACGAGTACGATGTCTATGAGAAGCAGGTAGAAAAAAGATGAAATATGACGGAATCGTGATCGGCGGCGGCCCGGCTGGTATGTTTGCCGCCATCACTGCCGCAATGCGGGGAAAACGGGTGCTGCTTCTGGAGCGTAATGACCGGCTGGGAAAGAAACTGCTGATCACCGGCAAGGGACGATGTAACGTCACAAATGACTGCTCCGGCCAGGAGGTCTTGCAAAATACGCCCCGTAACGGGCGCTTCCTCTACAGTGCCATGACTGCCTTCCCACCCTCTGAAACCATGGCCTTTTTCCGCGGGTGCGGCTGTGCGCTGAAAACAGAACGGGGAAACCGGGTGTTTCCTGTGACGGATAAATCTCAGACCATTCTCGATTGCCTGACAGGGCAGCTGCGCCGGTTTCATGTGACAGTAAAGACGGATCGGGTACAGCGCATCCTTACAGACAGCGGTAAAACGGTGGGCGTTGCGGGTGCCGCGGGGAGTTACTTCTCCGACTGGGTGATTCTGGCAACCGGCGGCGTGTCCTACCCGGCCACCGGTTCTACCGGCGACGGCTACGCCATGGCGGCGGAGCTGGGACATACCATTACTGCGCAGCAGGGAAATCTGGTGCCGCTGGAAGCGACAGGGGAGGACTGCCCCGCGATGCAGGGCCTGAGCCTGCGGAATGTGTCTGTCAAGCTGCTAAACGCAAAAGGAAAGCTCCTCTATCAGGATTTCGGCGAGCTGCTGTTCACCCATTTCGGCGTGTCCGGCCCTACGGTTCTGTCCGCCAGCTGCCATCTGAAGGGTGAGGGCTGTCGGCTTCTGATTGACCTGAAGCCCGCGTTGGACGAGAGTAAACTGGATGAACGGATTCTCAGGGATATACAGATGTATCAGAACCGTGCAATGGAGAACGCGCTGACAGATTTGCTGCCCAGAAGCATGATTCCTGTGATTCTGCGGAAACTGGAAATTGACCCGGCTATGCAGGCGAATTCACTGACAAAGCAAAAGCGCAGGGAGCTGGTGCAGCTGTTGAAGGCATTCCCGGTGGAGATTACAGGAAAACGCCCGGTGGCAGAGGCCATCATTACATCCGGCGGCGTGAAGGTTTCGGAAATCAACCCCAGAACCATGGAATCGAAGCTCGTAAAGGGACTTTACTTTGCGGGTGAGATTATTGATTGCGATGCTTATACAGGCGGCTTTAATCTGCAGATTGCGTGGTCAACGGCATATGCCGCGGCAATGGCGGCAGGAACAGACGAGGAACTATGATGGGCGAAAGTATTATCAAGCTGTATCGTGATAAGGTCAAAAAAGAGTGGAAAACCGCCTTTCTTTCTGCGGTTATCATGGGTTTTATGGTTCATTTCTACCGATTCACCAATTATTTCCCAAATCACGATGGCCTGTTTAATTTCTGGAGCACCCAGAATATGGTGGCGTCCGGCCGCTGGTTTCTGGCCCCAGCCTGCGCAATCAGCTCCTGTTTCGATCTTCCGTGGGTCATCGGCATCTTTTCTGTTCTTTTCATGGCGCTGACGGCGGTTTTGATTTCGGAAATCTTTGAAATGAAAAACCCCTGTCTGATCGTTCTGAGCAGCGGACTGCTGGTGTCTTTTCCTGCCATCACGGAGACCATGTTCTTCGAGTTCACCGCGGATGGCTATATGCTTGCCATGCTGCTGGGAACGGCGGCGGTGTATCTTACCAGAATGTCCCGTGGTATCCACTGGAAAAGCGGGATTTCCGCCGCGGTATGTATCTGTCTGACCTGCGCGATCTATCAGGCCTATGTGTCCTTCGCGTTTGTGCTCGCGGTTTGCTGCTTCCTGTGGGAATTGCTGGAAAACCGGCAGAAAAACGGGGTATACTGGAAGTGGATTGCTTATCAGGCGGGGATTTACGCCGCCGGACTTTCGCTCTATTACGGTATCTGGCAGCTGGCTATGCAGCTGTCCGATATTTCCCCCTCTGGCTATGAAGGAATCAGTTCTATGGGAGCGATCAGTGCCGGTACGGTTCTGACCGCCGCGAAACAGTGTCTGACCTCCTTTGTATGGTTCTTTCTGGAACGAAATCCTCTGAAATATGGATTCTCTTTTTATAGTGTATTGGGAATTCTGTTCGCGGCTGCCTTTGTGACGATTTGTTTGCTTGCGTTTCATAAGAGCGGACTTCGGAAGCGCCCTGTGGAGGCGATGCTGTTCCTCCTGTGCCTTTTGTCTTTACCCTTTGGCTGCTACCTCTGCTATTTCATTTCGCCAGGTGTCGAATACTTTACGCGGATGCTTCAGTCGATTGCCGTCCTGTACATTCTGGTCGGGGTCCTGTGCGAGCGCTGGGGAAATGGGATCTGTAAAAACCTGGTGATGTTCCTGCTGATCGGGGTGATTTTCAACAATTCCGTGATGGCAAACGTTTGCTATGCCCATCTGAACCGCTGCCACGAGCAGTCTCTTGCCACAGCGGCGGAGCTCTCTGCCAGAATCCACCTTGCGGACGACGGAACGGCAGAGAATGTGGCGTTCACTGGCTCTATCGGCGGCAATTGGGCGATTACGGAGGAGGAGACCATGGATGCTTCCAGGCTGGGAACTTTGGGGCCTCTGAAGACGGTGAACTATTCGCTTCTGTCTGACCGTGATCTGATTGTACTTTTCCTTGACAGATATCTGGACTTTACACTGGAATACTACCGTACCCACGACGCGCAGATGCCTGTGTATCATTTCTCACAAACGGCGCCCACCACGAGCGGTTATGAATTCCGCTTTCCGATTGCGGATGAGCAGACAGTTGAAGCGCTGACCGCAACGGAGGAATACCGTCAGATGGGTCTGTGGCCGGGTAAAAATTCTGTCAGACAGATTGGCAATACCATCGTGGTCCGCCTTTCGTAAGGGCGATGATGCAAATCAACCATTGACAAACCAGGGTTTCTATACTAAAATACCAATCGGATAGTGCTTAGAGACATTGTTAAGGAGGACTTATCTATGTTCGAGAAACTGAAAAGCTACGCCGCCCGGCAGTTGGAGCTGGATGCATCCGAGATCACCCCGGATTCCACCTTCGAAAGCCTCGGTATTGACTCACTGGACGTGGTGGAGATGATCATGGATCTGGAGTCTGAGCTGGGTGTGGAGCTGGAGCTGGAGGATCAGAAGATCACGACCTTCCAGGAGCTGGCTGATTTCATTGAATCCAAGCTGAACTGAATTAAGGATACCATGTTATAGCTGACCGGCTTATAACAAGGTCGCACTAGTCGGGGAGATAGCGGTGCCCTCTGCCTGCAATCCGCTATAGCAGGGATGAATTCCCACACCCGGGCGAGTTTGAATATTGTCTGTCCTGCGTAAGCGGTGTTGAGAAACCGGTCTTGCGCAACGGGATCCCGTGAACCATGTCAGGTGGGGAACCAAGCAGCATTAAGCGGATCTTCCCGTGTGCCGCTAAGGTTGCCGTTTTTGAGCTGGCTGCGCAGATCGCGGATATTCTGCTCGTTCAAATGTGGGTGTGCGATCTTGTTATGAGCCGGTCTGTTATTATGGAAAGGAGTGATTGTATGTCAGCATATCAGGCGCTGTATCGCAAGTATCGGCCTCAAACCTTCGATGATGTGTCAGGTCAGCTGGCGGTCACTCAGACGCTGAAAACCCAGCTAATCAGTGGACGTATGAGTCATGCCTACTTGTTTACCGGCTCTCGGGGCACCGGCAAGACCAGCTGCGCAAAAATTCTGGCCAAAGCGGTCAACTGCCTCCACCCGGATAACGGCAACCCCTGTAACTGCTGCGACGCCTGCCGGGCCATTGACTCCGGCTCCTGCATGGACGTGCTGGAAATCGACGCAGCCTCCAACAACGGCGTTGACAATGTCCGGGATCTGCGGGATGACGCGATTTATACGCCCTCACAGGTGAAAATGCGTGTGTATATCATCGATGAGGTGCACATGCTGTCGATTTCGGCATTTAACGCCCTGTTAAAAATCATCGAGGAACCGCCGGAGCATCTTTTGTTCATTCTGGCCACTACGGAGCTTCATAAGGTTCCGGCAACGATTCTTTCCCGGTGTCAGCGCTTTTCCTTCCGGCGCATCAGTCAGGAGGATATTGCCGCACGGCTTCAATATGTGGCCTACCAGGAGAATATTGATCTGGATGAAGGTGCGGCCCGGGTCTTGGCGAGACTGGCAGACGGCGGTATGCGTGACGGTCTGAGCCTGCTGGATCAGTGTGCTTCGGCAACAACGGGAGAATTAACCGCGGAGCGGGTATACGCCTGCCTTGGCATTGCCGGAGAGCAGAAATGCGGTGAGCTGATGGGCTATATCGCCGCCCATGATACCAAAAGCGCGTTGACACTATTTAACCGACTTTATTCGGAAGGTAAGGACTTGGGTGCGCTGCTGGACGAGATGGCCTGCCTGACCCGGGATCTGCTGGTGCTGAAAACCGCCGGAAACGCCGGGATCACCATGCTGTCCGGCGTTGCGTCGGATCAGGAGGCACTGGCGCTGACAAAGGCTCTGGGCAGTGGTGAACTGGTTCGGATCATGGAGCGGATTCAGGAAACGTTGGCATCCTTTACCCGCAGTGCCAGCCGTCGGATGGACGCGGAGCTGTGCATTGTGGAGCTGTGTCAGCCGGAGCTGAGTCTGGATGCGCAGTCTGTCAATGCCCGTCTGACCCGGCTGGAAGAACAGCTCAAAAGCGGCGCCTTTGTCCCCGCAAAGCAGGCCCAGCCTGTTTTCAATGAGGAGCTCGGGGAAGAAATGCCGCCTTTCCCGGATGACGCGGATGTACCGCCGGAGTTTGGCGACGCGCCTGCCGCGCCGTCGCAGGAAGAAACGCCGGTTGGCTTCTGGCTGGAGCTGTGCAGCGGCGTGCGGAAAGAATTGAAGCCGCCCATCAGCGGTTTTTTTGCAGGTACGCCAAACGCGCCGGTGCAGGGTGCATTGGTTGGTGACAGATTGGAATTGCGCTGCGCCAATGATTTTACAGCAAAGATGCTGGACAAGCAGGAGCTTTTGGAAGTTGTGGCCAGAAAGGCCGGCGCCATGCTTGGCAGGCCCGTTCGTGCCTGTGTGGTGGATATTTCCGCAAAACCCCAGGGCAATCCCCGCATGGACAGGCTGATGCAGTTTGGGCGGGAACATTCAGATATAGTAAGAATAAAGGAATAACAGATAGGAGTGTTTTTTATGGCAAAGGGTGGATTCCGGGGTATGCCCGGTGGAATGAATCAGGCCGCGATGATGAAGCAGGCCCAGAAGATGCAGCAGGAAATGCTGCGTATGCAGGCGGAGCAGGAAGCCAAAACCTTCACTGCCAAGGCTGGCGGCGGCATGGTGTCCGCTACCGTCAACGGTAAGCATGAGCTGGTGAATCTGGAAATCAATCCCGAAGCGGTGGATCCCGACGATGTGGAAATGCTGCAGGACATGGTCATTGCCGCTGTGAATGAAGCGATTCGCTCCGCGGACAACGAAGCCGCCAGCAATATGTCCCGGCTCACCGGCGGTCTCAATCTGGGCGGCCTTTTCTAAGGAGGCAGTATGCTTATTTTTCCCGCGGCGCTGCAAAACTTATCGGATCAGTTTGCCCGGCTTCCCGGCGTGGGCAGCAAGACGGCCCAGCGGCTGGCGTTTCATGTGCTGAGTCTTCCGATAGAGGATGCGGAAGAATTTGCCGATGCCATACTGGAAGCAAAAAAGCGGGTGCATACCTGCCCCTGCTGCCAGAATCTGACCGATCGGGAGCTGTGCCCCATCTGCGATGACGATACACGGGATAAATCCGTGATCTGCGTGGTTGCCGACCCCAAGGATGTGATCGCCATGGAGCGTTCCGGGGAATTTCGCGGTGTTTACCATGTGCTCCACGGCGTTATCTCTCCACTGAATCATGTAACGCAGGATGATATCCGCATTAAGGAACTGCTGAAACGGGTGTCCACCGGGGAGGTCAGAGAGGTCATTATGGCGACCAACCCGGATACGGAGGGCGAAGCCACAGCTATGTACATTTCCCGCCTTCTGCGGCCTATGGAGGTCAGGGTGACCCGGCTTGCTTATGGTGTGCCTGTTGGCAGCCAGCTGGAATACGCCGACGAAGTGACCCTGTCCCGGGCTTTGGAAGGCCGGCAGGAGATGTAAGACCACAGCAAAAAGCCGCTCCCAAGGGAGCGGCTTTCTTATGTCCTTTTTTGGAACAGGCTTGCGGGAAGCTGAGACAGAATGACGGCAGCGAAGACCAGCACGCAGCCGGTGATTTCCCAGGTCGTCATGGTTTCGCCCAGCAGCCACCAGCCGCCCAGCACGGCAAATACCGATTCCAGACTCATAATCAGGGATGCGGCAGTGGGTTCCAAAGATCGCTGACCCACCACCTGCATGGTGTAGGCAACGCCCATGGACAGAATACCCGCAAAGCACAGGGGCTTCCAGCAGGCGAGTACATTTCCCCAGTCAACCGTTTCCGTCATAAGAACGAAGGGAATGGACAGCACCGTTACCACCAGCGCCTGCACACAGTTCAGCCGTAAACCGTCCAACTCTCCGGCAAAGCGGTCGATGCAGGTAATCTGCACAGCGAAGGCCAGCGCGCAGCCTGTGATAAAAAGGTCGCCCTTGTTGATCTGCGTCACGCCGACGCAGCTGAGCAGATAAAGTCCGATGACCGCCATCACCACGCTGAAAACAATGGTGAAGGGGGGCTTCTTGCCTAGAAAGATGCCCAGTACAGGCACCCACACGATGTACATGGCAGTCAGAAAGCCTGCCTTTCCGGCATCGGTGTACACCAGTCCAACCTGCTGCAGGCTCGTCGCCACAAACAGGGCGCAGCCGCAGATCAGTCCCACCTTCCACAGAGTGGGATTCTTCCATTTTTTGGCGGATTCCTGAACATTACAGGATTTGAGTTCCATCAGGAAGGAGCAGGGAATCAGGAACAGTACCGCCAGTGCGCAGCGGACTGCCTGAAAGGTAAAGGGGCCGATTTTGTCCATGCCCACGCTCTGCGCGATGAAGGCGAAGCCCCAGATGGTTGTACAGAGCAGCAGACAAAGGCTGCCTTTGATTTGTTTTTTCATAATTTCATCACCGCCGCATACTCTAGCATAAATTGGTGAAAAATGCAAGCGGCGTTGCTTTTTTTTACGGATGTGGTATAATACGGCAAAAGAACAATTTGGAGGGACAGCTATGGAAACGATGAAACAAATCCCCATTCGGGAGAATATCCCCACGGAAGATAAGTGGGCGCTGGAAGATTTGTATCCCGGGGATGCGGATTGGAACAGAGAACTGGAGACCCTGTCGCAGGACAAAGCATATCTGACATCTTTTGCCGGAAAGCTTGGAAGCAGTGCGGAGACGTTATATCAATATCTGGATGCTTCGGAGAAACTCAATGTCAAGGCGGATCGGCTGGGTAATTACTGTATGCGCAAAGCGGACGAAGATACCAGAGATGCCGCTGCTCAGGCCATGCAGGGTCAGTTTATGAGCGTGGTGGTGGAGCTGAGCGCCGCCTGCAGCTTCGATACGCCGGAAATCATGGCAATTTCCGAAGAAACCCTTGACGGATTCTATGCCGAGTACCCGAAGCTGGAACGTTACCGCCGCTATCTGGCCGATCTGCGCCGGAAAAAGCCCCATACTCTGTCCATTGCCGAGGAAAAGCTGTTGGCTGCTGCCGGGGAGATGGCACAGACCCCGGATACGATTTACGGCGCGCTGGCGGATGCCGACCTGACCTTCCAGGATGCCGTGGACGCTCAGGGGAACGCCCATCCGCTGACCCAGGGAACCTTTGTTCAGTTGGAGGAAAGCCCTGACCGTGCGCTTCGGAAAAGCGCCTACGAAAGCCTGTATGATGGTTTCACCGCGTTTCAGAACACGGCGGCAGCAATTCTGAACGGCCAAAATAAGCAGCTGAAATTCTATGCCGATGCCAGAAAGTACGCTTCCGCTCTGGAAGCCTCTCTGGACAGCACCAACGTTCCTGTATCCGTTTATGACAACCTGATCAAGGCAGTCCATGAGAAGCTTCCCAGTATGCACCGTTATGTCCGGCTGCGTAAAAAACTGCTGGGCGTGGATGAGCTGCACTTCTATGATGTGTATACACCGCTGGTGTCCGGCGTCGATAAATATATCCCTTACGAACAGGCAAAGCAGACCGTTTATGACGCGCTGGCCCCGCTGGGGGAGGAATACCGCGCCATTCTCAAAGAGGGCTTTGATAACCGCTGGATTGACGTGTATCAGAATCAAGGCAAACGCAGCGGCGCCTATTCCGCCGGTGCGGCGGTTCACCCCTATGTGCTGCTGAACTACACCGGCACTCTGGACAGCCAGTTCACACTGGCCCATGAGATGGGCCACGCCCTGCACTCCTATTTGTCCAACAAGCACCAGAATCCCATTGACGCGGACTATGTGATTTTTGTGGCAGAGGTCGCTTCCACCTGCAATGAGGCCCTGCTTATGGAGCACCTGCTGAAAGACACCACGGATAAAAAGGAACGGGCGTACCTCATCAACCACTTCCTTGACCAGTTCAAGGGCACGATCTACCGCCAGACCATGTTCGCGGAATTTGAGCGGAACATCGGCGCCATGACTGCCGCCGGACAAACCCTGACGGCGGAGGTTCTGTGTCAGCAGTACAAACGCCTGAATGAAATGTACTACGGCCCGGATATGGTGGTGGATGACCGTATTGCCATGGAATGGGCAAGAATTCCTCATTTCTACTACAACTACTACGTCTTCCAGTACGCTACCGGCTATGCGGCAGCCATTGCTCTGTCCAGAAGAATTCTGCGGGAAGGGAAACCAGCGGTTCGGGATTATCTGAATTTCCTGTCCGGCGGCTGTTCCAGAAGCCCCATTGACCTTTTGAAGGGTGCCGGAGTGGATATGACCGGCCCGGAGCCTGTAGTGCAGGCGCTGGAACTGTTTGACCGGCTGCTGGACGAGATGGAAGCGCTGACGGAGGAAGCCGATGGCTGAGATTTTTTTGCCTACCCTGCACACCTTTGCCATGAATAATGCGTTTACCGGCTCCTGTGGACTGTTCCGCTTCCGAGCGGTACCCAATGTGGTGATGGCTACCCCAAAAGAGGTGGATTTCGGACAGAGCAGCATCCATGCGGAATACTGGCATGGGCTGTATTGCTATGAGAAAAGCCAGATGGAGGGCGAGGAGACCTTCCCCATGTCAGAGGAGGGCAGACAGCAGATGCTTACCTGGCTGGAAAGTAAAATATAGTGATATTCACAATCAGGTGTTTCTATCTCTAAAATATTTTGTGCAGATAATAAAATGCTTGCAATTATGGTTAACTTTTGTGTATAATAACCTCTATACAGATTGTTGGATGTGATTGCGTTGGTTTATGATATTCTCCGGGACATGGCAGCTCAGCCCCGGGCGCAGGAGAGTACAATTGCGTATCTGGTTGAGCAGCTGACCGGGTTTGTAAAGCAGAGGGATACGGTTCTGATTTGCTTCCCGGAGCAGGGAGAGGGCAGCCTGAGCCAATTGATGGAGCAGGCCGTACTGCGTTGTGAGGCAATCCCGGTTGTCTGGGGTGCGGATCATCGGTGGAAAAGTCTTCTGCGTCTGGCTTTTTCCTCCCGGGCGATAACCATCATCAGTACACCCCTGATTGTGCTGGGGCTGGCAAAGCTGCGAAGCTTCTACTCAATACCTCTTTTTATCCGCAATGTGGTAACATCCGGCTACCCCTGTGAGGCGTGGATGATTGATGGGATACGCCGTGGCTTTGACAGCGCGAGCTGGGGGTGTTTTGGGATCGGAACCACAAATGTTGTCGCAGGTTTCTCCTGTGAGGCGGTGCAGGGCATTCACCTTCGGGAGACGGAATACCGCGTGGAAATTGTGGATAAGCGGGGCAACAGCATGCCGGACGGGGAGGACGGAGAGATCGTTCTCTCACCTGTCAGTGCGCCGGAGCTGCGGTATTTCATGGGGGAGAATGCCCGTCTGCGTACAGGCCGCTGTGCCTGTGGCAGTACGCGCCCACTTCTGACCGACATCCATGCCGGGAGAACCGAAGCGGACGCGGATCTTCTGGAGCTTGGCAAGATGCTGCAAAACTGGAGCAGTGTGCTGGATTGCCGTCTTCAAAAAGGCCAGTATGGTCTTGAACTGGAAATCATCGTGCTTCCCGGTGGACGGCTTCCGAAGCTTCCCAGTGCGGCAAAGCAGACGATCCGGGTTTTCAGCCCCGAAACGGATGCGCCGCTTCCCTATGACCCAACGCAAAAAATCCCGGAAAACGGAACGGAAAGCCATTGACATTTCCGCAGAATGTGATATCATAACGAGGATATGCAAAGACTTTGCGGAAACGAAGCGGATGAAGAAGATCAACAAGCGAGAGGGAACTGGTGAAAGCCCTCGGTCTTCCTGCCGTAGGCCACTTCCTGCGTTGCCCGGGATGACCGGGACGGGTGCTCCCGTTACAGAGCGTCTAAGATGTCTTTTTTAAGACGAATTAGGGTGGTACCGCGATTTATTGTCGCCCCTATGGTTAGGGGCGGCTTTTCTTTGCGTATTCGGCATCGTAATTTATGAAATTCATTTTCTTTGGAGGTAGAAACCATGAATCCCAAGCCTTACGGCGTAAACGAACTGCGTGAGATGTTCCTGTCTTTCTTTGAGAGCAAGGGCCATCTGCGTCTGCCCAGCTTCTCGCTGATTCCTCAGAACGATGCGTCCCTGCTGCTGATCAACTCCGGCATGGCGCCAATGAAGCCTTACTTTACCGGCGAGGTGGAGCCGCCCCGTCACCGGGTCTGCACCTGCCAGAAGTGTATCCGTACCGGCGATATCGAGAATATCGGTAAGACTGCCCGTCACGGAACCTACTTTGAAATGCTGGGCAACTTCTCCTTTGGTGATTACTTCAAGCACGAAGCCATCAACTGGAGCTGGGAGTTCCTGACCAAGGTAGTGGGTCTGGACGAGAACCGTCTGTATCCCTCTATCTATGAAAATGATGACGAGGCCTTTGAAATCTGGAATAAGGAAGTGGGTGTGCCCGCTGAGAAGATCTTCCGTTTTGGTAAGTCTGACAACTTCTGGGAGCACGGCTCCGGCCCCTGCGGCCCCTGCTCTGAGATCTACTACGACCGGGGTGAGAAGTACGGCTGCGGCAAGCCTGACTGCACTGTCGGCTGCGACTGCGACCGCTATATGGAGGTCTGGAACAACGTCTTCTCCCAGTTCAACAACGACGGTCAGGGCAACTATACCGAGCTGGCCCAGAAGAACATCGATACCGGCATGGGTCTGGAGCGTCTGGCTGTGGTCTGCCAGGATGTGGACTCCCTGTTCGATGTGGATACCGTCATGAACATCACCAACAAGGTTACCGAGCTGACCGGCGCTACTTACGGTCAGAGTGTGAAGATGGACGTTTCCCTGCGGGTTATCACCGACCATATCCGCGCCTCCACCTTTATGATTGCTGACGGCGTTTTGCCCAGCAACGAAGGCAGAGGCTATGTTCTGCGCCGTCTGCTGCGCCGGGCTGCCCGTCACGGCAAGCTGCTGGGCGTGAATACTCCCTTCCTGTACAAGGTCGTAGAAACCGTTATTCAGGAGAACGAGTGCCACTACACCTACCTGCGGGAGCGTGCCGAGTATATCACCCGAATCGTAAAGATTGAGGAGGAGAACTTCTGCCGCACCATTGACGGCGGCATGAGCATTTTTGCCGCCAAGCTGGCGGAGCACAAGGCCAAGGGCGAGACTCAGTTCTCCGGCGCCGACGCGTTCCTGCTGGCGGATACCTACGGCTTCCCCATTGATCTGACCATTGAAATGGTGGCCGATGAGGACATGACGTTGGATATGGACGAATTCTATCGCCTCCGTGAGGAGCAGAAGGTGCGTGCCCGGGAAGCCCGGAAGGCGCTGGGTGACCTGGCCTGGGCAGGCATTGATCTGGGCCTTGACAACACCCCCACCACCTTCGTTGGCTACACCGAGAACAACTGCTCCGCCAAAGTGCTGGCGGTCTGCGTCGGCGAGGAAGTCTCCGGCACCATCGCCGGCGGCGAGGAAGGCATCATCGTGCTGGATAAGACACCTTTCTATGCGGAAATGGGTGGTCAGATTGCCGATCAGGGCGTGATTCTGGTGGGCAACAGCCGCTTCCAGGTCACAAATGTTCAGAAGGACAAGGGCGGCAAGTATCTGCACCATGGCAAGATGGTCACCGGCTCCATCAAGGTGGACGATGAGGTCTGCGCCTCCATCGATGTGGAGCGCCGCAAGGCCATCATGCGTGCCCACTCCGCAACCCATCTGCTGCAAAAGGCTTTGCAGACCGTTCTGGGCGATCACGTCCATCAGGCCGGTTCCTATGTGGAGCCCGACCGTCTGCGCTTTGACTTTACCCACTATTCCGCACTGACCGCGGAGGAGATGTCCAAGGTCAACGCGCTGGTTCAGAATGCTGTTCTGGAGGGCTATCCTGTGGACATCCGTGAGATGCCCATTGAGGAGGCCAAGGCTTCCGGCGCCACAGCTTTGTTCAGCGAAAAGTACGGCGACACGGTTCGAGTTGTCAACATGGGCGGTTACTCCATTGAGCTGTGCGGCGGTACCCATCTGGACAATACCGCCAAAGTCGGCCCCTTTGAGCTGGAAAGTGAGTGCAGCGTGGCTTCCGGTGTCCGCCGGATCGAGGCCATCACCGGCAAAGCCTGCCTTGCCAAGATGGAGAAGAATCAGCAGATGCTGTTTGAAGCTGCTGCCAAGCTGAAGACCAAGCCTGCCGATGTGGCTGCCAAGATTCAGAGCCACCTCGAGGAAGCCAAGGAGCTGAGAAGGGCTATTGAACAGTATAAGGCCAAGGAAGCCTCCGGCGAGGTGGAGCGGTTCCTGTTCGGCTCCCGGAATATGGGCGGCTTCAAGGTTCTGACTGCCATGGTTCCCAATGCAGACGCCGCCAAGCTGCGCCAGATGGGCGATATGCTGCGGGATAAGGATCCGAAGGTCGTTGCGGTGCTGGCAACCTGCAACGGAGACAAGCCCACCTTCCTGGCAGTCTGCGGCAAGGATGCTGTTGCCAGCGGACTGAAGGCCGGTGAACTGGTGAAGCAGGTGTGCTGCTGCTGCGGCGGCAGCGGCGGCGGCAAGCCGGATTCTGCTATGGGCGGCGGCAAGGACATCACCAAGGTCGACAACGCGCTGGCTCTGGTGGATGATTACGTCGCTTCCAAGATTCAGTAATTTCAAAGGGCGCAGCCGGGTGCTGCGCCCTTTTTCGTAAAGGGGATGTGGGTGTGCGGCGAATTGTATATATGGCTCTGGGATTTGCCGCTGCCTGCGGTCTGAACCTCTATGCGGACAGCTGGAGTGCCCGGCTGGTTGGCGTGGCGCTGACACTGATCATCAGTGCGCTGGCGGAGAAGAAACCGGGTGCGCCGCGGCGTTTGCTGGCGACAATGCTGGGTTGTATTCTTGGCTTTATCTGGTTCCGGGGTTATACGGCCCAGTATTTGAAGCCGATTTCCTCGCTGGATGGAGAAATCAGGCAGTGCAGCATCCGCGCCTCGGATTATAGCCGGGAAACGGATTACGGCAGCGCGGTTGACGGCACAATTCAGATTGAGGGGAAGACCTACCGCATTACCACATACCTCAAGCAGGCGGAGGATATCCCACCCGGAGCTACGATTTCCGGCCTTTTCCGTCTGCGGATTACGACAGAGGCTGGGGTGAATCCATCTTCCTATTATCAGGGCAAAGGGATTTTTCTGCTGGCCTACCAAAAGGGTGAGATGGAATTGTCCCATAACCCCTGGACTTACAGGGACATTCCGTCCATATTGCGTCATCATATCCAGGAAATCCTGGAAACCTGTATTCCTCCAAAGTGTGTGGCCTTTTCCAAAGCGCTGCTGTTGGGAGACACTTCCGAATTATCCTATCAGACGGATATGGAGCTGAAAATCAGCGGCATCCGACATGTGGTTGCGGTTTCCGGCCTTCATATATCCATCTTTTTCGCAATGATCAGTACGGTAACCTTCCAAAGGCGCTTTCTTACGGCCCTTGCCGGAATTCCTCTGCTGTTTCTGTTCGCGGCGGTCGCGGGCTTCACGCCCTCGGTTACCCGTGCCTGTATCATGTTGGGGCTGATGCTGATTGCTCAGTTACTGGATAAGGAGTACGACGGCCCCAGCGCCCTTGCCTTTGCGGCGCTTGTCATGCTGATTATCAATCCTTTCTGTATCAATTCGGTAAGCTTCCAATTATCCGTAGCCAGCGTGATGGGGATTTTCCTGTTTACGCCTGGTATCCGTGGAAAGCTGACTGCGGGGCTGGAAGGCAAAAAGGGAAAGAAATACACGCTTCTTCGCAAATTGTCGGCTGGTATCGCGGTGACCCTTGGCGCTCAGATCATGACGATTCCGCTGTGTGCTTACTATTTTGGCATCGTCAGTCTGGTGGGTGTTATCACCAATCTGCTTGTACTGTGGGTGGTGAGCCTTACCTTTTGTCTGCTGGCTGGGGTTTGCTTGTTGGCACATGTCTATTTGCCGCTGGCGGGCTTTGTGGGCAAACTCGCAGGGATTCTTATCCGTTATGTATTGCTGGTCGCGAAGTGCATGGCGGCTTTTCCGCTGGCGGCGGTTTATACGGTCAGTCCCTATATCACCATCTGGCTGTTCTTCGTGTATCTTTTGCTGTTTCTTTACCTGCAATGCAGAAAAATGGCGGTTTCTTTCGTCTGCTGTGCAGTCCTGTCTCTGTGCGTTGCGTTGATGGCGTCATGGTGGGAGCCGTCTTCTTCTGATGTGCGCTTCACCGTCTTGGATGTAGGGCAGGGACAATGCCTGCTGATGCAGTCCGGGGGAAGGGTTTACGTTGTGGACTGCGGCGGAGACAGCGACGAGCGCACTGCCGATATGGCGGCGGAAGCCCTGCTGAGCCGGGGCTACTCCCATGTGGACGGCCTAATTCTGACCCACACCGACCGGGATCACGCCGGTGGCGCGGAGTTCTTTCTGTCACGAATCCGTACGGATGCGCTGATACTTCCCCGACGGCTTGAGAATATGGCAATTCCAAAGGAAACGCAGGTGGTCATTGCCACACAGGATATAGAGATCAGGGATGGCAATACGATTATTCAAATCTTTGCCCCAGCTTTCCATGGGACAGAAAATGAAATGAGTTTGTGTGTCTTGTTTGATACGGAAAAATGTGATATACTCATCACAGGAGACAGAAATGCGTTCGGAGAGCGGTCTCTGCTGCGCCACGCTGATATCCCTGACGTGGATGTTTTGGTTGCGGGTCACCATGGTTCCAGGTATTCGAACTGTGAGGAACTGCTGGCAGCGGCTAAGCCTGAAATTGTTTGTATCAGTGTCGGCGCTGATAATCCATATGGTCACCCGGCATCGGAAGCATTGGAGCGTTTTGCTGACTACGGCTGTACAGTGTATCGTACAGACCGGCAGGGAACCATCACCATCAGGAGGTAAACATGGCAAAGCTACAGCCATCAGGCAGCGGATTGACAGAACTGAAAATGGCGCTGAAGCAGAAATCGCTGGGGCGGCTGTATTTTTTCCATGGGGAAGAAACCTTTCTGCTGCACCATTATCTTGAGCAGATGAGGAAGCTCCTTCTGGATCCGCTGACAGAGTCGTTTAACTACCATCGCCTTAACAGCGAGACTTTTGAACTGCGAGCTTTCGCGGACGCGGTGGAAAACCTGCCAATGATGGCACAGTCCACATTTGTACAGATCGATGATGTTGATATTTTCAAATTGAACGAGTCCGACCGTGAAAAGCTGGCGGAGATTCTGCGGGATATCCCCGACTACTGCACAGTGGTGTTTACCTACATCACTGTCGCCTGGAAGCCGGACAAGAGACTGAAAAAGCTGTGGGAGGCGGTAGACGGCAGCGGCCTTATTGTCGAGTTCGCCAAGCAGGATCAGCGGGATTTGATTGCCTGGGTAACCCGCCACTTCGCTGCCAATAAAAAGCGGATTTCTACCGATCTGTGCGCCTATCTGATTGATATTACCGGCGGAACAATGACTGCCCTGACCGGCGAAATTGACAAAATCTGCGCCTACTCCGGGGCGGAAGAAATCAAAAAAAGTGATATTGACGCTGTGACTGAGCCTGTACTGGACGCGATGGTATTCCAAATGACCGATCAGCTTAGCTTCGGGCGGTACGATCAGGCCATGCAGAAATTGCAGCAGCTTCTGAAAATGCAGCAGGAGCCGCTGGCAATTCTGGGAGCGGTGGGCAGCCATTACCGCCGTATCAGCACCGCGAGGACATTGCTGGACAACGGAAAGAGCAGCTTTGATCTGCAAAAGCTCTGTGGCATCCCGGATTATCCCGCGAGAAAGACCATGGAAGCGGCTCGCCGTTGTACACCGAAGCTCTGCCGTACTGCCGCTCAGCTGGTGCTGGAAACAGACTATCGGATGAAGACTTCCTTTGATGAGCAGGAACGGCTGCTGGAGTTGCTGATTCTGCGGCTGGCACAGGAGGGGAAAAATGCTTAAAATCAGGGAAGCGATTGTGGTAGAAGGGCGCTATGACAAAAACACCCTGTCTCAGATTGTGGACGCGCCGATTCTGGAAACCTCCGGCTTTGGCATTTTCAAGGATAAGGAGCAGATGTCTCTGCTGCGCCGGATAGCGGAGCGTCGGGGACTGATTGTTTTTACGGATTCAGACGGTGCGGGTTTTGTGATTCGCAACCACATCAAAAGCGCGATTCCCGGGAAATACCTGAAACACGCCTATATCCCGGATGTGTACGGGAAGGAAAAGCGCAAGTCCACTCCCGGAAAAGAGGGAAAACTGGGTGTCGAGGGCCTGTCCCCGGAGATTCTGCTGGATTCCCTGCGCCGCGCCGGAGCCACCATCGAAGGAGAGAATTCCCCGGGAAACAAAGGGATTACCAAGCAGGATTTGATGGCCCGGGGCCTGTCCGGCGGAGCAAATGCCAGTGAAAAGCGGCTGGCTCTTCTGAAAAAACTGGGCCTGCCGCAGCGCATGAGTGCCAACGCCATGCTCCAGGCGCTGAATCTGCTTTGCTCTCTGGAAGAATTGGATGCCATATTGGAACAAACGTGATGGAGTAAAACCATGGTAGATATACAGGTAACGAATCTGACAAAATTTTTTGTCATCGGGGAAAACCTGCTGGAAAACCTGACCTTTGAGATACAGGAAGGGGAGTGTGTGGCCATCTTGGGCCGCAACGGCTGCGGAAAGACGACCCTTTTCAATATCCTCACCGGGCAGATGGATTATGATTCCGGCGAGGTCTATGTTAACCCAAACAAAAAACTGGGCCTGATCTCTCAGATTCCCCGGTTCCCGGAGGGGTTTACCGTTGAAGATGTACTGCGTTCCGCGTTTGCGGATATTCTGCGGGTGCGTCAAAAGATGGAACTGCTGGAACGCGAAATGGCGAACGGCGCTACCGATGCGCAGCTTCGGGAATATGATGCCCTGACCAATCGGTTTCAGACCGGCGGCGGCTATGACATGGACGTGGAAGTGGACAAAATCTGCAACGGCCTTGGCATCACGCCGGAGCAGCGTAGTCAGGAATTTTCCAGTCTGTCCGGCGGCGAGAAAACCAGAGTGAATCTTGCCCGTCTTCTGCTTGAAAAAACGGACATTCTGCTGCTGGATGAGCCGACGAACCATCTGGACTTAAACAGTGTGGAGTGGCTGGAGCAGTACATCAACACCTTCAAGGGTACGGTTCTGACCATCTCTCATGACCGCTATTTCATCGATCAGGTTGCCGACCGAGTCATTGAGATCACGGAAGGCCACGCAGAGTTCTACTCCGGCAACTATTCCTTCTATATGGACGAAAAACAGGCGCGCTTCGACCTGCAATTAAAGCAGTATGAGCAGGAGCAGGCTAAGCTCAGGCAGCTTGGCTACACCGTGGAGCGGATGAAAGGGTGGGGTATCAACAACCGAACCCTGTACCGCCGTGCCATGTCCATCCAGCACCGCATGGAGCGCATTCGTAAGACGGAAAAGCCCAAAAAAGAGCGGACTATGAAGGCCTCCTTCGGAGAAAAGGAGTTTTCCGGGGATATTGTGTTCAAAATGAAAAATGTCTCCAAGTCCTTTGGAGACAGAGTGCTGTTTTCTGACGTGAATCTGACAGTCGAGGGCGGCGAGCGGATTGCGCTGCTGGGCGATAACGGCACGGGAAAGACCACCTTCATCAGGTGCCTTTTGGGGGATGAGGACTGCGCCGGAAAGATCCAGTTCGGCCCAACGGTAAAATTTGGATACCTTCCCCAGATCATCCACTTTGACCACCCGGAGCGCAGCCTGTATGACACCATGCTCTACGAGAAGAACTGCACCCCGCAGACAGCCCGTGACCGTCTGGGCGCGTTTCTGTTTCAGGGTGAGGATGTGTTCAAGCAGGTGGGCAATCTCTCTGGCGGCGAACAGTCCCGTCTGCGGTTGTGTATGCTGATGGATGAGAAGATCAACCTTCTGATTCTGGACGAGCCGACGAACCATCTGGATATTGCCTCCCGGGAGTGGGTGGAAGCCGCCATCGAGGAGTTTGAGGGCGTGCTGCTGTTTGTATCCCACGACCGTTACTTTATTGAGAAATTCGCCGAGCGCATCTGGCTTTTGGAGGACGGCACCATTCGGGATTTTCCCTGCGGCTATCAGAAGTACCGTTCTATTCTGGAACACGAGGCGGCGGCAAAGCCTGTTATCTCCTCTGCGCCTAAGCCCAAAAAAGAGAAGCCCAAGGGTGGCACCAAGGACACAGACAAGCTCATCCGCCGTTTAGAACGGGAGATCGAAAAGCAGGAAGCCCTGATTGCGCAGTTGGAAGAAAAAATCGAAGCCTCTGCCGCCGACTATCAGGAGCTGACCCGACTTTTGAACGAAAAGGAGGGGGCGGAAGCGGTACTGATGGATTTGATGGAGCAATGGGACGCGGCGCAGGAGTGAAGGAAATGAGACATCAGGGCACCAAGACCATTGAAACGCAAAGGCTGATCCTTCGACGGTTTACCGTGGAGGACGCGCCTGCCACGTACCGTAACTGGGCCTCAGATTCGGAAGTGACAAAATACCTGACCTGGCCCACGCACAGCAGTGTGGAGATCAGTCACCAGATTTTGCTTGACTGGACTGGCCAGTATGCGGACAGCACCTTCTACCAGTGGGCCATCGTTCCAAAGGAATTGGGAGAACCTGTTGGCTCCATTGGCGTAGTGCGTCTGAACGAACAAGCCCAGCTTGTGCATATTGGCTACTGCATCGGCACAAACTGGTGGCATAGGGGGATCACCTCTGAGGCTATGCAGGCGGTCATGAATTACCTATTTGATGAAGTGGGCGTAAACCGGGTGGAATCCCGTCACGATCCCCGCAATCCAAATTCCGGGGCAGTCATGCGAAAGTGCGGCATGAAATTCGAAGGTACTCTGCGTCAATCCGACTGGAACAATCAGGGCATCTGCGACGCAAGCTGGTATGGTTTGGTGGCCGAGGAACGCGATTTGTCAAAAAGTGTAGTTGACAGGTAAGAAACAAATGCTATAATAGATGACATATGACGAAAAAAGGAGAGAACAAACATGAGTTCTTGTAGCGGAAACTGCTCTTCCTGCGGTTCTGATTGCGCAGACCGCAAGGAAGAAAGTCTTCTGGCAGAGCTGAATCCCCATTCCAGCGTGAAAAAGGTAATTGCTGTTGTGTCCGGCAAGGGCGGCGTGGGTAAGTCCACCGTCACAGCCATGCTGGCGGTTGCTATGGCCCGTCAGGGCAAGAAGGTGGCCGTGCTGGACGCGGATATCACCGGCCCCTCCGCACCCACGGCTTTCGGTGTCAATGAATGTCAGGGAGCCAATGAGGACGGTCTGTTCCCGGCACTGACCAGGGGAGGCATTCAGGTTATGTCCATCAACCTGCTGTTAGACAACCCTGCCGATCCTGTTGTGTGGCGCGGCCCTGTCATCGCCGGCGCGGTGAAGCAGTTCTGGACCGATGTGATCTGGGAAGACGTGGACTATATGTTCGTAGATATGCCTCCCGGAACCGGCGACGTGCCCCTGACTGTATTCCAGAGCCTGCCTATCGACGGCGTGGTCATTGTTACCACCCCCCAGGATCTGGTGTCTATGATCGTTGCCAAAGCTGTGAAGATGGCCAACATGATGCATATTCCTGTGCTGGGCTTCGTTGAGAACTACTCCTATCTGGAGTGCCCGGACTGCGGCAAAAAGATTGAAGTCTTCGGCAAGTCCCATATCAATGAGATTGCCGCAAAGTTTGAGCTGCCTGTGCTGGCAAAGCTGCCCATCGACCCGTCTGTAGCGGAAGCCTACGACAATGGCTTGATGGAAACCGTGAATACCGATGCGGTGGGTAGCGTGATTGATGCTATTTTGAAAGCGTAGAAAATGGAAAACCCGGCGGCTGCCGGGTTTTTCTTATGGGAAAAAGGAGAAATAACAGTAGCTTTCTATTGGAAAATATGCTACAATACCCCGAGAGTATCGCAAATACGAAAGGAAGTTGCGCATTGGTAACGAACGAGAATGCAGGCCTGCAAACAAGGGATTACTGGTATGACCTGCCGGAGGAGCTGATTGCCCAGACCCCTCTGCAAAAGCGGGATACCTCCCGGCTGATGGTACTGAACCGTGAGACAGGGGAGATCAGCCATAAGCATTTTTACGATATCGTGGACTATCTGAACCCCGGCGACTGTCTGGTGATGAATGATTCCCGGGTATTGCCCGCAAGACTTTTGGGCCACCGCCCCACCGGCGGTGCTGTAGAGGTGCTGCTTCTGCGGGACTTGGGAGACAACCGTTGGGAGTGCCTGTGCAAGCCTGGCCGGAAAATGCTGCCCGGAAATGAGGTTAGCTTTGGAAACGGCGAATTAAAGGCAGTTGTTCGGGAGGTTCAGGAGGATGGGAACCGGGTTGTAGAATTCTTCTACGAAGGAATCTTCCTTGAAGTTCTCGAAAGGCTTGGCAAAATGCCCCTGCCGCCCTATATTAAGGCGGAGCTGGTAGATCAGGAACGATATCAGACAGTATACTCCCGCGAGGTCGGCTCCGCGGCAGCACCCACAGCCGGACTGCACTTTACAAACGAATTATTGGAAAAAGTCCGTGAGAAGGGCGTAAAGACCGCGTTTGTCACCCTTCATGTTGGACTTGGAACCTTCCGGCCTGTGAAGGCGGATACCATTCTGGAGCACCATATGCACTCTGAGCTGTGCATGATGAACGATGAAACCGCCCGCATTCTGAATGAGACCAGACAAAACGGCGGACGGATCATCTGCGTCGGCACCACCTCCTGCCGAACGCTGGAATCTCTGGCGGGGGAGGACGGCGCCTTTACCGCCGGTTCCAAGTGGACGGATATCTTTATCTACCCCGGCTACACCTTCAGGGCCATGGATGGCCTGATTACCAACTTCCATCTGCCGGAGAGTACGCTGGTGATGCTGGTATCGGCCTTTGCCGGGCGGGAGCGTGTGCTGAACGCCTACGCCGAGGCGGTGAAGGAGCGTTACCGCTTCTTCAGCTTTGGGGATGCTATGTGTATTATGTGAGGTAACTATGTTTGAGCTGAAAAAGACGGAAGGGAATGCACGGCGGGGTGTGTTTACCTGCGCTCATGGAACTGTCCAGACCCCTGTATTTATGAACGTGGGCACACAGGGTGCCATCAAGGGCGCACTGAGCGCGGAGGACCTGAAAAACATCGGCTGTCAGGTGGAATTATCCAATACCTATCATTTGCACCTGCGGCCCACGGACAAGGTCGTCCGTGAAATGGGCGGCCTGCATAAATTTATGACCTGGGATGGCCCAATCCTGACGGATTCCGGCGGCTTCCAGGTGTTCAGCCTGTCTTCTCTGCGAAAAATAAAAGAAGAAGGCGTCTACTTCGCTTCTCACATCGACGGACGAAAGATCTTTATGGGGCCGGAGGAAAGCATGCAGATTCAGTCCAATCTGGGCAGCGATATCTGTATGGCCTTTGACGAGTGTATTGAAAATCCGTCCCCCCGGGATTATGTAAAGCAGAGCATTGACCGAACCTATCGTTGGCTGGTTCGGTGCAAGCAGGAGAACGCACGGCTGAACAGCCTGCCGGATACCGTGAATCCCCAGCAGATGCTGTGGGGCATCAACCAGGGCGGCACCTACGCTGATCTCCGTGTGGAGCATATGAAGCGTATTGCCGACCTGGATCTGCCCGGCTACGCCATCGGCGGCCTTGCGGTAGGGGAAACGGCTCAGGAGATGTACGATATCATTGAGTCGGTTGAGCCCTATATGCCCGCGGACAAGACCCGTTACCTTATGGGTGTGGGCACACCAACCAACATCATCGAGGCGGTTGCCCGGGGTGTGGACTTCTTCGACTGTGTCATGCCTGCCCGGAATGCCCGTCATGCCCGCCTGAACACTTGGGAGGGTGCCATCAATCTGAAAAACGCCAAATACATGACCGATGAGCGGCCGATTGATCCCGAATGCGACTGTCCCGTGTGCCGCAGGTTCAGCCGGGCATATATCCGGCATCTGTTTGTGGCGGAGGAAATGCTGGCCATGCGTCTTGCGGTGATGCACAACCTGTATTTCTACAATAAGCTGATGGAGCGAATCCGTCAGGCTCTGGATGAGGGCACCTTCTCCCAATTCCGGGCGGAGTATTCCGAGAAATTGGCCAGAAGAATCTAAAGAAGTCCTTGCAATTTGCGTGAACAATGCTATAATAGACACGTTATTACACACACGAAGGAGTTTTACCAATGAATTTACTGACTGCAACCGCAGGCGCCGGCATGGGCAGTACGCTGATCATGATGGTGCTGATGATCGCCATTTTCTACTTCATGCTGATCCGTCCTGAAAACAAGCGCAAGAAGGAAGCCGAGCAGATGCGTTCCTCTGTAAAGAAGGGCGACAAGATTACCACCATCGGCGGCATTACCGGCACTGTCGTGGATGTCAAGGAGACCCGGATCGTTCTGGAGACCGGCGCCGATCAGGTTCGTGTTGAGTTAGAGAAGTGGGCCATTTCCACCAACGAGACCGCTGCCGAAAACGCTAAGGCGGAAGCCAAGAAGGCACAGGAAGCCAAGGCCAAAGCCAAGGCAGCCAAGAAGGCCGAAAAGAATCAGTAACAGCAGAAGCCGCCAGGCAAATCGCTTGGCGGCTTCATAATATCCATTTTCCGATTAAGCGGGGCTTTTCTTTCGAAAAGCCCCGCCTGTTCATTTAATCCAGAGTTACATAATCCATGCAGATCCAGCCGGTGCTGATCTCACCCCAGGTGGTACCATCAACGGTTTCCTGAGAGAGAATTGTCACCTTCGTACCGTATTTCAGGGAACCGACTACATCGTAGTTGGTACCGGCGCCGCTGCGAACCCGCAGACCGCTCTCTGTAGAGACAGTAGCCTTCTGACCATCAGTGGAAGAGGCGGAATCGCTATCGGAGGAGCCGGTGCTGCCGGTATCCACATAAGCCATGCTGATCCAGCCCTTATTGGTGCAGCCCCAGGTTACACCGTCGTAGGTAAACTGCTCCAGAACGGTGACGCTGGCACCCTCGGCATAAGTACCCACGGAATCATAGTTCTTGCCGGGGCCGCTGCGGATATTCAGACCGCCGCCTGCGGTGATGGTACCCTTGGCGGTATTAGAGCCTGTGGTGCCGTCCTGATAGACGTAGTTCAGGCTGATCCAGCCCTTGCTGGTGCGGCCCCAGTCGCCGCTCTTTTCCAGAATCTCCACCCGGGCGCCGTAGGAATAGCTGCCGAGACTGTCGCTGTCCTTGCTGGCGTCAGCACGGATGTTCAGCTGTTTGGCGGTAACGATGCCACGGAACTGCACAGTGGTGCTGCCGTTGCCGGTGCTATTGCTGTTATTGGTGGTATTGTCGGTCGTGTTGGAGGGTGTTTCGGTGGTGGTGCCGCTGGTGTTGACGTACTCCATCTTGATCCAGCCCTTATTGGTACGGCCCCAGCCATTCTTGGTTTCCAGAATGGTCACCACATCACCCTTGTTATAGGAGCCCTGCACATTGCCATCGGGTTCGCTGCGGATGTTCAGGTTGTTGACGGTAATAACACCCTTGACATTCAAGGTATCTGTTCCGCTGTCTGTAGGCTCGCTGGCGGCGTTGTTGCCGGCAGGGGTACTGGTGTCGCCGCCGGTAGGCATCTGACTGGGAATGTCCATTTCAACATAATCCATGACAATCCAGCCTGCCTCGGGGGAGATGATGTAGGCCCAGTTAATGCCGGTGACTTCCTCACGGCGGCTGATTTCGACCTTGTCGCCGGCATCCAGCGTGCCAACAATCGTTGCTTCTGTGCTGGGTGAACTGCGAATGTTAATCTGACTGGTTACGGTTGCGGTATTCTCGTTGATAGGCTCGGTCGCTTCTGTGGTGGGAGCCTCGGTTTCAGTGGGAGCGGAGGTGTCCGTCAGACTGAGGCCGGGGGTTTGAGGGGTTGTATCCGCAGGCTCATCCGAAGCCTTCTTGAACAGGCTGCAGCCGGAAAGCAGCGTCGCGGTCAGAGCCGTGGCTAGCAGCAGGCTCAGTGGTTTCCTGAGGTTGTATGATTGGGAGAAATTCATGGGGTTACCTCACTTTCGTCTCATTTCTCGACACTATTATAGCGAACAAGATAGGCTTTTGTCAATAGCGTAAGAATATCTTAAATAATTTCCAAGGAAGATTATGGAAACCTCCGAAGCGGCACTTGACAAGGATAAGGTATCAGTGGTAGAATAACATGTAACTGAATACCGCTGTGAACGGAAAGAGTAGCGTTTTTCGCCTTTCAGAGAGTTCGGGTCATCGGCTGCAAGCCCGGATATGTGTGGGGAACGGGAAAGTGCATCCGGGAGCGGAATGATGATAAGTGAGAAATAAGAGTGGAACCGCGGCGAAATCCGCCTCTTGTACATAGGTACAGGGGGCGTTTTTATTTTCGATCCCCAATTTTTGAAAATAACAGGAGGTTATACGATGTATCTATACAATTCTCTGTCCCACAAGAAGGAACTGTTCGTTCCCAACCATCCCGAGCAGGTAAAAATGTACACCTGCGGACCCACGGTGTATCACTATGCCCACATCGGCAACCTGCGCACCTACATCATGGAGGATGTGCTGGAGAAGGCCCTGCGTTATACCGGCTACAACGTCAAGCGTGTCATGAACATCACCGATGTAGGTCACCTTGCCTCCGATGCCGACACCGGCGAGGACAAGATGCTCAAGGGTGCCCGTCGGGAACACAAGACCGTCATGGAGATCGCAAAATACTATACCGACGCGTTTTTCTCTGACTGCGACAAGCTGAACATCAAGCGGCCTGATGTGGTGGAGCCTGCCACCAACTGCATCGACGAGTATATCCATATGGTACAGACCCTGCTGGACAAGGGCAAAGCCTATTTTGCCGGGGGCAACGTGTACTTTGACACCTCTACGCTGGATAAATACTACGTCTTCAACGACCACGACGAGGAAGATCTGGCGGTAGGCGTTCGTGAGGGCGTTGAAGAGGACGAAAACAAGAGAAATAAGAATGACTTTGTGCTCTGGTTTACCAAGTCAAAGTTTGAGGATCAGGCCCTGAAATGGGATTCTCCCTGGGGTGTGGGTTATCCGGGCTGGCACATCGAGTGCTCCTGCATTTCCATGAAGCACCTTGGCGATGATCTGGACATCCACTGCGGCGGCATCGACAACGCTTTCCCCCACCATACCAACGAAATCGCTCAGTCCGAAAGCTATCTGGGCCATAAGTGGTGCAATTACTGGTTCCATGTTCACCACCTGAATACCGACAACGGCAAAATGTCCAAGTCTAAGGGCGAGTTCCTGACGGTATCCCTGCTGGAGCAGAAGGGGTATGATCCCATGGCCTACCGCCTGTTCTGCCTGCAGAGCCACTACCGCCGCAATCTGGTGTTCTCCTGGGAGAATCTGGACAACGCCGTGGCTGCCTATGAGAAGCTGGTTGCCAAGATCGCGACGCTTAAACAGGAGGGCGAAATCGATCAGGAGGCCTTTGAAAAGCTGAAGGAGCGGTTTGTGAACGCGCTGAACGGCGATTTGAACACCTCCGTTGCTGTGACGGCTTTGTACGACGTGCTGAAGGCAAAGTGCAATGACGCAACCAAGCTGGCCTTGATCGCGGACTTCGACCAGGTGTTGTCTCTGAATCTGCTGGCTGCTGCCGAGAAGCTCAACAAGGCAAAGGCCGAGGAGGAGGCCGCCAACGCCGATCCTGAGATCGACGCGCTGGTTGCTGCCCGGACGGAGGCCAAGAAGGCAAAGAATTTTGCGGAGGCAGACCGAATCCGCGATGAATTGAAGGCCCGGGGCATTGAGATCATCGATACACCTCAGGGCGCCAAGTGGAGAAAAGTATGAAGCTGCTGATCTTAGACGGCAACAGCGTCATTAACCGGGCCTATTTTGGTGTTCACCCTTTAACCACACGGGACGGCCTCTACACCCACGCCATCTACGGCTTTCTGAATATTCTGGAGCGAATGGAAAAGGAGGAGCAGCCGGAAGCCATTGCCGTGGCCTTCGACCTCCATGGCCCTACCTTCCGCCATCTGAAGTATGAAGGCTACAAAGCCAACCGTCACGGTATGCCCGAGGAACTGGCGCAGCAGATGCCGATTATGAAGGACGTTCTGCGGGCAATGAACATTCCCATCTATGAGTGTCAGGGCTGGGAAGCGGACGATGTCATTGGTACGGCAGCAAAGATTTGTTCCCAGCAGGGCTGGGAGTGCGTCATTGTCACCGGCGACCGGGACTCTTTGCAGCTGATCGACGAAAACGTCCATGTAAAGCTGGTGATCTCCAAGCCGGGGCAGACCACGGCAACCCTGTATACGGAAGCTGTTTTTCGTGAGGAATACGGCTTCGAGCCGAAGAAACTGATCGATTTGAAGGCCTTGATGGGGGATTCCTCCGACAATATTCCCGGTGTAGGCGGTGTCGGCCCCAAAACCGCGAAGGAATTGCTGGCGAAATTCGGCAGTTTGGACGGGGTGTACGACCATCTGGACGACCCGTCTATCCGCCCTAAGCTGCGGGAAAAGCTGGAAAAGGACAGGCAGCAGGCTTACCTTTCCTACGACCTGGCCACCATCCGTCCTGAAGCCCCGGTGGAATTTGCTCCCCAGGATGCCATTGTCCAGCCCTATAACCGGCCGGAACTGTATAAGCTGTTTCAGAAGCTGGAATTTGTACGGCTCATTGACAAATACGGCCTGCGGGGTGCTGCCATGGAAGCACCAAAGCAGGAGATATCCGTTTCCACTCTTCCACGGGTAGACGCTATGCCGGAGGGAATTACCCAGTGCGCGCTCTACCTTGCGGCGGATGGCAGCATGGGTATCGCATGGGAGGCTGGTGTATGTGCCTATACCCCCATGGAACTGACCATGCAGGGCCTTGACCTGCGGGAGAAATCCCTGATTCTCCACGACAGCAAAAGTACCTTTCATCGGCTGGACGGGATGGGAATCACTGGTGGAACCTGCGTTTTTGATACAGCCCTTGCTGCCTACGACCTGAATCCCTCCCAGTCTGACTATCCCGTTTCCAAGCTGGCAACCAATTTCCTGGGAACCACGGTAGAAGACGGCGATGCCGCCGCCTGCGCGGAGGCAATCTGGCAGCTGCGCAGTGTCTTGGTCGGGGAATTGGAGAAAAACGGAATGACAGGGCTGTATCAGGACCTGGAGCTGCCCCTATGTAACGTGCTCTACCAGATGGAAAACCGGGGTATCCGCATTGACCGCAATCAGCTGGAACAGTTTGGCGCCATGCTGACGGAGCGGATTGATGCCTGTGAAAAGGTGATTTTTTCCTATTCCGCCGGAACCTTCAACATCAACTCTCCCAAGCAGCTGGGGGAAGTCCTCTTTGATAAGCTTGGCCTTCCACCCTCCAAGAAAACCCAGAAAGGTTACTCCACCAACGCTGAGGTTCTGGAGAAACTGAAAAACAAGCACCCGATCATTCCGGCCATCATGGAATATCGGATGCTGACCAAGCTGAAATCCACCTACGCGGATGGTCTTCTCAAGGAAATCGGCGAGGATGGCCGGGTGCATACGACCTTCCAGAATCTGGTGACGGCCACCGGCCGGCTGTCTTCTACGGAGCCGAATTTGCAGAATATCCCGGTTCGCACCGATCTGGGTGCGGAGATCCGAAAAATGTTCGTTCCGAAACCGGGCTGCGTTCTGGTGGACGCGGATTACAGCCAGATCGAGCTGCGGGTGCTGGCGCATATCGCTGACGACAAAGCCATGCAGAAGGCATTCTGTGACCGGGTGGACATTCACACGGCAACGGCTTCTCAGGTCTTTGGCGTTCCTGTGGAGGAAGTGACGCCTTTGCAGCGCCGCCACGCCAAGGCGGTGAACTTCGGTATTGTCTATGGCATCAGTGAATTCTCTCTTGCTGAGGATATCGGCGTGACCCGCCACGAGGCAAGAGCGTATATTGACAATTACCTGGCTAATTACTCCGGCGTTCGGGCGTATATGAAGCAGGTGGTAGCAGATGCACGGGAAACTGGATACACCCAAACCCTCTACGGCCGCCGGCGGTATGTGCCGGAGCTGAAAAGCAGCAATTTCAACGTCCGCAGCGCTGCGGAGCGGATCACGCTGAATACGCCGATTCAGGGTACGGCGGCGGATATCATCAAGCTGGCCATGCTGCGGGTGGAAAACGCCCTGGCGGAGAATTACCCGGAGGCAAAGCTCCTTCTGCAGGTGCACGACGAACTAATCGTGGAGTGTCCAGAGAATCAGGCAGCTGAAGTAGCCGCTTTGATCAGTCGGGAGATGGAAGGCGTCGCCCAATTGAAGGTGCCCCTGACCGCGGAAGCCCACTATGGAAAGAGCTGGTACGAGGCAAAATGAAAATCATCCCAATGAACAAAGACCATGTGGCGCAGGTGGCAGCGCTGGAAAGGCAATGCTTTGCAGACCCTTGGAGCGAAGGGAGCATTGCCTCGGAGCTTGACAATCCCTTGTCACTCTGGCTGGTTGCCGAACAAGACGGAGCTGTCTGTGGCTACGTCGGCTCTCAGACGGTGCTGGACGAGACGGACATGATGAACATTGCCGTGCACCCTGATTGCCGCCGGCAGGGAATTGCCGCCGCGCTGATCGATGAACTGATAGTGCGTCTGAAAGAGCGAGGAAGCCATATCCTCCGGCTGGAGGTTCGGCAGTCCAACGCACCAGCCATTGCGCTGTACGAAACCATGGGATTTACGCAGCTCGGCCTTCGGAAGAACTATTACAGAAACCCAAAGGAAAACGCGCTGATTCTGGGAAAGGAGTGGAAAATTTGAACATTCTGGCAGTTGAATCCTCCTGTGACGAGACCGCCGTTGCAATCGTCCGGGACGGACGGCAGGTGCTGACGGACTGCATCGCCTCCCAGGTGGATCTGCACCGCATTTACGGCGGCGTGGTGCCGGAAATTGCCTCTCGGAAGCACATCGAGGCCATTTACGGACTTGCGGAGCAGGCGCTGGAAAACACCGGCTTGACCCGCCGGGACATTGACGCGGTGGCTGTGACCTATGCCCCAGGCCTGATTGGTGCTGTGCTGGTGGGCGTGAATTTTGCCAAAGCGGCAGCGCTGGCTATGGGCAAGCCTCTGATTCCTGTGCATCACATTCGCGGTCACATTGCCGCCAACTATCTGGCGTACCCGGATTTGGAGCCACCCTTTCTGTGCCTTGTGGTATCCGGCGGACACACCATGTTCATCGAAGTGAAGGACTACACCGAGATGCGGATTCTGGGCACCACCCTGGATGATGCGGCGGGGGAGAGCTTTGATAAAGTGGCCCGGGTTTTGGGAATGCCATATCCCGGCGGCGCGGCCCTTGATAAAGCCGCGAAGCTGGGCGACGAGACGAAATACGTCCTGCCCCGCAGTAAGCCCGGTGAAAACCCCTATCATATGAGCTTTTCCGGCCTGAAAACCGCTGCTTTGAATCTGATTCACCATGCGCAGCAGGTGGGGGAAGCGTTGGATATTCCCAGTCTGTGCGCTTCCTTTTCTGCCGCCGTGTCGGATACCTTGATCCCCAGAGCGGTGATGGCGTTAAAAGAGACGGGCTATCGGAAAATCGCGGTTGCCGGCGGTGTCGCCGCCAATTCCCGGATTCGTGCCGATCTTCTGGCGGCAGCGAAGGAATTGGGTGCCCAGGTGTATATGCCGCCGCTGAGCCTGTGCGGTGACAATGGCGCCATGATCGGTGCCCAGGCATACTATGAATATCTCGCCGGCAATACGGCGGATATGAGCCTGAATGCCTACGCAACGAAGTCGATTCTGGGTGAGGCGTTATGAAGCAGTGAAAGAGAGGACGGAAAGTCCTCTCTTTTGCGGTTACATGTTTACAACGTTTTGGGGCTTCCCATCAAGGAATGCCCGGATATTGTCCACCACGGTATTCAGAAGCCGCTGGCGGCTCTCCACCGGCGCCCATGCCATGTGGGGCGTGATGATGCAGTTCTTGCAGCCAAGCAGGGGGCAGTCCTTGTCCATCGGCTCGTGGCACACCACATCCACTGCCGCGGAGCGCAGTTTTCCACTGGTAAGGGCGTCGGCCAGTGCCTGCTCGTCCACCAACGGGCCCCGAGCGGTATTGATGAGCATGGCCCCATCCTTCATTTTCGCAATGGCGTCTGCGTTGATGATTTTTTCTGTTTCCGGGAACAGGGGACAGTGCAGGGACACGATATCGGAGCTGGCAAGCAATGTATCCAAATCCACATACTCGGCGATCTGGCGGCCCTCCTCGCTCTGAGAGCGGTTGTAGGCGATGACGTGCATGCCGAAGGCTTTTGCCAGTCTGCCGACAGCCTTGCCAATGCTGCCGAAACCGATGATACCGAGGGTCTTTCCCGCCAGCTCTGTCTGAGGGGTCAGCCAATAGGTGAAGCAGCTGGCATTTACCCATCCGCCTTTCTGGACATGGTGGTTATGCAGCCCAACCCGGTGACAAAGCTCCAGAATCAGGGCCATGGTATACTGGGCCACGGCGGCAGTGCCATAGGTTGGAACATTGGTGACCGGGATACCCCGTCTGGCACAGGCATCGCAATCGATCACATTGTAGCCGGTAGCCTGCACACAGATCAGGCGAATGCTTGGACAGGCGGCCAGCAGGCTTTCTGTGATGCGCACTTTATTTACCAGCACGATTTCGCTGTCGCCGATGCGTTCTATTGCTTCCGCTTCAGAATCGGTGCGGTCATAGACGGTCAGTTCACCGAATTGGCGCAGGCATTCGTAGGACAGGTCGCCGGGGTTTAGGGCTCTGCCGTCAAGAATCACGATTTTCATAAAAACCTCCTTGAAATGGGAATTCATTTTTGGTAGGATAGGGAAAAGGGGAGATGAAAATGGAGCTTCTGTATGTGGACGAGTCAGTGGTTGTGTGCATAAAACCCGCCCGGGTATTGTCCACAGATGAACCCGGCGGGCTGCCGGAGCTGGTGCGACTGGCTTTGGGAGACCCAAAGGCAGATATCCGCACAGTACACCGGCTGGATCGGGTTGTCAGCGGGGTGATGGTGCTGGCGCGCTCTGCCGCCGCCGCTTCCGAGTTGTCCCGGCAGGTGCGGGAAGACGAATTTCAGAAGGAATACCTTGCCGTTCTTCACGGAACGCCCGCAGCCAGCGAAGGCACGTTAACCGATCTGCTGTACCGGGACAAGGCCCGGCGCATGACCATGGTATCCCCGGAACCGGGGAAGGGCGTTCAGGAAGCGGTACTCGACTATCGGACGATGGAAAGCCGTGAAGGTCTGAGCCTGGCAGCGGTACGGCTGCACACCGGCAGAACCCATCAGATTCGGGTGCAGTTTGCCAGCCGAGGTCTGCCGCTGGTAGGGGAGCGGAAATACGCGACCCTGAATGACCCCTGTGAAATTGCGCTATGGTCTTACAAAATAGGTTTCGTTCACCCACTGACGGGAAAAAGGATGGAATTCTCAAAGCAGCCCCCCTGTAAATACCCGTGGACGCTGTTTCATCCCGACCTTGAGTATACCACATAATTTCTTTCCATGCAAATACCGGGAGGACAAATCATGCCAAATTATGACTTTTTCCAGCATCGGCAGTGTGAGTATTTCCCCTGCCACGAAGGCGCCGATCCGAAAACATTCAGCTGCCTGTTTTGTTATTGTCCGCTGTACTGTCTGGGAGATCAGTGCGGCGGAAACTTCCAATACACCGATGCCGGCATCAAGGATTGCCAGCACTGCCTTCGTCCGCACAGACGAGAGAATTATGAGGGAATCTGCAAGCAAATGGAACAGGTGCTGGAACTGGTGAAAAAGCCTTGATTTTTTGGCAGGGAACTGCTATAATAGCACGAAATGGAGATGTACCCAAGTGGCTGAAGGGTGCGGATTCGAAATCCGCTAGGCGCCGCAAGGCGTGCGGGGGTTCAAATCCCTCCATCTCCGCCAAAAAACACCGCCGTTTAGCGGGGTGTTCATAAGACAGTAAAATATGCAAAAGGCGTGACGAAAGTGGTCACGCCTTTTGCCATAAGGGGATAGCCGCTTTCGCGGCGCAAGGGATACAGTCCCATGTTCTGAACATAGTGACGCAAAGCGCCCCGGACATTCAGGTGTCTGAGGTGTTCGGTCTCGCACACTGAGCCGCAACGAGGCGTTTCGGAGGCCAACCGCCGCATTGCGGCGGCTCTTAGGCCAGAAATGAGCGCACATACGGGGGTAACCCGTATGTGCGCCATTCTTTGATTTCAAAGGAGTATTTCTTTCTTTGTAACGAAATGCTATTTCTCGAGTCATATAGGTAAAGGGGGTGAAATAGTGGAAGATTATCAGGAGATATATTCTCTTTATTTTCAGGATGTCTATAGATACATATTAGCCTTGAGTCGGGATCCAAGCCTTGCCGAAGAAATCACGCAAGAAGCATTCTTCAAAGCATTGAAATCACTGGATTCTTTTCAAGGACAGTGCAAGCTTTATGTTTGGCTTTGCCAAATTGCAAAAAACACTTACCTATCCTACCGTAAAAAACATAAGGAGCCGGAGAAAGAGGAAACGCTCACTAGTTCTTTAGAGGAAATGATGCTGGATAAAGAATCCGCTTTTCTGATTCACCAGGCGCTTCATAACCTACCAGAACCTTATAAAGAGGTGTTTTCACTACGAGTACTCGGAGAATTATCCTTCCGACAGATCGGTTTGTTATTTGGAAAAACAGAAAATTGGGCACGGGTGACTTATCATCGTGCAAGGTTGACAATTAAGGAGGAACTCAAATGAATTATCCCTGTGGCATAATCCGTGATCTGCTTCCGCTGTATCACGATGATGTATGTAGTACCGAGACCCGCAATGCAGTAGAAAAGCACTGTGCTGATTGTGCAGATTGCAGAAGAATACTAAATGATCTTGGTTCAATGCCAGAACCTTACGAAATGGCAAAAGAAGTAGAATCTCTGCGTCCAATTCAGAAGAAGTGGAACCATGAGAGAAAAAAATCTTTATGGATTGGACTCGGCGTTGCATTTTTTGTCATACTGATTTTCATAGCAAACACTGTTTTGAGAGAATGGAAATGCGTTCCGATGGGGAAAGATGATGTGGTTGTAATGGGGGTATTTCAGACTTCTGATGGCATGATTCATATTACCTATGATGATTTGTATGATTTGAATTATTTCAGCACCGCAGTAGAAGTCGGAAGCGATGGTAACGGCTATATTTCAACCTACAGACCTATTCTGGCAAAGAAAACAAATATCCCGCATAGGAACGGCACAAGCGGCATCGGCTTTGATCCCGAAAGTGCGTTTGCATCGTTGAATGATGAATCACGTGTTCCTGTAACAAGAGTTTATCTTGGAATCAAAGATGATCCAGAGAACTCAATTCTTGTTTGGGAAAAAGGCATGGAAGTCCGTGCTGCAACCGCAGAGGAAGAAGCACTCTATACGAACCGTTGATTGCTGTGTAGAGCGTGAAAGAGCGCCGTTCCGTCAAGACTGACGAAGCGGCGCACTTTTTTGTTTTTTACCCCTTCCGTACAGGCCCTGAAATAAATGGAGTTACTGTATTACGGCCACCCGCCATTCAGGCGGTGTTTCATATTATACGAAGAACTGGAACAGGCAGAAGGCGGCATAGATACAAAGCAGGAGAACCCCCTGCCAGCGTTCCAGCTTTTTCCGGGTCAGCGCTGGAACCGTCAGCAGCAGCATGACAATCAGCATCAAGGGAATGTCCAGCACTAAGGATGCGTTGTGGCCCAGCAGCAGCTTACCCACGGGCACTTCGAAGGGGGCCAGCGTAACGGCAACGCCGGAAACCAGCACCAAATTGAAAACGTTTGCGCCGATGACATTGCCGATACCCAAGGAAGCATGGCCCTTTCTCAGAGAAGTGATGGTCGTAACCAGCTCCGGCAGAGAGGTACCCAGTGCCACGAAAGTCAGAGCGATGACTGTCTCGGGTACGCCGAGGAACTGGGCAATGATAGTGCCGTGCTCGACCAGCAGATTGGCGCCCACAGCGATCAGCGCGGCGCCGACAACCAGCAGCGTAAGCTCCATCAGCAGGGTCCGGGGTTTTGCTTCGCCATTATCCTCTTCCTCCACCTCATCCGGGTGCTTCAGTCCCTGGCGGATATTGAGAACGAGATAGACGACAAAAAACGCCAGCATGACAAGGCCCATCCAACGGGGGAACTCACCCAGCAGATAGGCGGCCACGCAGTACAGGGCAGCGGAACTGAAGAAGAAAATGACAGGCATTTTCATGGTTTTTACATTAACAGGCCCGGGGTTGAATGCGACGGAAATGGCGGCGATCAGGGCGGTGTTGCAGATAATGGAGCCAATGGCGTTGCCGTAGGCCATGGCGCCCTGACCCAGCATGGCACCGGTAGCGGAAACCATGACCTCCGGCAGGGTGGTGCCGATGGAGACAACGGTAGCACCTACGATGATATCGGGCAGGCGGAAGCGGCGAGCAAGTCCCGTAGCGCCGTCAACAAACCAGTCACCGCCCTTGATGAGCAGCAGCAGACCGACCGCGAACAGAAGAACAGACTGAATCATAATTGACACTCCTATCTTAGATTTCCAGCGCGGAGCACTGAAGAAAAAACCCGACACCCCCAGGAAAGGATGCCGAGCACAAGCATTCGATGGGGGACAATACCGTGAGTCTCGCAAATTAAAGCAAGCCAGGCAAAAGCCGAGTCTGTTGACTTGCTGCGCGAAAAGCGCTTGCTACTCCCTCATCGTCGGGATTATTCTTTTTCCGTATTTTAGCATTGCAGGATGAAAATGTCAAGTGGGATCCTCTTTTATTGTGACGGAATAGCTTATCGGGATTATGGTAAGATTCAGCGCGGAGGGATGCTGAATGAAAGTGCTCTGGAAGGAAATATGCGTGGCGATTCTGATGGGTACGGTTTTGCCCAGCCTGATTCTGAATATTTCCGCGGTTTTGCTGGAGGGAAACGCAAAGGAACTGCCGATCGTGGAGAGTACGTCTGAGACATATGCGGCGGGGGAATCGGCCATCCCGGTGTTCGTTCTGTTCCCGGGGGGAAGCGTGAAGACGATGGATATGGACATGTATCTGACAGGCGTGGTTCTTGGAGAGATGCCGGCGGATTTTGAGAACGAAGCACTGAAAGCGCAGGCGGTTGCCGCCAGAACCTATACCGCAAAGGCCATGAAAACCGGCGGAAAACACGGAAATGGCAGTATTTGCACGGATCCAACCTGCTGTCAGGCCTACCTGTCGGAGGAAACCTATCTGGATAGAGGCGGTACAGCAGAGAATCTGGAAAAGGTGCGAAGCGCTGTTCTGGAAACCTCCGGCTGGGTTCTGACCTATGAAGGAGAGCTCATCGAAGCAACCTACTTTTCCTGCTCCGGCGGATATACGGAGGATGCGGCGGCTGTCTGGGGGACAGACTATCCCTATTTGCAAGCAGTAGCCAGCCCGGGAGAGGAAAATGCTGCACATTATTGTGACACGATTCGCTTGACAAAAGCACAGTTTCAGGAGAAAACAGGGTGCGCACTCACAGGAAAACCTGCCGAATGGTTTGTAACAGAAAGCTACACACCGGGCGGTGGAATCGACACCATGTCCATCTGCGGGAAAAGCTACACAGGAACCCAGCTTCGGAAACTGTTGGGACTGCCCTCAACCGCGATGACCATCTCCGCCGAAGGAGATTCCATCACCATTGTCACGAAAGGCTATGGCCACCGGGTAGGTATGAGTCAGTACGGAGCAGATGCCATGGCTGTCACGGGAAGCAATTATCTTGAAATACTGGCTCACTATTATCCCGGTACACAGCTGGAGAAGCTTTCCTGAAATGCATGAAAGCAGCGTCCGTCATCGCGGCGAAGAGATGGGAAGATTTACAATTCACAGTAAGTTTACACAGAAAACCGTTGTATTATGAATTATATTTTGATATAGTATACAAGAACAATCTGTAGATTAAGGAGGGATTCTGGTGATTTTAACAATTGACGGACATTGCGTGAAAGCGCAGCCGGAGCAGAGTCTGCTGGCTCTGGTTAAGCAGCTGGGGCTGGAGGGAGATAGTCTTGCTGACCGTCCGCTGGCGGCGAAAATTGCCGGTGAGGTTTTTACACTAAATTATATTCCAGTCCGAACAAAAGATACGAAGGGAGACCGTCCCTCCATGCGGCAGGCAATGGCGGCATCAAAGGGTACAGTTCGCTTGTTGCGTTATTCCGATCCCGCCGGTAAGGAGTGCTACATCCGCACAGCGCAGTTTGTATTTTTTCTGGCGCTGCGGCAGCTGTGGCCAGAGGCGGTGGGGAAGGTCAGCTGCACCCTGGGATCCAGCATCTATATTCAGGTCAGCGGAGCGCCCGGTTTCTCAGCTTCTGAACTGAAACAACGGGTTAAGGAAATTGTTCAGGAGGGTATTCCTTTGATTCGCCGCAGAGTACCGTTGGATGATGCCGTATCCAGATTCAGCGCGGAAGGGCAGGAGGACAAGGCTCGATTATTGCGCTGGCGGCCGCTGGATTACTTCGATGAGTATGTATATGAGGACTACGCCGATTACTTCTATGGAGAAATGCTGCCGTCAACGGCGTTTTTGACGGTATGGGATATTCTCCCTGCTGACGGCGGATTCCTGTTTCTATACCCGGACGACCAAAACCCGGAGGTTTGCGCGAAGATTCCCGCTATGCCGAATTTCTTCTCCGTCTTCAATGAAGGAGAGCGCTGGTGTGCCTTGATGGAGTGCGAAACCGTGGCGGACTTAAATGAGTTGACAACCTCCGGCAGAATCCGGGAGCTGATTCGGGTAAACGAGGCGCTGCATGAAAAGCGGTTCTCCCAGGTAGCGGATATGGTTTGTCAGCGGGGCGCAAAAGTGGTAATGCTGGCAGGGCCCAGTTCCTCCGGCAAGACCACATCCGCCAACCGTCTGGCGACACAGCTGCGGGTTCACGGGAAGAAACCGATTCTCATGAGTCTTGACGATTATTACATTGACCGGGATAGAATTGCTCCGGGGCCAGACGGGAAGCTGGATTTGGAGCACATCAATACGATTGATGTGGCCCTGTTCCGGGATAACATGACGCGTCTTCTGGCGGGGGAGAGCGTGGAGCTTCCCTGCTTCAACTTCATCACCGGCCGGAGAGAATGGAAGGGAAACATTTTGACGCTGGCGGTGGATTCCGTGATCATTGTCGAGGGACTTCACGGTCTGAATCCCGTAATGCTCCCGGAAAACGTGGAAAAATACCTGATTTTCAAGCTCTATGTCAGCCCTCTGCTGCCGCTGAATCTGGATAATCACAACCGTATTCCCACCAGCTATCTGCGCTTGCTGCGCAGGATTGTGCGGGACTACGAGACCCGTGGCGCGTCGGTGCAGCACACGATCTCCATGTGGGACAGTGTCCGCCGGGGCGAACAGCGCTGGATTTTCCCGTATCAGGAAAACGCGGATGTGATTTTCAACAGTTCAACGCTGTACGAGCTGGCGGTGCTGAAAAAGCATATTTTCCCCCTGCTGACGGCCGTTCAGCCGGAGGATGACTGTTTTGACGAGGTGCGGAACATTGTAAAAATCCTGAACTATATTCAGGAAGCGGATGTGGATGACGAGATACCGCCCACCAGTCTGGTGCGGGAATTTATCGGCGGAAATACCTTCTACAGATAATAAATATTCGGCCCGGAAGCAATGCTTCCGGGCCGCTAATTTAGTTGATTTTCACGTTTTCCCAAAGGGTATTCAGATAGTTCAGGGTATCGCTGTCCAGATTTTTGTAGGCCAGCTTGTTGTATGCTTCGGCAAAGCTGCCAAGCTCGGGATACAGAACTTCCATCACATCTTCGCCCATTTCTTCAATATAGCTTTCGTTGGTATAGACGATGCTGTTGGGAGAGGCGTAGTAGGTGTACTCGGCGTTTGCGACGGCGGGTTCCTCGGAGAGCATGAAATTAATGAAGATTTCTGCCAGCTCCTTGTTCTGCGCGCAGGAGGGAATGCACATGGCGTCCACATAGAAGTTGGTGTTTTCGGGATAGTAGAACTGCAGATCCACATTTTCGGACTGGGCATCCACCATGGTAAAGTAGTCACCGGCGTAGTAAGCACCCACAGCGGCTTCGCCGGACTCCATCATGTTGTAAATTTCGTCCATGACATAGCTCTTAACCAGAGGACGCTGGGTCAGCAGCTCGTCGTAAGCCTTGTCCCAGCTGGCCTTGTCGGTGGTGTTCACATCGATGCCCAGCTTGTACATGGCGGTGCCGAAAGCATCCCGGGAGTTGTTGAACTGCAAAATCTTGCCGGAATACTTTTCGTTCCACATCAGATCCCAGCTGCCGGTATCAGCTTCATCCACAACATTGGCATCATAAATCACACCAACAACACCATAGGTGTAGGGAATGGAATACTGGTTGTCGGGATCGTAGTACAGCCCCTTGAAGGTATCCTCAATATACTGATAGTTGGGGATATTGTCAAAGTTCAGGGGCAGCAGCAGACCCTCCTTCGCCATTCTGGCGATCATGTAGTCGGAAGGAATAATTACATCGTAGCTGACGGCGCCGCTGGAAATCTTGCTGTACATATCCTCGTTGGAAGCGAAGGTGGAGTAGTTGACGGTGACCTGCTGACCGTAAGTTTCCTCATACCACTTTTCAAACTCCCGCACGGTATCGAAGGAGCCTTCGCTGCCGTCGGAGATGTACTCACCCCAGTTGTAAACGTTCAGGGTCAGGCCTTTCTTACTGCCGCAGCCGGCAAGACACATGGACGCCAGCATCATCACAGCCAGGCACAGGGAAATCCACTTTTTCATTCTCTTTCCTCCATTTTTCTTTAAGAATACATTTATTTTGCTTCATCCTTTTCATCCACAAAATTGCTGATCAGCAGCAGTCCCAGCGTGACGAAGAAGATGATGGTCGCCAGAGCGTACATTTTCGGCGTTACGGTCTTTTTGGTCATGCCGTAAATCCGAATTGGCAGGGTCTCAAAGCCGTTGCCGGAGGTGAAGTAGCTGATCACGAAATCATCCAGTGACAGGGTGAAGGCCATGATCGCGCCGGTGATGATACCCGGCAGGATCTCTGGCAGTTCTACCTTGAAGAAGGCACCCACAGGCGTGCAGCCCAAATCCATGGCTGCCTCGGGCAGGGATTTATCCATCTGCCGCAGCTTGGGAAGAATCTGCAAAATCACATAGGGCAGGCAAAAGGTGACGTGTGCGATCAGCATGGTCCAGAAGCTCAGACTGGTAGACGCGCCGAACAGTCTGCCCACAAAGACGAACATCAGCATCAGGGAAATGCCGGTGATGATATCCGGGTTGGTCATGGGAATATCCGTCACCGTGTTCATCACGGCTTTTGACCATTTTGAGCGCAGTTTGTTGATGCCCACAGCAGCGGCAGTGCCCATGATTGTGGAGATTACGGTGGCAGAAGCGGCCAGAATCAGGGTGTTGCGCACTGCCTCCAGGGTGTTGCGGTCATTCAGCAGTTCCCGGTACCATTTGAGGGAGAAGCCGGAAAACACGGAAAGGCTTTTGGATTCGTTAAAGGAGAATACCAACAGCACCAAAATCGGCGCGAAGAGAATCGCGAATACGATGCCGCTGTAAATTTTTGCGGATGTTTTCATTCTTCGTCACCTCCGTAGACATACCGTGCAGTGACATACTTAACCACAGCCATGCACACCAGAAGAATCAGCATCAGGATAAAGGCAATGGCAGCGGCGAAGTGCAGATTATTGGCAACATACTGTCCTTCAATGGCATCGCCGATCAGGAAGAACTTGCCGTTGCCCAGCTTCTGGGAAATATAGAAGGTGCTGATGGAAGGAATCAGAACCATGGTAATGCCAGAGATCACACCAGGCATGCTCAGAGGGAGGATTACCCGCCGCAGAACGGACAGACTTCCGCAGCCTAAGTCCCTTGCCGCTTCCAGCAGCCGGTTGTCAAGCTTGGCAAGAATCGAATAGATGGGCAGCACCATATAGGGGAAATAGTCGTAAACCATGCCGATGATAACGGCGGCTTCGGTGCCGATGATGTGTACGGTTCCGATACCCAGCGCGGAGAGAAAACCGTTCATAATGCCGGTGTCCTGCAAAATGGTCATCCAGGCGTAGGTGCGGATCAGGAAGTTCATCCACATGGGAATCATGATGAGTGTTACCATGGTTTTCTGCGTCCGTTCTTTGGCCCGGGCCATGATATAGGCGATGGGGTAGCCCATCAGAAGACACAGAATCGTTGAAATCACCGCCAGCTTTACGGAGCGCATGAAGATCAGAAGGTAGGTTCTGACCTCAACGGAGGTGCCGTCGTCCTGCACGATATTGCTGGTAGCGGTGAAGAACCGGGTTACGTTTGCGGTTGTGAAGGCAAACTGGTTATCCGTGAAGGCATAGTAGGCGATGAAGGCCAGCGGCACAACGATGAAGAGAAACGACCAGACGGAGTAGGGGGCCAGCGCCGCCCGATACCCATTCTGGGGGTGCTTGCGATTTGCGGGTTTCATTCTTCCTCTTCACCTCCGGGATTGGACAGCTCGTCCAGTTCGTTGGAGAAGGAGGAATAGTCACCGAACATGCCGGAATACTTGGATTTCTTCATGATATGGATGGCGTCCGGCTCCAGATAGATGCCGATGTGGGCGCCTTCCTCCACAGGATCGGTGGTCTGAATCATCCACTTGAAGCCATCGATGTCCACGATGGCCTCGTTGTGCACACCCATGAAGGTGACGGAGGTCACGGTGCCCTGCAGCACGCCGGGTTCAGGCTTCACGATATCCACATCCTCCGGGCGGATGACCACGTCCACCGGCTCGTTGGGGGCAAAGCCGGTATCAAGGCATTCAAAAACCTGACCGCCGAATTTCACCTTGTAATCCGCCAGCATCACGCCGTCCACGATATTACTCTCGCCGATGAAGTCAGCGACGAAGGCGTTGACCGGCTCGTTGTAAATGTCCTGAGGGGTACCGATCTGCTGAATCTTGCCCTCGCTCATGACCACGATGGTGTCGGACATACTCAGGGCTTCCTCCTGATCGTGGGTGACAAAAATGAAGGTGATTCCCGTGGATTTCTGGATTTTCTTCAGCTCCTGCTGCATATCCTTGCGCAGCTTCAGATCAAGAGCGCCCAGAGGCTCGTCCAGCAGCAGAACCTTCGGCTCGTTGACCAGCGCCCGGGCGATAGCAACACGCTGCTGCTGGCCGCCGGACAGGCTGGTGACACGGCGGTGGGCAAAGCCGGACAGCATAACCATGCTCAGCATCTTCTCGACCTTTTCCTTGATCTCCTGCTTGGGCAGTTTCCGCTCCCGCAGAGGGAAGGCAACGTTTTCAAACACATTCAGGTGAGGGAAGAGGGCGTATTTCTGGAATACGGTATTGACGTTGCGCTTGTGGGGTGGCACGTCGTTGATGCGGTCGCCCATGAAAATCACATCGCCCTGATCCGGGTAAGCAAAGCCGCCGATAATCCGCAGGGTGGTGGTTTTACCGCAGCCGGAGGGTCCAAGAAGGGTGATAAACTCGTTGTCGTGGATATCCAGACTGATGTTGTCCAGCACCATTTCGCCGTCAAAGGACTTGGAGATGTTTTTCAGCTCAATAATTTTATTCATTTCTCGTTCCTTCTTTCCCGAATTTTGGCATGAAAAAAGTGGTACGCCAGATACCGGCATACCACTTGTGTTATTCAACAATACCACATTCTTACTGCAATATGGGTACGAAAGCAGGATCGAATTCGACAGTTTTCGCATCCGGCAGCGCAGAAGGGGAATCGCATCCGAATCAGATCAGAGTCTATATAGCAAAGATTACTTTTACTACTCTTATTGACCATTTCACAAGTTTATGCCATGGGGCACGATCGGTTTATAGTAACCAACTTATAAAACTGAGCTTTTAACTCAATCAATAAGGCAACAGAAGTTGCCAAACCGCACAAAGGCGGTCTTCGGCATTCGACCCGGCTGTCCGTATGGCCTTGGCCGGTGCAAACCGGCGGTCGCAGTATCTTGCTTTGGAAAGACTCTTTCCAATCGAGATGGATTCATTATAGCATAATTCGACCTCAAGTCAATATAAAAATAGAATAAATAATTGTGCATAAAGTGGAAAATCCGGCGCAATTTGCACAACAAGTTTGCCATTTCCTGAAAAATGCGAAAAGAGGTTGACAGAAGGAGATCCTTCGTGTATGATGAGGCGGTAATATAATATCGACAAACGAAGTTCTTAGGGGAATGGCGTTGAGCCTGCCGAAGGAGTAACACTCTCAGGTGCCTGTGTTTCAGGTGGGGACTAAGAATGGATGTGGCTCTGGAGAATCTCAGAAATGAGTACCGAAGGTGCAAAGCAGAAATGCCGAATCTCTCAGGTAAAAGGACAGAGTAAGCACGTTTCCTAAAATGGCAGGGGAGGCGCGCTCTCTTTTCGCTGGAGCAGTTGCGTCCAGCGATTTTTGTTTGTCAGAAAGAGGTCAAAAAATGGAAACTCTTGTTACTCAGATCGTAGCGGCAGTCAATGATGTCCTTTGGAACAAGTGCCTTGTGCTCCTGTTCCTGCTGCTGGGCAGCGGCGTTTATTTCTCCATCCGCACCCGGTTCGTGCAGATTCGGAAATTCGGCGAAGGTATGCGCCGGGTCTTCGGCAACATCAAGCTGGTGGGCGAGGGCGCCGGCAAGGAGGGAATGAGCTCCTTCCAGGCCCTGGCCACGGCCATTGCCGCCCAGGTTGGCACTGGAAACATTGCAGGCTGCGCCACGGCGCTGGCTTCCGGCGGCCCCGGCGCGATTTTCTGGATGTGGGTGTCCGCTTTTTTCGGAATGTCCACCATCTACGGCGAGGCGGTTCTGGCTCAGAAGTATAAGCAGACCAATGAAAACGGCGAGGTCACCGGCGGCCCGATCTATTACATCAAGGCCGCGTTCAAGGGAAAGCTGGGCAGCTTCATGGCCGGTTTCTTTGCCATTGCCATTACCCTTGCACTGGGCTTCATGGGCAACATGGTGCAGTCCAATTCCATCGGTGACGCCTTCCATACGGCGTTCGGCATTCCCAAGGTCGTGATCGGCCTGGTCATCGCCTGCGTATGCGCCTTTATTTTCCTTGGTGGTGTCAAGCGGATTGCGGCAGTGACCGAAAAACTGGTGCCCATTATGGCCTGCTTCTACATTCTCGGCTCTCTGATTGCCATTTTCATGAATGCCGGCAGCATTCTGCCCGCTTTCAAAGCCATCTTTGTTGGCGCCTTCAATCCTCAGGCGGTTCTGGGCGGCGTGCTGGGTGTCACCGTGAAGGAGGCCATGCGTTTCGGCGTGGCCCGGGGCCTGTTCTCCAATGAGGCCGGTATGGGCTCTACGCCTCATGCCCACGCGCTGGCAAAGGTTGCCAAACCCCAGGATCAGGGCGTTGTAGCCATGATCGGCGTGTTCATCGATACCTTTGTGGTTCTGACCATGACTGCGCTGGTCATCCTGACCTCCGGCGTTCTGGGCACGGTAGACGCTGACGGTGAGCTGCTCAGCGGCACCGCGCTGGCACAGGCTGCCTTCAACCATTCCTTTGGCGGCTTCGGCAATGCGTTTGTGGCAATCTGCCTGCTGTTCTTTGCCTTCTCTACCATCATCGGCTGGTATTTCTTTGGAGAGTCCAATGTGAAGGCTCTGTTCAAGGGTAAGAAATCCGCCCGGATCGTATACGGAATCATTGCGCTGGTGTTCATTGCGGTCGGTTCCTTCCAGAAGGTGTCTCTGGTCTGGGATATGTCCGACATGTTTAACGGCCTGATGGTCATTCCCAACCTGCTGGCGGTGCTGTCCCTCAGCGGTGTGGTTGCGAAATTCGCGAAGGATGACGACAATCTGACAGGAGAATAAAAAAGCTGCGCCGGGAAATCTTCCCGGCGCATATTTTTATTGGAAAGGATTAAAATAACGTCCTCCGTTCAGGTAGGTCAGCGCCAGCGACAGCAGCATCAGTCCAGCGCAGATCAGCATACAGGCAACGTCCATTTTGGAAAAGGGTCTGCCGGAATACCAGGTGCGTTTCTTTTCCTTGCCAAAACCCCGAAGTTCCATAGCGTTGGAGATGGTCTCGATCCGCTCCATGGAGGACAGAATCAGCGGAATCAGGATAGCGCTTGCGGCCTTCAGCCGGTCAATGAGACTGGCTTTTTTGCTCATCTCCGTACCACGGGCCTGTTGCGCCAGGGAGATGTCCCGGTATTCCCGCTGAATATCCGGGATATACCGCAGCGCCAGTGCCACGGCGTAGCTGACGCGGTAGCTGATACCGATGCGGTTCAGAGAAGCGGCAAATTCGGAAGGGTTCGTGGTGCACACAAACAACAGAACGATGGGAATGGTGCAGGCGTTTTTCAGAATCACATTCAGGTGGTAAAACAGCTGCTCTGCCGTCACGCTGTAGGGCTCCGCAATGTGAAGCAGAATCGTTGTTGTTCCGTAGATCTTGGTTCCGTGCATGGGACTGAACAGGAAAATCAGAACGTTGTTCATCACGATATAAACGCACATGATTCCCAGAGTCACAGAAATATCCTTCAGTTTCAGCCGTGCGGTGCGGAACAGAACCACAGCAGCAACGGTCATCACAAGCAGCAGCGGTGTATAGAAGCTTGTCATGGCAGCCAGCGTCCAGAGAATCAGACAGACCAGCTTGCAGGCGCCGGTCAGCCGGTGGATGGGGGAGGGGCGGTCGATGTAGTTAAAGAGGTTGGTCATCTGCGCACCTCCCGGTCTCTGGCGATAAAGCGGCGGGTGAATTCTTCAGGATTGTCAATTCCGCACAGGGCGGACAGGTGATACAGCGAGGTCTCCTTCAGGTGAGCGTCCGCCACAATTTGGGGATCGTTCAGAACCTCAGCGGCTGTCTTGTCGGCAATGACTCTGCCCGCGTTGAAAACCACCGCTCTGGGGGTGTATTCCAGCATCAGGTGCATGTCGTGGGTAATCAACACGACGGTGATGCCCTGCTGGTTCAGTTCCCGCAGAAAATCCATGATTTCTGTGTAATGTTTCAAATCCTGTCCGGCGGTAGGCTCGTCCAGCAGAATCATCTCCGGCTTCAGCACCAGAATGGAGGCGATGGTCACCCGTTTTTTCTGCCCATAGCTCAGGGCGGAAACGGGCCAGTTGCGGAAGGGGTACAGGCCGCAGATTTTCAGGGTTTCTTCCACCCGCGGTCGGATTTCTTCCTCGGATACGCCCCGGTTCCGCAATCCCAGCGCAACCTCGTCGTATATTTGAGTTTTGGAGATCATCTGGTTTGGGTTCTGCATGACATAGCCGATATAATCGGCCCGCTCCTTGATGGACAGCGTATTCAGGTCGATGCCGTTTAACTCCAGGATGCCGCTCTGCGCTTTTTCAAAACCGCAAACCACCTTGGAGAAGGTTGATTTTCCTGCACCATTGGTGCCGACAATACTGAGCATTTCTCCTTTGCGGACGGTGACGCTGACACCCCGCAGAGCGTGATGCCCGCCATCGTAGGTAAAGTCGATATTTTCCGCCCGGAGCAGAACCTGCGCATCCTCACTGGATTCGGAATTGGGGTGCAATTCATACCAAGCGCGTACCTGTTCCTTCTGGGCCTGGGTGAGCGTCAATTCCGGCAGATAGGCCGGGTGCATATCTGCCGACAGTGAAACACCTGCGTATTTCAGCGCTGTGACATACAGCGGTTCCCGAATACCGCACCGGGGCAGCAGGTCGGTGCATAACAGGGAATCCGGGTCGCCATCGTAGCGAATCCGTCCGTCCTCCATAAGAATGATACGGTCAACGGGACAATAAAGCACATCCTCAACCCGGTGCTCAATGATGATGACTGCGCAGCCGGTTCGCTTCTGAATCTCATCGATCAGAACTATGGCCTGTTTGCCGGTAGCAGGATCCAGATTGGCAAGGGGTTCATCGAACAAAAGGACATCCACGTTTCCTACCATGACGCCGCCTAAGCCCACCCGCTGCTTCTGCCCGCCGGAAATCTCATGAGGTGCGTGGCTCAGAACCTGCTTGACGTCCACCAGTTCCGCAATCCGCCGCACCGTGTCGTGCATTGCGCCAACAGGTACGCAGTCATTTTCCAGCGCGAAGGCAATATCCTCCGCCACGGTCAGGCCGATAAACTGTCCGTCGGAGTCCTGCAGGACCGTTCCCACCGTTTGGGAAAGCTCAAATAATCCCTGCTCTTTGGCACTTTTTCCGCCGATGGTCAGGCTCCCGGTGGACGTACCCGGATAAGAATTGGGCACAAGGCCGTTGATACAGTGGGCGAGGGTGGACTTTCCGCAGCCGGATGGCCCGGCAATCAGCACTTTTTCACCCTTGTGAATGTTCAGATCGATATGGTACAGGGTTGGCTCTGCCTGTGCGGTATACTGGAAGCCGAAGTCCTGAAAGCAGATAATGGGTACATTCTCCAATGGGGATTCCTCCTGACAAACAAAGGCAGGCTATTGCGCCTGCCTTTGCAATGCTGAAAATTATTCCTTGGTCAGGCTGCCGGCCTTAGTCTTGGTGGCAGCATAGGCAACGCACAGAAGGCTGCCGACAATGGCGGTGGTGACAGCGTTGGCAACAGCGGCCATCAGGCCCTGGGCGAGCAGCTTGTCCCAGGGCTCACCCATCATGTACACATCCAGCACAGGGGCGACGGCCAGCCAGCAGATCAGATGGCACACCAGCTGGGAAATATTGAACTTAATCAGACCCTTCTTGCCCAGCTCGCTTTCTTCCATCTTCAGAGTCTTGGCAGCCAGACCCATCAGCAGACCGAACACGCCGGACGCGATGACCCAGCTCCACCACACACCCCAGCCAAAGCTGAAGTCGATCAGAGTATGACCGATGAGACCGACCAGAGCGCCGGCAACAGGGCCGTAGACCACAGCGAGGAACGCCAGCAAGCCGTACTGAACAGAGATGCTGGTGTTGGGCACGGGGCTGGGAATGGCGACAAAACGGCCCAGAACAAAGAACAGGGCAGCGCCGATACCGATGGCGACGATGGTTTTCACAGAGAATTTCTTCATGGTTTCTACCTCCATAGTGATTTCTATTCAGGCGTAACGCCAAAACAGCGAAATTAGAAGCCCTTGAAAGGCTCAATGCGGATGCGCCAGGAGTTGCCGGTTCCGATGTTGTAGGCCCGGGCGAAGCTGCCCTGATTGATGGCAACCGCCACGCAGTCCAGACTGTTCACATAGGCCAGCGCTTCACCCACATAGACATCGGCAAAGCTTTTCGCGAACAGGATGATGTTGCGGTATACGCAGCGGGTGTCGTTTTCGATGGTGATGCTCACCCGGTCACCATAGGCAATCCCGGTCTGCAGAAACAGCGTCCGGGGAATGTTCGTCCACAAACTGCCAAACCGAACATCCAGCACATCAATGGTGCCGCAGACGGCATGGCCCTCCAGCCGGGGTTCAATGATGGGAAGCCGAACCAGGGAGCCTGTGTCCCGTACAGGTCCGACCTGAGAAAAATCGATGATGCCGCTGGCCAGTCTGGCGCCGGTATAGGCGTACACATCCCGCCCATGGAAGGTGTAACTCTCGCCGGAGCGGGGGAGACGGTTCACGTTTTCGTCAATTTCCCGAACCTCCACAATCCCATCAAACCGAATGACATGGGTCAGGGTGCCATTGTCCGGGGTAACAATATAGTGACCGCTGGCGGTTTTCACCACAACGCTCTTACGGTCAGAGCCGACACCGGGGTCTACCACGGATACGAACACTGTCCCCTGGGGCCAGTATCGGATGGTCTGAATCAGACGGTAGCTGGCCTCCCAGATATTGTAAGGGGTAATATCGTGGGTCAGATCATGGATGTTCAGCATAGGATGAACAGAGTACGCCACACCATACATGGCGCTGACCGCGCCGTCAACCAGACCGAAATCTGTTTGAAATACCAGATGGTTCATGCTACAAGCCTCCTGAGGATACTATAGCTTCATTATATCTTTTATGCTGGGAATGTCAATGGAAAACATTATTTTCTTATGAGCGGATTGAATGCTGGCAGAATGCATGATATAATTCTTAAGGCAACACCGCTTAGGTGGGAGCTGCGGGCTTCAGCGGATCTTTTGCCCCAATCGTGCAGTATGAAAAATGCTTTCGCTTGGGTCAAAACACTGGCCGAATCTCCTTGCCCCATTATGCGGTGTTGCCTTAAAAGGAGGCTGTTTATGAAAAAGAAAGTGGAAGTATTTGACTATGCGGGTACAATTTGTAAGGCGCTGAGCAGGGGCGTGCTGCTGACCACCCGTTCCGGCGACCGGGTGAATACCATGACGATCGGCTGGGGTAAGATCGGTGTCGAATGGGGGAAGCCGGTTTTTGTTGTTTATGTGCGGGAAAGCCGCTACACCAAGCAGCTTTTGGACGAAGCCGGTGAATTCACGGTAAATGTACCGCTCATCGGTGATAACCGGGAGATTCTGGGCTACTGTGGAAGAAAATCCGGCCGGGATACCGACAAAATCCGGGATATGGGCCTGACCGTCGTGGATTCTGATGTGGTATCAGTGCCGGGTATCGCGCAGTTCCCGCTGACGCTGGAGTGCAAAGTGATCTACCATCAGGAACAGGATATCCGTCAGATGCCCCAGGGCGTGATTGACAAGTTTTATCCACTCTGCGAGAAAACGCAGGCCCCGGATATGCACACCGCATTTTATGGAGAAATCGTGAACGCCTATCTGATCGAAGATAATTGACTCCGCATAAGCCGCTGCCCGGTGCAGCAGCTGGTTTCAGCTTTCCCTGTAATAAATATCTGATTCGTTGGAAAGGCGGTTTATTTTTAAAAGTTCTGTCAAAATTACCAGTAGCGGGCTCCAAAATACATTGGCAATCAGCAAAGCGCAAGAATTGTCGAAATTTGCAAAATTCCTGTAGCAGTTCCGGGAAGGATATGCTATAATGAGAACGTTGGTTTCTATCGCATTGCATTTCATTCTAATACTGTAGTTTTGCTGTAGCGTTGAGATGGAGGAGAGATATTACCATGTCGAATAACAATGTCACGCCGTCCGATTTTTTCAGTCCTGAGACGCAGGTGGCGCATCTTGGCCTGATTGCCTGCCCTGGTGCCGAGGAACTGACCAACCTGATCGATGGTCATTTGCGTACATGGGCAAAGGAAGTTGGCATTGAGAAGGATACGTTTATCATTGAATGCGCCTGCCCCCGTTTCCAGAGCGGTGACGCCAAGGGTTTGGTAAAGGAGTCTGTTCGCGGTGACGATATTTTCATTGTGGTGGATCCCGGCAATTACAGCCTGACCTACAATCTGTTCGGCCAGGAGAATCATATGTCCCCGGACGACCACTTCGCCAACCTGAAGCGGCTGATTCAGGCAGTTGCGGGCAGAGCCCATCGCATGACGGTCATTATGCCCAGCCTGTACGGCGGACGGCAGCACCGGCGTATTACCCGGGAAAGCTTGGACTGCGCTGTTGCCCTGCAGGAGCTGCAGAGTATGGGTGTGCAGAACATCATCACCTTTGATGCCCATGATCCCCGGCTGATGAACGCCGTGCCCCTGATGAGCTTTGACAACGTGATGCCCACCTATCAGGTGCTGAAAACCCTGCTTCGGAAGATGCCCGAGCTGAGCTTCGACAAGGACAGCTTTATTGTCATCAGCCCGGATGAGGGCGCCATCAACCGCAACATGTATTTCTCCAGCGTACTTGGCTGCAATCTGGGTATGTTCTATAAGCGCAGAGACTATACCCGAGTCGTTAATGGCCGGAATCCCATTGTGGCTCATGAGTATCTGGGCGAGAGTGTGGAAGGGAAGACCGTCTTCATTGCCGACGACATTATCGCTTCCGGCGAAAGCATGCTGGAGGTTGCCGGGGAGCTGAAAAAGCGTGGTGCAAAGCATATTATCGCAAACGCTACATTCCCACTGTTTACCAGCGGCGTGGACAAGTTTGATGAGGCGGTGGACGCCGGTATTCTCACGGCGGTACTGGGCACCAATCTGACTTATCGGAAGCCAGAGCTTCTCAGCCGCAAGTGGTATTTTGATGTGGACTGCTCCAAATACTGCGCCTATTTTGTGGCTGCCATCAACCATGAAATGAGCGTATCCTCCATCTGTGACCCCATCAAAAAGATTGAGGCTCTGCTTAAGAATCGCTGATAATCGAATCGCACAGCATTTCCTCCCGATTCAAAAGGAATCGGGAGGATTTTTATACCAAAACAAGGAACGTGTTACTGCAATCCGCAGATAGCGTGATTGGAAACCGCATCCAGCCAGAAATACAGTCCGTCCACTTCACGCACCTGAATCATCCCCGCCAACTCGGGGCTATGCGGGCAGATCTGACGGAAAAGATCAGGAGAATCCCGGAATAATTCAGGATTGTAGCGCAAGGTTCGTTGGTCATTGTAGACCGCTCCGTAGAGGATCCGGGCTTCCACAAGATCTTGAAACATATGGCTGCCATAGCTCAGCTCCGGCATATACCCCGCCCGGCTTTCGGACACCTCGCACACAGCGGAAAAATATGAAATACTGCGGAAGGTCACGGGAACCCCCAATTCTGGCGAGGATGTACCCACCCGTCCCGGCGTCATCAGCAGCAGGTTCTTACCGCTGCCCTTGTAGAAATCATTGACGGCTTCCACCGCCTGTACCACCTGATATTTTTTCTGATAGGGGTACTGGTAATACAGTACCGGGTCAATATGGACAACCACATCCATCCGGCGCTTACAGGAGGTGCCCATGGCAGAGTCCACGATATCAAAAAACACCATTTTGGGTTTCAGAGTTTTCAGATCAATTGTTTCCCCGGATTTATTCTGGTATAGGGGCCTGCATTGCAGTAGATTTACCACAAAATCTCCCTCCGAATCCAGATTCACCGCGTACTCAATATCCACCGGGTTTCCGTATACCCGCTCCAGTGCTTTCAGCAGCTTCTGCATCAGGCCGGTAAAGCTATCCATTTCCAGCAGTCTCTGACAGCTGACAAACCAGACCTCCCGGTATCTTCCGATTTCTCGCAGACGGGATTCTGCCTCGTAATCCCGCTCCAGAACCACCTTTTTGTACCACAATGGCAGGGAAGGAAGCAGTGCGTTCAGCGGCATCTCTGCCAGCTGATTGTTACCGCAGTCGAGCAGGTCAATATTTCTCTGCGAGTATTTGTGCTTTTGTTCTACGGTTGTCAGCATGGTCACTGCCGGCCTGTCCAGATTGGCAAGTCTTGGGTAGTTCTCTTTGGTACGATCCACCGCCTTGGTTCCAAGGCCCATGACAATCCGCAGCATCCCCGCGCCGGGATCCATATCGGGCATCCACTTGTAGGCGCTGTGGCTGTAGCCGACACCGGCGGCACAGGGCATGAAGTATTTTCCATAGTAGGAGCCGGATACCCGCTGTACCAGAATTGCCATCTGTTCGTCCTTTTTGTCCAATCCTCGCATCCGGCGGTATTCCAGGGCGGATAAATCCATGGTGCTGGCATACACCTGCCGTACAGCCTGTTCAAAGGCCTCCAGCCGCTGCTCCGGGCTGCCCTGATTGACACAGAACACCGATTCGTACTTCCCGGCAAAGGCATTACCGAAGCCGTCCTCCAGAAAGCTGGAAGAACGGACGATAAAGGGATTTTGTCCGAAGTATTCCAAAACGTCCACAAAGCGTTCCCTGATTTTAGCCGGGAAGATGCCATGCAGGAGATGTTCCTTCAGTTCTTCGGCTGCACTGAAATAGCCTTCCGGGGAGCGCTGGCGAATCCGAAGCTTCCAGTCTCCGTTGGAAACGATGTAGGTATAAAAAACATCGGAGCCAATGAAGAAGGAGTCATGGGGGTCGTCATGTTCCGCGTATTCTGGCAGCTCTGTTTCGGCTATTTTCCTGGCAAGAAGCATACCGCAGGCTTTGCCGCCGATTGCGCCGCTGCCGATCATCCGCTCCCGCAGGGCAAAGTAGTCCTCAGGGCGGAAGTAGGTTTCCACCAGCTTTTTCAGGCGGGTGTCCTTTGTCATGGTGCTGCGGATGATCAGATCCTGAGTTTCCTTTGTGAAGCGGCCCTGTGCGTACTGCATTTTTGCCTTGGAGAAAAATCGATCGTGGCTGTCAAAGTTTTGATCCTGACTGTCTTTTGCCTGTTTTTGCTGAATCTGGTAATAGCGGCTCATGCCGACGCCGTCAGACACCACAGAAAAATCCTGAGTCCCTTTTTCAGGCAGTGGGGGGGAAAACATCTGCTCAGAATACCGTTTCCAAACCTTCATGGGATGCAGATAGACGTATTTTTCGTTGGAGTACACATTCAGAAGAAGCTGGGTTGTATCCCGAATCCGGGCTACCGCGTCGAAGGAATGCCGTCCCCGAATCAGAGGAAAATAGGCTACGGTGTCCAGCTCAAACAGGTAAGGGCAGGTCACCCGGAAAAAATTACCCATCATGAGATCGGTATACCACACGGACTGTAAATCAGAGAGGCAGTCAAACACATAAAACGCGTCCCGTCCCTGCCGGGTGATCTCTTCATGAATCGCAACGGTAAAAGCCTCAAACCCCTCATCCGGGTCAAATTGCCGCACCTGAATCCCGGTCAAATCCCGCAGTACCGGGTCGTGCTGAGCAAAGCGAATATAGATGATATTTCTTCCATCGATAACCGCCTGCCGGGCAAACGGTTCTGCGAATATGCGAAACTCCTCCAGATCGGATATTTGCCAGACCACGTTGTCCCCAAGGCGGATGAAGTCCAGAACATCGTCCATCTGCGCAACACCGCTGAGAATTTTATCAAATGCCGCCATAGTGGCTTACCCCCAAACAAAAAGCAGGGCAGCGAAGCATAGAACTTCACTGCCCTACAGGACGGGTTAACTATATCATGCTTTTTCTGAAAATGCAAGGGAATCAGGCAGAAATACGATTACATATCCATTGCCGGGTTCATATAGTACACGTTTTTCTGATTCAGCTTCTCTCGCAACAGCTGCACCGCTTCGCCGAACCTTTGGAAATGGACAATCTCCCGTTCCCGCAGGAACCTGATCACATCATTGACATCCGGGTCATCGCTGAGGCGAAGAATGTTATCATAGGTGACCCGCGCTTTTTGCTCTGCTGCAATCATATAAGAACAACATTTTAGGTTGATTGGTTCGTGTCAGTCCCATTTTTAGGACAGTTATCAGAAATTCCAGTGAATTTCGATGGGAACATCCTTTGTTCCGGGAATCCGCTTGCCTATCACGATGTAGTCAATCAGGATTTCAACGATCTCCCGTGTCAGGTGTTCCAGATTGGTGTACTGTTCGATCAGTTCACGACGATTATCACCAACAGCAATCCGTTCTTCGATTTCTGCAAGCTGCTTCTGGCCGTCGATCATCACACGCTCTAAGCGTTCTTTTTCCGTGGTAAAGTCCTTTGACAATTCCACAAAATCGCTCTCGGATATGAGGCCCTTGACTTTATCCATATACAGCTCCCGGATGCCCTTGCTGTACTCGGCAATCTTCTTTTCATAGGCCGACATATCGGCAAGCAGCCGCTTTTTTTGTCCCTGTAAGTTGTCGCAAAACTCAATGTTCTGTTCCAGCTCGTCTTTGTCCAGATACTCCGCAGCCAGCCGGTTCAGTTCGGCAATCACCATCTGTTCCAGCTTATCCACGGAGATAAAGGAGCCAATGCAGGCGTCCTTGGCTACATGGCGGTTGGAGCATTGGAGATAATGTTTGCCCCGGTTTTTGGAGGAACGCATTGTATAGCCGCAGTTGGCACAGCGAGCTTTTCTGGCAAACAGGCCAATGGTGCCGGTATCAAAGGGTTTCGCACGTTCTGCAATCATGGCCTGCACCTTATCCCAAAGTTCCCGATCAATAATCGGCTCATGGGTTCCCTCGACGACATACCAATCGCTTTTCGGACGTGGTTTGTTCTGCTTCGTCTTATAGGAAACGCTGCCGTATTTGCCTTGCACCATGTTTCCGATATAGATTTCATTTATCAGCATATCGGAGATAGCAAAGTATTTCCAGAGCGTGCTGTTCTTCCTCTTGGGCTGCTGGTAACGCAGACCGTGAAGCCTTTTGTACTCCGTGGGATTTGGGATGCCTCTGTCGTTCAGCATCCGCGCAATAGCGGTTTTGCCATAGCCCTGCGAAAAGAGGGTGAACACTTCCCGGACGATTGCAGCGGCTTCTTCATCAATGATCAGATGCCCTTTTTGTTCCGGGTCTTTCTTGTACCCATAAAGAGCAAAAGCACCGATGTGAAAACCGTTCTGTCGGCGGTTGGTGAGAACACTTCGGATATTATCAGACATATCCTCTAAGTACCACTCGTTCACAAGGCCGTTGATCTGGCGGGACTTTTTGTTTCCCTTATTGGCAGTATCGGCGTTGTCTACGATGCTGACAAATCGGATGCCCCAAATCGGGAATAGGCCGTGTATGTATTTTTCAACCAATTCCAATTCACGGGTAAAACGGGATTGCGTTTTGCAGAGGACAATGTTAAATCGGCGGGCCTCCGCGTCTGCTAACAGACGGTTAAATTCAGGGCGTCTGCGGTCAGAACCTGTGTAATCATCGTCACTGTAAATGTTATATACTTCCCACCCCTGTTCCATAGCATATTGCAGCAGCATGGCTTTCTGGTTCTGGATGCTGTTGCTGTCGTCGGTTTCAAATTGCTTGTTCCGATCTTCTTCGGATAAGCGGCAATAAATAGCTACTTTCATATTCACATCTCCGTAGAGATAGAAACAAGCTATTCACATACATGAATTATACCATGTAAGTCAATAGCTTGTCATTACCGATTTTCGGCGGCTATCCTTTTATTTTTTTCAAGCTGGTTAATCAGTTCAATCCACTTGCGCGTGAATTGATTTTTGGTCGTTGTGCTTTCGCCGCTTTTGAAAACACTTTGACACGTCTGCTGAACCGGCTGTGTAGAATTTTGTTCTTGCATCGACATCGCCCCTTTCAAAACAGCGTATGCGATACTGCTTGTTCAATATTATTACAGAATAGGGGAGATGGGCATAAAACGGACGGCTGATGGCATCAGCTCCACAGGAATTTCACCTCGGCCCATGCTTGTGGGTGCGCCGCGCAATGCTGTGTGGGCGTTCAACGCGGGAGTATCGTTAGCGTATGTGCCGCTGCTTATGAGCTGCCAACTCTCGGTGTAGATGGTTCTCGCTCACTCATGGGATATGAGGTCATGGCGCATCCACCGACGCGGAACATACAGAATGTGTCCGTTGCCCTATACTGCGCCGGTGGCCTCCCATCGGGCTTTCTTTTTCAAGGTGCTGCCAGAGGCCCGCCGTGGATTGGTGAAACAGGGAAAGGGTTAAGCTGTTTCAGCCTCTGGGGGCCGGTTTGTCACTTCGTCGTGACGATAGCGTGGATGAGCTTGATTTCCAGACGGCGTTTCATGGCCTCGTCCAGACACACATGAGGATAGCCGTTTTCGTCGTAGAGCGTCCGGGTGCACAGCTTGTTCATGTAACCGCTGTAATACTGCAAAACACGTTCCACGGCTTCGGCATCCCCGGCGCGGGCGGCCTCGATCACCGAGAGGGGCAAAAGCTCAATGCCCTTGTAGTTCGGGTTATTCATCCGCGTTTAACCTCCTTTCGGCATCAACGCCTTTAGCTGTTTCCGCAGCTCCGATAAGGTCTTTGTCCTGTGCCGCTGGACGGCGCTTCGGGACATTCCCACAAGGCTGCCGATCTCGCCGTCTGCCAGTTCCAGAACACAGTGCAGAATTAAAATACTCTGCTCCAGGCTGGGAAGTGCGGCAAAGGCTTCGGCTACAAGCTCATTGTCGATATGTAAATCACAGCCATGCGACGAAAAAGTAAAGCTGTCGCTGGGGTAGTGATCTACTGTAAAGAGCTTGTCCAAATCTGTCTGCGATAAAGAGCCGAGCGACACTTCACGGTCACGGCGGCGCTTCATATCGCGAAAATAGTTTTGGGCCTCGTTACGCAGTACCGTCTTGCAAAAAGCATCGAACAGGCACCGCTCGTCATAGTCGCGGGGGATAGCATCCATCTTTCTCACCCCCTTTCTGTGGGGGATTTAGGTGGTTCTCTCCCTTTCCGCTAACAAGACACCAGCAAAGCCGCCAGCTACCCGCTAAAGACCTCCTTTTTGAAAATTTCTCAAAGAATTTTTCCGGCCAGGGACAGCGGCTAAAATGCGACAAAAATCGCCCGGCAGGTCGTAGACCCACCGGGCGTTGATTTGAAATGTTTTGTTGCTTGTTTACATGGTATAGTACATACTCGTGGCCGGAATGTCCCTGCGGCGGGGCAAGGCTTTTTTTAAGCGGTAGAAGTGGATTAGATTATAATGATAGTAAAACAGCATGGCGGCGTCCTCCCGTGGGCCGCCATGCCTTTAACTGCTGGGAATGACAGAAAGAAAGCAGCGGCCTTGATTTCTCAAAACCGCCACCAGTGAATATAAATTAAGCGTGAAAATGGGTCTGCCCAGCAGCGGTTTTTTTCTTTTCTGCCGCTGGGCAGATGTTTTTTCTTTAGATACATGATAAGAGGAATTTTTGAAGATTCCATAAAGATTTGAAAAATGGACGGACATAAAAGACGTCCATTACACTATCGGAAAATCAGCAAGGAAGTTTCATAGTAACCTTTGCGCCGCCGGTTTCTTTTGAATTTTCTAAAATAAGCTGACCATTATGTTGTTCCATAATCGAATTTGTAATATATAGACCCATACCAAAGTGTAACTTTGAATTGCGGCTTTGATCGCCCATATAGAACCGTTCCTGTGCGTGGCATAATGCCTCTTTAGAAAACCCCGTTCCCTCGTCTGTGACTGAAATTTCCACGAAACCGTTGTTACTCTGAACATCCACATAAAGCGTTCCGCCTTGCGGGGAGTAGTCCAGCCCATTACTGATAACATTCATAATAGCACGTTCTATCAGCACCCTATCAAATTTCAGCATTTGAGGGAGTGAAACAGTATTCATTTGCAGCCGGATTTCTTTTGTCCGGCATAGTGATTCCATATAACCGAACAAGTGCTGCATGAACGCTGGCAAGTCTATACTTTCAATATGGAGCTGATAACCAACCGCCGCCCGTGATATATCAATCAGGGTTTGAATATATGACTGCATCTGGCCGGAGCTTTCCACGACGTAACCAGCGTATAATCGTTGCTCATCATCAAGATTTGTTTCTGTGAGTAAATCAGCATTTCCTTGAATAACCGTCAGAGGCGTTTTCAAATCATGGGCAAGCGCGGCGATTTGCTCTTTCTGTGTCTGTTCGGTTTTCCATTGCCGTTCTAACGAAATTTTCAGATTATCTTTCATATCTGAAAAAGATGCAAGGACATCTTCAAACTCTTTGATTTTTGAGTGTCCTACTTCAAAATCAAGGTTTTGCTTTGAAACCTCCGCAGTTGCTTCAAAAAGCGGGGTCAGTTGTGTACGCAGGTTCTTAGCAAATCTGGCGGTCAGTATGATAATGACCAGCAGCGAATTTACAGCCATCAGGATAAACGCAAGCGTGTCAGGAGATGGAAAATATTCCGGTAGCCATGACACTGTAAATTGAGAACCAATATAATACCTTAAAACGCAAAATTCGTTTTCCCGGACAACAAGTGCAAACTGCCTCCCCGTAGCATATTCAATATATTCTCCCTTTGCGTACAGCAGGGCAATTTCTTTTTCATCATCGTCCATATTGCTGTAAAGCTCATTAAAGTTCTTGTCCAGAATTAAGTAGCCGCATCCCTGTGGAATCACAACCTTTGTAATATCCGGGGCAATCGTCAGCGTTGGAATGATCTCTTTTACCTGCAATTCACTTAGATTTGCTCTTGTAGCTAATCCAGCATTTACAGCAAGTCCCTCCAAACCAAAAGGGACAATAATTGCCGCTACCAGCATGACAATGAGGGAGATAGCAAACTGGCGAAACAATATTTTCAATGTAGGTTTCTTTTTCACTCCCATTTATATCCTATCCCCCATACGGTGCTGATCGGACTTATTTTGAAATGCTCCAATTTCGCACGAATATTTTTTATATGCGTTGAGATCGTAGAGTTATCGCCTATTCCATCAAACCCGAAAACGGCTTCATAGATTTGTTCTTTTGTAAAAACCTGTCCCCGGTTTTTCGCAAGGTATTCACAGATTGAATACTCGCTTTTGGTAAGGGGAACCGGCTGTTCTGAAACATACAGTACCTTTGCGGAAAGGTCAAATCTTATATCAAGCTCAAATGAAAGTGTGCTGTGATGCTCCCTTTTTTCTCTGCGTAAATGTGCCGCGACACGGGCGCGAAGCTCCTGAATACGAAAAGGTTTCGTAATATAATCATCCGCACCGATGCCCAATCCAAACAATATATCTTCCTCTAATGTCTTTGCGGTCAGAAAGAGAATCGGGCAGTCTACCATATTCCTGATCTGTTTGCAAAACTCAAACCCGTCTGTGCCAGGCATCATCACATCCAAAAGAATGAGGTCATAGAAATGCAGCTTTTTGATGTCTACATCATCCGCATTTTGACAGACTGTTATCAAATATCCATCTTTCCCCAAACTGTTCTTAATCAATTCCAAGATAGAAACTTCATCGTCAACTACAAGTAAGTGGGTCAAAAAATCACCTCCCGCCCCATTATACCACATTGTCGAGGTTACTCATCATTATTTTTAATGTCAGCTTTCCGATATTCATTGTTGATATTTACAGCTACGGCATTGCTTATATCCACATCCACAATACTGTAAACGTAGCCGAAACTGAAATCTTCCCCCGCCACATTTTTGAAGCGTTTCGATACCTGCCCGATTTCTTCTGACATTTCAAGACATTCATCCGTTATGGTATATGTCAGGCCGTTATATGAAATTTCATCATAGTTTGCGGCGTTCAGCTCATAATACGGCAGAGATTCATTTAACGCCTTATTTTTATCGGCGGTATCGCGGAGCGCACCGCAGGCCGATAAGCATATAAGACTTACAAGCACAATTACCACGGCAAACAGGCACTTTTTATTCACTGTTTTTACCTCCCTCCCAACCATGAAACCAAACCAAACTGGCAATCAGCAGACAAACAGTGCAGCATACAGAAATAATCATACCGCTGAAAAAATCGGTTTTTACCTGTGCATACAGTTGGGGGCTATCCCATGCAAGCACAGTGTAATCCATAGCACGAACGCCCCAGGCCCAGGGAATATATTTCCATGTAGCGTCACCAAGCCCTGTTATCATAAGGGCAGCTATTAAACTCCCTGCAATTCCCAATCCCATAGATGCACCTTTTCCGAAGCTCATTCCCACAAACAAATGAATCAGGTAAATGGGAAGCATGGTAATCAACAATAGAATCCCTGCTTTCAGGTAAAGGCTTGCCGGAGCATCCCTATATAGTGCAGCGAATGTTCCTAACGCTAAAAATGTTGCGCCAAAAGCACAGATCATCAGAAAACCAAGTTTACCAATATACGTTGCCATGCGAGATGGGATTGTTCCCAACAAAAGCTGATAATGCCCGGCCTGATTTTCGATCTGAACAACCAGGCCCACAATAATGCCGATCAGAAACGGGAACGCAACGGCCAGCACTTCCAGATAGGCACTGATTTTGGTTGCCAGTTCCCATCTGGATATATGATAGTAACCCGCAAAAATCGCCGCACATATAATCGGAATCATGCTGTGCATATAGAGCAAAATGCTATGTTTACACTTCTGATATTCTGCTTTCCAGCAGCGAACCACAGATACCATAGTTACCCCACCTCTTTTTTCTCAAACCATCTTGCAGTTAAAAATGACAGCGCCGCAAACCAGGCCAGCGAAATGACCAATACAAGTATAATCATCCAAAATGCCATTGCCGTACTCTGATCTGCAACCGGCTCACCATTAGGCAAAATACCTAACACGGAAATCATAAGATGCGGCACCCAGCTATACGGGCAGATCATCCACAAAGAGGTTGTAGCCGTGAAAATCCCTAAAACGCTTCCAAGTCCGGCATTAAGAATAACCGTGACAAAGATACCAACTTTTTTTGATAACCATAAGCACAGCGGAACTTCCCATAGGCTTGCAATGACAATACAAGCTGTTCCGGCCGCAGCCTGCCAAATTCCGATTGTCAGGGGAATTTCGTTGATAACTAATATTGCAAAACCGCCCAACAGATTTAGCGCCAGGAAAATGAAATTCCCCACACAGGAGTAAATACCGGCCACTCCAATTTTTGCTTTCCAGACTTTGTTCTGCGAAACAGGCAATGAAGCAACGGCACGATATTTTAGTTTGCCATTATCCCGCTGTTCAATCAAGGCACAGGTGAGCGTAAGGAATCCAGGATAAAGCAGGATATACCACCAATTATAAGAATTGAGCTGGAACCAAAGAGGGGCAAAAAAGTTCATAAGCGCAGTTACAAACGGGGCCAGAACGATCAGCGTTTTTGTGAAAGTTCTCTTATGCTTTAGGTTCTCTGCCTGAATATATGCCATCTCCATTTAATATCCCTCCTTACCATTTCTGCGAATAACATCCATAAAGAGTTGTTCCAAATCTTCACCGGCGCGAAGCTCTCCCTCATATCCAAGGACGCCGCCAGCAATGATACCCACATGATCTGCAATCTGCTGGACTTCTGACAGAATATGGCTGGACAAAATAACTGTAATCCCTTTGCAGGGAAAAGAGCGAATTAACTCTCGAAGTTCCTCAATCCCTAAAGGGTCAAGGCCGTTAGTCGGTTCATCCAGAATCAAAAGCTGGGGACTGTTCAGCAATGCAATAGCAATACCAAGCCGCTGCTTCATACCAAGAGAAAACTGCCCGGCCCGTTTCTTGCCGGTATTCGTGAGCTGGACAATTTGCAATACCTCGTTAATTCGTGCATCGTCCAGGCCGAGCAATGTAGTTCTGACTTTGAGATTTTCGTATGCAGTCAGATTTTCGTAAAGCGGGGGCATCTCAATCAAAGCACCGATATGCTCCAGATCATTCCGCTTCCACGGGTGGCCGTCAAACTCGATGCTTCCCGATGTGGGGCGCAAAATGCCGGTGAGCATTTTTAAGATCGTGGATTTGCCAGCCCCATTCGGCCCCAGCAGACCATAAACCGAGTTGCGCCGGATGTTCAGTGACACATTGTTTACCGCCATTTGCCCCTTGAAATTTTTGCAGAGGTCAGTCGTTTTCAAAATCATATCCATATAATCAAGTCCTTTCTTTGATTTTACGGATAGCATACCGGGCAATTTTGAAGATTTCATAAAGATTCCCGAAAACAGAATATGAACAATACACCGTAACCGTGGAGCATATCGCAACAAAGCACCAACCTACGCATTTAGGGCCTTAAAAAGCCCTATATTTCAAGGCTTTTCCCGCATAGTCGGCGGGGTATGTGAGTGTTTTATCCTATCCCCGCCATAGTGCCGCTCTAAATGCGTAGAATTTACCAGCAGAAAATCGCCGGTTTCTCTGGCTCCATACTCCCAGATATGGTATCATGGAAAAAATCAATCTGACGGGGGTATCAGGATGGACGGACAAGAAAAGC
>JALFUW010000093.1 GCA_022786995.1 Clostridiales bacterium
AGCAATACCACAATTTACGCTCCCACGGGGTCATTTCCTTTCGAAGCTGCCTTGCATACGCAACATTTTTGTGATCGTAATACATTGCAAGTCACTCCCTCAGTCACGGCTTGCGCTCGGCCACCTCCCTCAAAGAGGGAGGCGAGACTTGGCTCCCCCGCCGGGGGAGCTGTCAGCGTCAGCTGACTGAGGGGGTGCCGCTCTTACGAACCATACTCCCTCAGTCAAAAATCAAAGATTTTTGCCAGCTCCCTCAAAGAGGGAGCCGAGGCTACTCCGTCGGCTCGGTGGAGCCGCCGTTGCGGCGGTTATAGTAGTTTACGTCGTGAGACTTATAGTAATCCGGCGCTTCGGTGCCGGCGGCGGAGATGGGCTTGTCGCCGGTGAGGGTGTCGAAAATATCCTTGACGAACTTCCAAAGCAGGTTGGTTTCGTCATCGTTGTCCGCGTCGATGTGCATACTGAACTCCACGGAGCCGCCGACGATCCTGTCCACGCACTCCGGGTCATCGCCCTCCATCCAGATAACGATGGTATATTTGTCCACGTTGCCCACCAGGAAGTTCTCCTCGGTGAAGCGGCAGACCGTCTTCTCGTCCACAAAATTTTCGCAGCCGTATTCAGGCAATCCTTCCTCCGAGGGCATGGCGTACACCGTACGCTCGCCGTTGCGCCAGACCGCCACCCGCACGGCCTCCTCCGCCCCCTTGGCGCAGGAATCCAGGGTGATGCTGGCATTATAATACACATCCTCCTTGCCCGCGTTGCGGACATAGTAGGTGTATGCCATGTAGTTATCGCCGTTATGCCCGCCGTCGATCTGGTCAACGTCCTCGGGAATATCGTCGATGGAAATATTGGTGGCGTCCACCACGGTATTGGCAACCAGCCGGGCGGTGGGCTTCTCGAAATACCCCTCGTCCGCGATGGCGATGCCCTTTCGGAACAGCTCCAGACGGTTTAGGTTGATGGTGAAGTTGCCCATCTTCTCCTGCATGAAGGCCGTGATGAACAGCACCGCCACAGCTAGCAGCAGTCCCAGAAACCACAGCGACAGCTTGTCCATCCGCAGCAGCGCCGCGGCAAGCCGCTTGCGCCGGCGGTGGGGCACATACATGCTGATGAGGGTATCGGGGTCAACGTCGCCCCCGGTCTCCGCCATGAGCTTTTCCAGCTGCTCAATGCGGAGCATTTCCTCGGTTTTCTTCTTTTTCCGGCGGAAAAGGGATTTCTTCTCTTTTTCCTCGATCATAGCTTATACCGCTTCTTGAGATTGCCTATATAGTTCTGCATCTGCTCCCGCTCCTCCGTGTCGGCAAAGCGGAACTGATAGCCGCAGACAAATCGGAAGGGGCTGCCCTTGGGGGCCTCCCGGTTCCAGCACACGGCGGCAACCGCCGTGATGGCCCGACCATCCTTGCCGGTGCCGATGGCGGGCAGGTTCACTTCGCACACCTCGCCCACATTCAGCCGCATCCCCACATAGGACGCAAGACCGCCGGCGGAAATATCCAACGTCAGGCCCTCCTCCGGGCGGATATTGCCGTCGGAATCCGGGCGCCAGGTGGGCTGGCTGTATGTAATGGGAATGGTGACCTTCAGACGTTCGTCGGCACGCTGGAAGAACTGGCGCTGCTCCGCCACCCGGCGGATTTTCCAGCACCGGCGGATGCCTTCCTTCACCACATCGTCGGCGTAACCGGCGACGATCATGGCATCCTTGTCCGTGCCGTAGCGGATCAGCAGCTTGCGCCGCTCGTCGATGGGCATGGGCTTGCCGTCCACCATGGGAATGGAGATCAGGAAGGACGCCACATCAAGAGACTTGACAAATGTGCAAATCATATTAAATTTGGGCTGCTCGCCGATGGGCACATCCAGCGCCATGCGCAGCTTCGTGCCGGCACGGATTTTCAGCTCACCCGCCATATCTGCTCCCCCACTTTCCCCATTCTGGATAATCCATTATAGCATGGTAAATTTTACATGTCAATTTTTGTAACCAATTTTCTTTATGTAATTTTACATAAAAAATCGGACGTTTTTATAAAATTTCACTTTTTGCTGTCCATGCAAGGTTTTTTGGATAAAAGAAATTCACCTTTTCCCGGGCGACCTCCATGGTCACCGCTTGCGCCACCCGCAGCTCTCCGTCCAGATTCACCGGGGTGGGGCCGTCGCAGAGGATGCGCACCCGATCCGTTCGGAAGTGCCGAATAATTTCCGGCAGCTCCCGCCAACGTCCGTTTTTGTATTTTCCGATGATGGCGGGAACCTGCAAAAGCGACACTTTTTCCACCAGCAGCACGTCCAACTTTCCGTCCGCCGGATCCGCCTCCGGCACCGGGTTGAAGCCCCCGCCGTAAAACCGTCCGTTGCACACGCACACGAAGGTCTGCTGACCATCGATGCGCTCACCGTCGATCTCCACCACATAATGCTCAGAAATCCCCCGGAGCAGGTTAATCAGCGTGGACAGGGCATAGGCATTGAAGCCGTGAATGAAGGGAATGCGCTTATACCGGGCCACATCCGTGCCAATCCGGGCATCCAGGCCCACGGAGCAGATGTTCAGCGCCAGATCGTCGTTGCACAGGATCATATCAAAGGACGCTTCCTCCGCGTCCAGCAGCCGGGACAGGTCTGAAAAGGCCGCCGGGTCACTGAACAGCTTCACGAAATCATTGCCGCTGCCCCCGGAATACGCCGTCACCGCCGCGTTGGAAAAGCCCGCCGCGCCGGAGGCCACCTCGTTGAGGGTTCCGTCGCCGCCGCAGGCATAGATGCGCACTTCCTCTCCCGTTCGGGCCGCCTCCCGGGCAAGGCGGCGGCACTCGCCGGGGGCCGCAGACACGGCGATTTCATAGTCAAGTCCCGCGCACAGCCGCCGAATCTCCGCGGTATAGTCCGCCGTTCGATCCCGGCTTCCCGCCGCCGGGTTGATGATGAACAGGTGTTTCATGGCCTGCCTCCGTTATGTTTTAGTTGACAGTTGATAGTGGACAGTTGACAGTTACGCGTATGTCCCAGCCGTCAACTTTCTTTCGTTCGTCCGCCCCAGGCGATTTGTTCAGCGTTTCCCTAAATACATATAGTAATCGCACTTGATCATGCCGTTGTAGAGCTTGCGCTTTTTGTCGGCCCGGCGGCCAAAGTAATGCTCAAACTCCGGCTCGGAGGTGATGATATACTTCTTCCACCCGTCGGCGTAGCGAAGGTGCCGCCCCAGAGCGGCGTAGAGCCGCTGGGCGCTTTGCTGCTCCAGCATCCGCTGCCCGTAGGGGGGATTGCAGATGAGAACCCCATTCTGGGCGGGCAGATCCATCTTGGTGGCGTCGCCGTCCTTGAAGCAGATGCAGTCCGCCACCCCGGCCTTCCGGGCGTTGGCAATGGACAGAGAAACGCACTTTGGGTCGTTGTCAGAGCCTAAAATCTGATATTTTCCGTGGAATTCCTTATCTTTCGCTTCCTCCCGGACTTCGCCCCAGACTGCCGGATCCATCCAGCTGAAGGCTTCGGCGGAGAACCGGCGGTACATGCCGGGGGCCTTGTTCCGGGCAATCAGCGCCGCCTCGATGGGGATGGTGCCGCTGCCGCAGAAGGGGTCGCAGAAGGGGTCTTTCCCCCGGTAGCGGGACAGGGTCACCAGCGCCGCCGCCAGCGTTTCCCGCAGGGGCGCACCCATGTTCCGGGCCCGGTAGCCCCGCTTGTACAGGCCCTCGCCGGAGGTGTCCAGATACAGGGTGGCCTGATCCTTGATGATGGCGAACTGGATCTGGTAGCGGCTGCCGGTCTCCGGCAGCGTCTCGCAGCCGTAGGCGTTTCCCAGCCGCTTGGCGGAGGCCTTCTTCACGATGGCCTGGCAGGCGGGGACGGAGTGGAGCGTGGAATTCAGGGAGTAGCCCTTCACCGGGAACTCGCCGTCCCTGGGGATGAAGTCCTCCCAGGGCAGGGCCAGCACGCCCTGGAACAGGGCTTCAAAATCCTTGGCGGGGAAGCTGCCCAGCTCCATCAGCACCCGGGCGCCGCAGCGCAGATTGATGTTCAGCCGGGCGATGTCAGCCATGGAGCCTTCACAGTGGACACGGCCGTTCTCCGCCCGGACGTTTTGTAATTGCAGGCGCCTCATCTCATCCGCCACCAGGCTTTCCAGCCCGAACAGGCAGGGGACCGTCAGGGTCATGGCCCGCACCTCCTCATCATAAGAATCATCTTAGCTTCCTCAATATATCAGAAAATATGGGGATGTGCAACGCAGGCAGCAAACATTTCCGATTTTGTAATCAAATTGAAATGGATTTTCCCCGTGGGGTATGCTACACTGAAAAAAAGCCATCATAAAAAAGGAGGCGGTGTTCCCGTGAATTATATGCTCTGGCTCTGGCTGGGGGCCATGGTGGTCTTCGGCATCGTGGAGGCTCTGACGGCGGGGCTGGTGTCCATCTGGTTCGTGGCCGGCAGCGCGGCGGCCCTGATCGGCGCGTTTTTGGGCGCGGGGATCGGCGCGCAGGTGGCGCTGTTCGTGGCGGTGTCCGCGCTGGCGCTGGCGGTGACCCGGCCCCTGCTGCGCAAGGTCACCGATGCCAAGGCCGTTCCCACCAACGCGGACCGGGTGCTGGGAGATTCCGGCAAGGTCACGGAGACCATCGACAATGAAAATTCCACCGGCGCCGTCTATGTGGACGGCAAGACCTGGACCGCCCGCAGCGCGGACGGCGGCGTCATTCCCGCCGGGGCGGTGGTGAAGATCGTACGTATGGAGGGCGTCAAGCTCTTCGTGGAAAAAATGGAAGAAAAAATGGAGGTAATGTCATGAGTTTTGGTTGGATCGTCCCTGCGATTCTGATCGTCCTGCTGCTGGTGGTGATCATCAGCAACATCGTCATCGTCCAGCAGTCCCGGGCCTATGTGGTGGAGCGGCTGGGCGCGTTCCGGGCCGTGTGGAACGTGGGACTGCACCTGAAGGTTCCCTTCATCGAGCGCATCGCCAAAAAAGTGTCCCTGAAGGAGCAGGTGGCGGACTTCGCCCCTCAGCCCGTCATCACCAAGGATAACGTCACCATGCAGATCGACACCGTCATCTATTTCCAGATCACGGACCCCAAGCTGTACACCTACGGCGTGGAGCACCCCATGAACGCCATTGAGAATCTGACGGCCACCACCCTGCGGAACATCATCGGCGACATGGAGCTGGACCAATCCCTCACCAGCCGTGACATCATCAACTCCCGGATGCGGGCCATCCTGGACGAGGCCACAGACCCCTGGGGCATCAAGGTCAACCGAG
>JALFUW010000044.1 GCA_022786995.1 Clostridiales bacterium
GCTTTGGTCACAAAGCTGAAGACCCATTGCCGCCCGGTTGATCCACTTGTGGCCGGTCTTTCTGCTGATCCCATACTTCCGGCACAGAGCGCTGATCGTCTCTCGTCCTTCCAGCGCCTCTGCCACGAATTGTTCTCTTTGGTCCATAACAGTCTTTGTCTCCCATGACATCTGACCCACTTCCTTCGCTTGTCGGATGCCTTTATTTTAGCAAAAACTGTGACCTATGTCTCTTCTCTACCTGTTACCTATGTTACTACCCTATACACATTGGGCGCCCGAGGGCGGCCAGTGGCCGCCCCTACAAATTACTCTTTAATAGCAGCAATAAACGCGTCAGGGTTCTCCTTCAGCCACGCGTGCATCTGGCTCACGGCCACGGGGGCGGTCACAACGCCCTCGCCCCAGCTTTCTTCCACCGGGCCGTTCCAGCCGCCCCGGACGTAGAAGCGCATCGTGCCGGAGTTGTCGGCGGATACGGCTTCGCCGTAGGGGGCGTAGAAGCCCTTGCCGGAGAGCACATCCACCAGATCCTCCACCACATTGTATGCGGTGGGATACCGGCCCGCGCCCTGACCGTAGAAGCTCATGCGCTCGGAGGTCTCGCCCAGGAAGGTAATCAGGTTGTAGTTCATGGGCACGGCGGCTTCCAGCTCGCCGGCCTTCACCAGGGTGGGCTGGACGTAGACGCTGTAGCCGTCGCCCACCCGCTTGCCGGTGGAGATCAGCTTACAGACCATGTCGTGGGCCTTGAAGGCCTCCACGTCACCGGCGGTGATGTTGCGGATGCCCGCCACGGGGACGGAAGCCTTATCAACCGTCACACCGAAGGCGATGTTGGAAGACAGAATCACCTTATGCCAGGTGTCGATGCCGTCCACGTCGGTGGAGGGGTTGGCCTCGGCGTAGCCCAGGGACTGGGCCTGCTTCAGGGCCTCGTCATAGGTAAGACCCGTGCGGGTCATGTTGTCGAGAATGTAGTTGCAGGTGCCGTTCATGATGCCGCCGACTTCCACGAGTTTCTGCACCCGGCGGGCACGCTCCAGCTCGCTGAGCCAGCCGATGCCGCCGCCCACGGCAGCGGTGCAGCGGAAGGAAATTCCCTTCTCCTTCACCAGAGGCAGCAGCTCATCATAGAAGGTGCAAACCAGAGCCTTATTGGAGGTGACCACGTTCTTGCCGGCCTCCATGGCAGCGCGAACGAATTCGTAGGCCGGATGCAGACCGCCCATGGCCTCCACCACGGTATCAATGGAGTCATCCTCCACGATGGCGCGGATATCCTTCACCGCTTCCGCGTCGGGCAGTTTAATGTCCTCCAGGCACAGAACCTTGGTAACCTGCATATCGTCCCGGTTTTCTGTAATTTCGTATACGCCCCGACCGACCACGCCGAAGCCAAGCAATCCGATTTTCATAAAGAAACCTCCCTGTTTTCCGGGGAATTCGGCAGGATGTTCAAAAGAACTGTATCCATGCCGAAAACACTTGCTTTTTGACGAAAAACAGTATATCATATGGATACCAAAAAAGCAACTGCATCAAAAAGCCAAGGTTTTTGTTGGATTTTTCCGCTTTTTGTGCAATACGCAACAAAGAAATTGGCGTTTTGCTGAACCCCCGCAATATTACGAACCGATTCAGGAGGTCACTATGCTTTATCATTCCACCCGGGGCCAAAGCCCCAGCGTTGACAGCGCCACCGCCGTTCTGCAGGGCCTTGCTCCCGACGGAGGCCTGTATATGCCCGAACAGCTCCCCGCCTTTGATTGGAAGGACTGCTTAAACGGCACTTCCATGGACATGTCCACGAAGATACTCTCCGCTCTGCTGCCTGATATTCCCGATATGCCCGAACTGGTAAAACGGGCCTACACCGGCAAATTCGAGACAGACGATCTGACCCCCACCGTGCCCGTGGGTGATTTCGGCGTACTGGAGCTGTTCCGGGGTCCCACCTCCGCGTTTAAGGACGTGGCTCTTTCCATGCTGCCCCAACTGCTGACCGCCGCGAAAAAAGTCAAGGGTATGGAAAAGGACATTCTCATTCTCACCGCCACCTCCGGCGACACCGGCAAGGCAGCTCTCGAGGGCTTCCATGACGTTCCCGGCGTGCGCATCTGCGTGTTCTACCCCGATGGGGGCGTGTCTCAGGTGCAGCGGGCACAGATGGTGACCCAGGAGGGCGGCAATGTAGCCGTCTGCGCCGTCCGGGGCAATTTTGACGATGCCCAGACCGGGGTGAAGAACATCTTCGCCGCCTGCCAGGGAAAAGACCTGCCCGTTGCCCTGTCCTCCGCCAACTCCATCAACATCGGTCGTCTCGCCCCTCAGATCATGTACTACTTCCGCTCCTACCGGGATCTGCTGGACGCGGGAAAAATTCAGCTGGGCGACGAAGTGAACTTCTCCGTCCCCACCGGCAACTTTGGCGACATTCTGGCTGGCTATCTCGCCAAACTGCTGGGCCTGCCGGTCGGCAATCTGATCTGCGCCTCGAATGCAAACAACGTCCTCACCGACTTTATCCGCACCGGCACCTACGACCGCCGCCGTCCCCTGCTGAAAACCACCTCCCCCTCCATGGACATTCTGGTGTCCTCCAATTTAGAGCGTCTTTTGTACCTGCTCAGCGGAGACACCGGGCTGGTAGCCAACCTGATGAAGAAGCTGAGCGCCGAGGGCAGCTACACCGTGCCCGCCGAACTGCTGGCAAAGATTCAGGAGCAGTTCTGGGCCGCCTACTGTGACGATGCCCGGGCCGCGGAGGTTATGGGCCGGGTCTACAAGGAGCTGGGCTACCTCTGCGATCCCCACACCGCCTCCGGCTGGGCCGCGGCGGAGGATTATGTCAACCAGACCGGTGACAGGCGCCCCATGGTGGTGCTGTCCACCGCCTCCCCCTACAAGTTCCCCGTTGCCGTCCTCACCGCCATCGGCGGCGATACCTCCGGCAGTGAATTCGACCAGATGGCCCGGCTGTCCGAAATTACCGGCGTGCCCGTACCAAGGAATCTAGCTTCCTTGCAAGGGAAAGAAGAAAAGCACACCGGCGTCATCGACAAGGACAAGATGCTGGAATATGTACTGAGCCTGTAGTATAGGATGTCATTGCGAACCAGTCCGCAGACTGGTGTGGCAATCCGTTTCCCTTTGTCATGTCGGTCGACCTGCTTTTGGGGAGAACGGATTGCCACACCAGTGACATCTGTCACTGGTTCGCAATGACATATTGTTTCAACATGATTGTAATAAATGGAGAAAAAAATGAAACGAGTAACCATCCGCGTTCCCGCCACCACCGCCAACTTAGGTCCGGGCTTTGATGCCTTCGGCTGCGCCCTGAGCCTGTACACCGACGTGACCTTTGAGGAAACCGACTGTGGTCTTGAGATCACCGGCTGTGACGAGGCCTTCACCGGCCCGGATAATCTGGCCTACACCTCCTACTGCGCCGTACTGAACACCATGAGCGAGGAAGTGCGGGGCGTGAAAATTCACATTGATGCCCACATTCCCATCTGCCGCGGGTTAGGCTCCTCCGCCGCCCTGCTGGTAGCCGGAGCCATGGGTGCCAACGTGCTCCGGGGCAATAAGCTGTCCACCCAGGGTCTTCTCAACATCACCAACGCCATGGAGGGCCACCCGGACAACCTGGCCCCGGCCTTCTACGGCGGTCTGACGGCTTCCATGGTGGACGGGGGCCTGCCGGTGTGCGTCAGCTTCCCCCTGCACCCGGGCTGGGAATTCCTGGCTCTGATCCCGGAATTCAACCTACCCACGACCCTTGCCCGAAGCGTGCTTCCCGAGCAGGTGAACCGGGCGGATGCCATCTACAACATCTCCCACGGCGCGCTGGTACTGAAAGCCCTGGAACTGGGAGACGAAAAGCTGCTGCGCAACGCCATGCAGGATCGGCTCCATCAGAACTACCGCAAGAAGCTGATTCCCGATTATGAAAAAATCGAGGCGCTGGTGCGTACCACCGGCGCGGCCTTCTGCCTGTCCGGCGCGGGCCCCACCCTGCTGTGCATCACCCGGAACCCCGGTTTGCAGGAAAAGCTGGAAAACAAGCTGAACGCCGTCACGGAGCACGCATGGCAGATGCTGCCGCTGCATGTGGATTTTCAGGGTGCACACGTCATTTCCGCAGAATAACAAAAAGTCTTCCCCTCCGGGGAAGGTGGCCGAGCGTCAGCGAGGTCGGATGAGGCCCGTATACCATTTCGCCGAAGCCCGGAATGCTATGAACAACGCGGTTCTGCCCTCATCCGTCTTCGCTTCGCGAATCCACCTTCCCCAAAGGGCAATGTCATCAACTTAAGCATAGACCACCGCTGCGTAGGGGGCGATTGAGGCACATCGCCCCGGGGTGAATGCTACATTTTTTCACCAGTTTGCGGCGAATTCGGAACATTGTGCACGGGCTGATGTGGGCATCGGCCCCTGCAGAACGTCCTTAAGTTGATGACATTGCCCCAAAGGGGAAGGCACAGAAAACCGCCGCAGCGTTTGCTGCGGCGGTTCCGTTGTTTTCAGGCCAGATCCTGGCCGGTGATGTACTTTTTCGCGGGGGTCTTCATGAGCACCACGCCGATCACCAGCAGAATCACCATGTCCGGCAGCATATACGCGCCGTTATACAGGGCGGAATAGAACCAGGGGGTGGTCATGGTCATGTTGAAGAAGGTCTCGGGCATGTACTCGGCCCAGATGGTGGCGCCCACCACATAGTGAATGAGGAACCGGGCAACGCAGGCGACAATCGTTGCGGGCACGAACTTGCCCTTGAACAGGCCAGCCAGACCCAGCACGGTGTAGGCCAGGATGAAGTCGCCGATGATGCTCTGCCAACCGATGGCGATGCCCCCCTCAAAGAGCATCTGGAACACGGCGTGGGCAAAGCTCACCACCATGCCCGGGCCAAAGCCCCAGCGGACGCAGAACAGAATGATGGGCAGCATGGAAAGATCCACGGAGCCGCCCCAGGGCATTTTGTACAGGGGCAGGAAGCTGAGAATTTCCGCCAGAGCGATGCACAGGGCGCCCTCGGTCAGCATCCGCACCTTACGATGGGAATTGTTCATTGAGAATACCTCCAAGCTCGGAAACTCTTTGCGGAGTTTCCATAATCATAAATCGCGCCGCAAACCCGTCTCAGGATGCAGCGCGATACCACAGTTGGTATTCCGATCTTTCCCTCCGACGGTATTAGCCGTATCAGGTTCACGGGTCAGAGCCAGCAGGCTCACTCTCAGCCGGATGCGTCCGGCCCCCCGAAGACGTATTTGCTTGGCGTTGACGACATTATACAAAAAATGGGAGAAATTGTCAAGCACACTTTCGTAGGGCGGAGTCATGACTCCACCGACGCACTGATTCCTTTGTACGGGTATCGTCCCTTCGGAAACCCTATGTGCATCGTTTTTACCCATATGAATTACATACCGAGTCGGCGGGGTCATGACCCCGCCCTACGAATCGTGCTCTAAAAATACAGTTCCGTGGCAAGGTTTCCGTGGACGTACAGGCATACCGCCTTGCGCATGAAGTCCTCCGTGACCCCGAACCACTCCGCCAGCTCCCATACCTCGGTGCACCCCTGCGCCACCGCCTCGTCCAGAGCATCCACCGGGATCAGGGTCTGGATCGCCCAGCGGTTGGCCTGATTCTCGTGGCGCTGACGGCAGTCCACTGCGGCATAGCGGTTATAAAAGCTGCCGGTGACGCAGTGGCCCAGCTCGTGGCTCAGATGCACCCGCTCCTGAACGCCGCCGTCCCGCACCCCCTCGTCCATGCCGATGCAGCAGCGGCCCTGCTCATCCATCAGGGACATGGAGCCGGTGTTGGGCAGAGGAAACGCAAAAATGGGAATATTCTGTTGCTGGGCAAGACCGTACAGAACAGGGATTTCCATGGCTACTCCTTCTTTTCCGCCTCCCGCTGACGGACAAAGGCGGCAAACTGCTTGACCTCCTCGTACATGGCGTCGGTGATCTCCCCGTCGCCGCCGAAGAGGGCGAATTTGATATCGTCGTCGGTGACGATGGGTTTTGGCTCTTCCTGCCCGGTGAGCAAAAAGTCCGTAGTGACCCCGAGATACGCCGCTAATTTTCCGGCGGTATTGCCGTTGGGCTTACCCCCAGCCTTCCACTTGGCCACCGCGCTGCGGTTCAGGCCGATGTCCGTGCAGGCCTTGTAAACGCTGATGCCCCGGCTGTCACACAACGACTGAAATCGATCAAAAAACACAAAAGCTCCCCCTAATCTTTGTGCAATTCGCTAAAGATTACTAAAGTAGCCATTTTCATGTTGACAGGTCACTTTAGTCGTGATATGATCCTGTCAGAAAGTTACTTTAGTATTCATTTCCAGCTGGTTTTGGTTTGACGCACCTGAATCATAGCACAATTGCATACTAAAGTCAACCGTTCTGTCGACTTTTGTCGGACGCTTCTGTCTGTAACAAAATGTTACCATCTTAAGTGTCCAACAAATCGGGTACAATTCATTTTTACAGGAGGAACGAAAAATGTGTAATTTGGAATGGCAGGTTGACACTCTCATGCGGCTGTGCAGCGCTCAGACGCCCTCGGAGCAGGCCCAGGCAAGGCAGGCCCTCCGGCTGCTGGTGGAGCGCGCCCAGCTGCCCGCCATGGACCCGGAATATCTGGTGCGCCAGATTCTGCTGGAGCTGGGCACACCCGACCATCTGGTGGGGCATCCGTTTGTGGTGGAGGCGGTGTTGATGTCGGTGGAGAACCGCTGCTACATCAACAACATCACCTTCGGTCTGTATCCACAGATCGCCGCGAAATTCGACACCACAGCCTCCCGGGTGGAGCGGGGCATCCGGCACCTGATCGAGGTGACCTGGCTTCGGGGAGACATGGAGACTTTGACCCGATATTTCGGCAATACCATCGACCCGAATCGAGGCAAACCCACCAATGGGGAGTTCATCGCAAGGCTTACCAATGTGGTGCAGCAGCGCATGAAGGAGGCGGCATAAAAGGCTCCCCTTTTAGGGGAACTGTCAGCGAAGCTGGCTGAGGGGTGCACCCTTCCGTCACGGCTAACGCCGCGCCACCTCCCCTGATGGGGGAGGCAAATACAGCCCGGACGAAACGTCCGGGCTGTCACTATTTCAGAACGCTGCAATGGGTGATGCCGTAATAGCGAAAACAAGCAATGGCGTGCGCATCGATCCGCTCCCCGCTGACCACGATGGGTACCGCCGGGGGACAGCCTACCGTGGCTGCCGCCAAGACCCGGCCCTCGCTTTCCCCCACGGGAATCGTCTGCATAGGCCGCAGCATGGCTTCCCTTGGGGAGCACACCCACCGACCCGGCTGAAACCGGGGCGGCTGCTCCAGAATCGGCGCTTGTCCGGGGATGGACAGCAGAGCCTGCGTGAGCGTATCCAGCTCCGCCTGGGAATTCGCCGGTGTCAGCATCAGCACCAGAAAATCCGGGTCGGCAAATTCGCTGACGATGTTACGTTCCAGCAGAGCTTTTGCCAGCGTCTGCCCGGTGTAGCCGTAGGATTTGGCGGAAATGGTAATTTTCAGCGGCTCCTGACCATAGAGTACATAGCCTTTTTCCGCCAGCTTTTCCTTGACTGCTTCTACATGGTGCACAAATTCTTTCAACCTGTCCGTCATCGACGCAAGATAGGGATTTACACCGTCCAAAGACTGCAAAATCAGGTAGGATGGACTGGTGGAGCCGAACAGGGCAAGGGCATTTTTCGCCCAGTCCCGAAATTTTTCCGCACAGTGCAGGTACGCGCCCCCGGTGAGCACCGGCAATGTCTTGTGGGCGGAGTCGCAGCAAAGGTCCGCTCCCAAGTCCATGGGATGCCTGGAGGGCGTCAGGAAACGCAGATACGCCCCGTGGGCGTTGTCCACCAGAAGCAGCGCCCCGTGGCGATGGCAGACTTCGGCGATTCCCGCGATATCCGCCACATTCCCCAGATAGTCCGGGCTGGTCAAATACACCGCCGTGGGCTTCTCCCCTTCCAGAACCGCTTCCACGTCCTGCGCCGTCAGGCAGCAGGAAAGGTAGCTTCCAACCTCCTTCGGATACAGCCACCGCACATCCAAATCCAGCAGCGCCGCCCCAGTGAGGAAGGTCTTGTGGGCATTCCGCCCGGCGGCAATGAGGGGCCGCTTCCCCTGTTCCCCGGCGTGAAGCAGCACCAGATACAGCATGGCCCGGATGCACTGGGACGACCCTTCCGTGGAGTAAAACGTGGGGCAGCCGAACAGTTCGCTCGCATTCTCCTCACTTTGACGGATGATGCCGTCAGCCTCGTACAGGCTGTCCGCTCCGTCAATTTCCGTAATATCCAGTGCTTCCATGCCCAGAAGATTTTTCCCCTTATGTCCCGGCATATGCAAGCGAATTTCTTCACTTTCCGCATATTTCCGAACAAAATCGCAGATGGGCGTTTCCATTTATTCTCCCAGCGCCCGGTGGATGGCCACCATGATGGCGCACTCCATCCGCTTGCGGAACAGCTTGCAGCCCTGCTCATACACGCCGGTGACGGAGCCGGTAGCGTGGTAGGCATTGGCCGCGCAGCCGCCGGAGCAGTACAGCCGCGCCCAGCAATCCCGGCACTCGGCGTGAGCATAGACGTTGCAGGCGGCAAACTCCCCCTGAATCTCGGTGTTGGTCACCCCGTCCCAGATGTTGCCCAGCTTGAACCGCTCCTCGCCCACAAACTGGTGGCAGGGGTACAGATCTCCCCAAGGGGTCACCGCCATGTACTCGGTGCCGCTGCCGCAGCCGGAAATCCGCTTGTAGATGCAGGGGCCGCCGGTGAGATCGATCATGTAGTGGTAGAAGGTAAAGGGCTTTCCCGCCTTGTCCCGCTCCAGCATCAGCTCCGCCAATTTCTCATACTGCTCCATGACGATGGGCAGATCTTCCTCCGTCAGAGCGGAGGGGTCTCCCGCGGCGCAGACCACCGGCTCCATGCTCAGCTCGGTAAAGCCCAAGTCCAGCATCTGCTGAATATCCTTGAGGAAATCCGGGTTGTGGTGGGTGAAGGTGCCCCGCATATAGTAGTCCTTCCCGCCCCGGGCCTCCACGAACTTTTGGAACTTGGGGACGATTTTCTCCCAGCTGCCGTGACCTGCGTAGTCCACCCGGAAGCGGTCGTGGACTTCCTTCCGGCCGTCCAGGCTCAGAACCACGTTGCTGCACTCTCTGTTGGCCCATTCGATGACGTCGTCGTCCACCAGCACGCCGTTGGTGGTGAGGGTGAAGCGGAAATTCTTGCCCTTCTCCTTTTCAATGCTCCGGGCGTAGGCAACCAGATCCTTCACCACCCGGAAGTTCATCAGCGGCTCGCCGCCGAAGAAGTCCACCTCCAGATTCCGCCGGGTGCCGGAATTTTCAATCAGGAAATCCAGCGCCCGCTTGCCGACTTCAAAGGACATGACAGCCCGCTCACCGTGATACTTGCCCTGACTGGCAAAGCAGTAGGAGCAGTTTAAGTTGCAGGTGTGGGCAATGTGCAGGCACAGGGCCTTCACCACCCCGGCGGTTTTCTGCTTCAGCTTGCCCGCCATGGGTTCAAAGGTATCGGGGGCAAAAAGCTTCCCAGCCTCCTTCAATTCCACCACCTGATCGTAGCACTGAGCCAGCTCCTCCGCAGACAGGGCGGGATATTTTTCCGCCATCACCGCGAGGATTTCCTCCTTTGGTTTGCTTTCAAACAGGGAAATGATATCGTAGGCGGCCTCGTCTACCACATGCACTGAGCCGGAACACACGTCCAGCACGATGTTGTAGCCGCCCAGCTTATACTGATGAATCATAGTTTTCTCCTTTATCATAAAAAATGCCGCCTTTCGGCGGCATTTCTGTGCACTTACTTGCTTTCCTTCGCGCTCTCGCACTTCTGGTTGGCAATGCCGCAGCTGGTCTTGCAGGCGGACTGGCAGGAGGTCTGGCACTCGCCGCAGCCACCATTCTTGGCGCTGTCACACAGGTTGCGGGTCTCGATGGTCTTGATGTGTTCCATGGTTTTCACCTTCCATATGCAGTATTCTACCCGTATACTTTACCATATGTGCAAAGGAGTGTCAATGATTATTTTGAATATGAACGGTAGCGCTCCCCTCGTTCATGAAGGGAAGACGCCTAAGGCCGCTTCTGTCCCATTATCATTTCTTCATTAGTGGAGCGTCTCCATTGCTTCATCAGCCCGCAAAGGCGTCTTCATTGAAAAAAGCACGCCGCAGCGTGCTTTTTTCATGGAGCAGGATACGGGAGTCGAACCCGCCTAATCTGCTTGGGAAGCAGAGATTCTACCGATGAACTAATCCTGCGTTGTGGGGCCATTATAGCAGACCCCAAGCAAAAAATCAACAGGAATTTGTCGTTACAGTCCCAGCAGGGTCTTGGAGAACATGAAATACACCAGAAGGCTCAGCGCGTCCACGATGGTGGTGATGAAGGGGCTGGCCATCACCGCCGGGTCAAAGCCCAGCCGCTTGGCAAGCAGCGGCAGGGAGCAGCCCACGAATTTCGCGATGACCACCGTCACGCACAGGGTCAGGCTCACCACGCCGGAAACCAGCAGATTGATGCTGGCATTGCCCATAAGCAGCCGGTCAATCAGCAGGACTTTTACAAAACACAACACCGCCAATGTGGCGCCGCAGAGGATGGCGGTGCGGAATTCCTTCCACATGACCTTGAAAACATCGCTGAATTTCAGCTCGTCCAGGCTCAGGGAGCGGATAACCGTAACAGAGGACTGGGAGCCGCAGTTACCGCCGGTGTCCATCAGCATGGGGATGAAGGCCGTCAGAGCAGGCAGCAGCGCCAGCGCCTCCTCGAAGGAGGAGATGATCATGCCCGTGAAGGTAGCCGACACCATCAAAAGCATCAGCCAGGGGATTCGATGCTTATAAAGGTCAAAGGGCGTGCTCTTGAGGTAGGTTTTCTCGGAAGGCGTCATAGCCGCCATGATTTCCATATCCTCGGTGGCCTCTTCTTCCATGACATCCATGGCGTCATCGAAGGTCACGATGCCCACCATTCGGTTCTCTGTATCTACCACGGGCAAGGCCAGGAAGTTGTATTTACTGAACATCCGGGCAACTTCTTCCTGGTCGGTCTGGGTAGTGACGGAGATCAGGTTGGTGATCATCAGGTCTTCAATTTTATCCTCATCGTCCTCCGCCAGCAGCAGATCCTTGACCGTGACCAGGCCGATGAGGGTGCGGTCCTTGGCAAGAACATAGCAGGTGTAGATGGTCTCCTTGTCCACGCCCTGCCGCCGGATGCGCAGGATCGCCTCGCCCACGGTCATGCCGGGACGCAGGGAGACGTACTCCGTGGTCATAATGGAACCGGCGGAGTTTTCGGGGTAGCGCAGAATCTGGTTGATGGAGTGGCGCATTTCCGGATCCGCGTGGAGCAGGATCCGCTTGACCACATTGGCAGGCATCTCCTCCACGAGATCCGCCGCGTCGTCCACATACAATTCGTCCAGAACTTCCTTCAGCTCGTTATCGGAAAAGCTGCGGATCAGCAGCTCCTGGGCCTCCGGCTCCATCTCGACAAAGGTCTCCGCTGCCAGCTCCTTGGGGAGCAGCCGGTACATCAGCGGAATCTGTTTTTCCTCCAGCCCGTCAAACAGGCCCGCCACGTCGCTGGGATTCATGGTCACGAGAATATCCCGCAGGGTGGCATACTTCTTGTCCTCCATCATCTTGAGGACAGCTTTTTCCACAATTTCAAAACGCTCAGCCATGATTTCCCTCCTATTATTTTGATACGCTTATCCCTCTGCCTTCCCCTTTGGGAAAGGCGCCCCAGTGCGCACACCGGGGCGGAAGGGGTGCCCTATAGACAGCACCCCTCAGTCACGGTTTCCGCCGTGACAGCTCCCCTCAAGGGGAGCCAAGCCATAAGCATTCACATTGAATAAGAGGCAATCTACCTTGGTTACGCAGTCAGGCCCGCCACGGAGCCTAGTCTACTTCGGCCAGGTATATTGCCACTGCCGCCGGCATCCATGGTGGTCCCTCCTTTACACATAGCTATGACTATTTTACCCATATCAAAGGCAAATGTCAACCTTGACGGAAGGTTTTTTAAGGCGTAAAATAATATATTAACAATTGAAAATTGACAGTTGTTCCTACTAATGGCATGTCCGTTTTATATTCATCCCGAAGGGATTCCATAAATTGTCAATTGTCCATTGTCAATTGTCAATTTCATACCAGAGGTATTACCATGATTCGTATTGCTACCATCGCAGATGTGCCGGAAATGCTGGCCATCTACACCCCCTATGTGGTAAACACCACCGTCAGCTTTGAATACACACCGCCTTCTTTGGAGGAATTCACCCGCCGGTTCGTCAGCTACACCCGGCAGTTTCCCTGGCTTGTCTGGGAGGAAGATGGGGTTATTCTGGGCTACGCCTATGCCAGCGCCCCCTTTACCCGGGCCGCCTACGGCTGGTGCGCCGAGCCCACGGTGTATCTGCGCCCGGAAGCCCGGGGCAGAAACATCGCCGCCCGGCTCTATGCCGCTCTGGAGGAAATTCTGTGGAGGCAGGGTTATCAGGTGCTCTACGCCCTTGTCTGTGGGGAAAATACCCAGTCCCGGCGGTTTCACGAAAAGCATGGCTACCGTGTCTGCGCGGAATTTCCCGATATCGGCTATAAAATGGGCCGGTGGCTCAGTTTAATTTGGTACGAAAAGCGACAGAAAGTGGCAAATATACCCAGTATTTCACCCTGCCCATGGGCGGAAATTGTGCAAGACGTAGAAAGATTAGCCAATATTTTAGATAAATTGTCCATTCCATAAAGCGCAAAAATATGGTATGTTATGAGCGTGGAAAAATATGTCTGCCGCGAACCAGACCACGCGGCATCCATCAATTCATATAAGGAGCTGTGACCATGTATTTTCAGAAAAAACGCGTAATCGCCATGCTGCTGGCCGGTGGCCAGGGCAGCCGTCTGAAGGTTCTGACGGAGAAGACCGCCAAGCCTGCCGTCCCCTTCGGCGGCAAGTACCGCATCATCGACTTCCCCCTGAGTAACTGTGTCAACTCCGGCATTGACACCGTGGGCATTCTGACCCAGTATCAGCCTCTGGAGCTGAACGAGTACATCGGCAACGGCCAGCCCTGGGGCCTGAACAAGACCCATTCCTGCGCCCAGGTTCTGCCCCCCTACGAGCGTCACGACAAGAAGTCCGGCTGGTACAAGGGCACCGCCAACGCTATCTACCAGAACATCGACTTCGTTGACCGCTTCAACCCCGATTACGTCGTGGTTCTGTCCGGCGACCATATTTACAAGATGGACTACAGCGCCATGGTGGCTTACCACGAGAAGCACGGCGCTTCCTGCACCATCGCCGTGCGGAACGTGCCTCTGGAGGAGGCTTCCCGCTTCGGCATCCTGAACACCAACCCCGACAACACCATCTACGAGTTCGAGGAGAAGCCCGCCAAGCCCAAGTCCACCAACGCCTCCATGGGCATCTACTGCTTCACCTGGAGCGTCCTGCGGGAAGCCCTGCTCTTTGACGAGGACGACCCCAAGTCCTCCAACGACTTCGGCAAGAACATCATCCCCATGCTGCTGGCCGCCGGTCACAAGATGATGGCCTACCCCTTCGACGGTTACTGGAAGGACGTGGGAACCATCGATTCGCTGTGGGAAGCCAACATGGAGCTGCTGGGCAAAGAGCCTGAATTCCAGCTGCGCGGCAGCAAGAAGTCCACCATCTACGCCCGGAACTCCGCTCTGCCGTCTTCCTACATCGACGAGAAGGCCACCGTGGTCAACTCCTTCGTGGCCGAGGGCTGCGAGGTCTACGGCAGCGTTAAGCACTCCGTCATCTCCGTGGGCTGCACCATCGGCGAGGGCGCTCAGATCGAGGATGCCGTCATCATGCCCGGCGTCGTGGTTGAGGCCGGTGCCATCGTCCGTCACGCCATTCTGGGCGAGAACTCCAAGGTCTGCCGCAACGCGGTTGTGGGCGGTGCCTTCAAGCCCAACGAAAAGAAGAAGATCAGCGTTACCTCCAAGGGCGCTGTGGTCGAAGCCAATGCCGTGCTCAAGCCCGGCGATATGCTGTAAATGAGGAGGATACCACGATGAACGTAATGGGTATTATCTTTACCAATGATGCCGACATGGGTGAGCTGACCGACAAGCGCACCATGGCGTCCCTGCCCTTCGGCGGCCGCTACCGTCAGGTGGACTTCGCTCTGTCCAACCTGAGCTACGCCGGTGTGCGCCATGTGGGCATCATCTCCCGGTTCAACTACCAGTCCCTGATGAACCACATCGGCGACGGTGAGGAATGGGGCCTTGAGCTGGAGGAAGGCGGTCTGGAATTCCTGACCCCCTACGCCCAGTCCGTGACCCACACCTACCGGGGCAAGCTGGAATCCCTGGCCAACGCCATGGACTTCCTGGAGTTCGGCGCGGATGACGAGCTGGTGGTCATGACCGACTCCGCCATTCTGTCCAACATCGACCTGACCGCCGTTCTGGCTGCCCATGTGGCTTCCGGCAAGGACGTGACCGTGGTTACCAAGGCCGGCATCTGCAACGGCAGCAAGGTCATCGACCTGGCCGTGAAGGTGGACGAGAAGGGCGAGGTCGCCGATATGCTGGTGGACTACGCCGCTCCCGCGGACTATGCCGCTTCCATGGATATCTTCGTTCTGAACAAGCAGTTCCTGATCCACTCCGTCAAGGAGCTGATCGCCAGGGACAAGTTCCACATGGACCGGGATCTGGTGCTGGGCGGCTGGCAGCGGGGCGTCGTGTCCGTGAACACGTTCCCCTTTGAGGGCGTCGCCATGTTCAACGAGTCCATCGGTGAGTTCTATGAGAACTCTCTAGCCCTCATCAAGCCCGATGTCCGCAAGGATATCTTCGACGGCCGTCATCCCATCTATACCAAGGTGCGGTTCCGCGTTCCCACCTACTACGGCGAGGACAGCAAGATCGACAACGCCCTGATCGCCGACGGCTGCATGCTGGAGGGCGAGGTTAAGGACTGCGTGCTGTTCCGCAACGTCACCGTGGACAAGGATGCCGAAGTGGAAAACTGCATCATCTTCAACGACACCGTCATCGGCGAGGGCGCGGAGCTGAAGTACGCCATCCTCGACAAGGATGTCACTGTGACCCCCGGTGCCAAGCTCATCGGCACCCGGAAGAATCCCGTCATCGTGAAGCGGGGTGAGACCGTATGAGAATTGCCGTCTGCGCTTCCGAGGGCGCGCCCTACTGCAAATCCGGCGGTCTGGGCGACGTGATGGAAGCCCTGCCCGCTGCCCTGTCCCGCATCGAGGGCAACGAGGTGGCGCTGTTCCTGCCCTACTACTATAAGATCAAGACCAACGCCGCTTATGTCACCGAAAAAGTAGCCGAATTCCGGGTGTCTCTGGGCTGGCGGAAGCAGTACTGCGCCGTGATGAAGCTCACCAACCGGGCTGACAAGGTCACCGTTTATTTCCTGGACAACGAGTACTACTTCGGCGGCCGCACCGGCGCCATCTACGGCGACATGGACGACGGCGAGCGCTTCGCCTTCTTCTCCCGGGCGTGTCTGGACGCCATGGTGGAGCTGGAATGGATTCCCGATATCATTCAGACCAACGACTGGCAGTGCGCTCTGATCCCCATTTACCTGAAGGCCCTGTATCAGGAGAAGTTCCCCAAAACCCGGTGCATGTACACCATTCACAACATCGAGTATCAGGGCTGGGCCAACGCCTCCTTCTTCGACGATATGCTGGGTCTGCCCTGGGAGTACCGCCCCCGTCTGGACATGAACAACTCCGTCAATGTGATGAAGGGCGCCATCGAGACCGCGGATCTGGTCACCACCGTGTCCGAGACCTACGCCCGGGAGCTGATGTATCCGTACTACGCCCACGGCCTTGACAACGTGCTGGCCGGCAACAGCTGGAAGCTCACCGGCATCACCAACGGCATCGATACCAATACCTTTAACCCCGAGACCTCCAAGTCCCTGCCCGCTCACTTCAACGCCGAGACCTTCGTGGAGGGCAAGGCCAAGTGCAAGGCCGCCCTGCAGAAGGAAGTGGGTCTGCCCGTGAAGCCCGACGTGCCCCTGATGGTCATGGTCACCCGTCTGGCGGGCCACAAGGGCCTTGACCTGCTGTGCTACATCGCCCGGCGGCTCATGTGGGAGGAGGATGCCCAGCTGCTGATTCTGGGCACCGGCGAAGCTCAGTACGAAAACTTCTTCAAGGATCTGGCCAAGCAGTTCCCGGAGCAGGTTTCCGCCCAGATCACCTTCAATCTGGGCCTTGCCGATCGGATCTACGCCGGCGCGGACATCTACCTGATGCCCTCTAAGTCCGAGCCCTGCGGTCTGAGCCAGATGAACGCCATGCGCTACGGCACCGTGCCCGTTGTCCACGCTACCGGCGGTCTGAAGGACACCGTGCCTCCCTGCGACGCAAACGGCGAGGGCGGACTGGGCTTCACCTTCCAGAGCTACAACGCCGACGACTTCTACGCCGCCATCAAGCGGGCGCTGGATCTGTACACCAATCACAAGCCCGCCTTCCGTGCCCTGCAAAAGCGGGAAATGGAGATGGACTTCAGCTGGGACGTGCCTGCCGGACGCTACATGGAGCTGTTCAATAACATGCTGTCCTGGTAAGTGCAAAGCATTTGGGGCAGGGGTACACCCTGCCCCTTTTTTGCGCAATAATGCTCTCAAAATGTCTCATTTTGTCCCCTGCGCATCCAATTCACCTTGAATCTTTCCCTCATTCTCTTTTGGATTCTGTGCAGATTTCACAGCTTTTTCTGATTTCTCAAAAAGCGATTGACAAACGGACAAATTGCCGTTACTCTTAACGCGTGATCATTTTCATAACCGCTTTGTGTTGGCCCTGCGCCCCTGCTGTCCGGGTATGACATGGTTTCTGTTCGAACGCAGTCCACCCGATTTTCCGGCAAACACAGGGAGTGTGAGGTTATTATGTACAAGCTTTGTATTACCGAAAAAAGCGCAAAAAATCAGTTCGTTCTGGAGCAGGCTTTCCTGCGGCTGGCCCTTCAGTATAATTACGACGATATCTCCATCAGTGACATCTGTCGGGAGGCCGGTCTGTCCCGGAAGGTGTACTACCGGCTGTTCGAGAATAAAAACGATGTGCTCTATGCCCTGATTGATCACGCCTTGGGCGGTTTTGAGGCCTACGAGCCGGAAAAGGAACCGCTGTATCGGTTCTTTACCTACTGGAAGGAACAAAAGCCCCTCCTGGACGCCCTGGACCGCAGCCAGTGCAACGCCCTGCTGATGGACCGGGTGGTGCGGTTCGTGCTGACCTACAACCCATCGTCTTTGACCGACGTGTATCCGGAGCTGCTGGAATGGGATCGGGATACCCAGATTTTTTTCATCTCCGGCTTGTTCGGCATGATGCTGGACTGGCACGTCCGGGGCTTTGACAGCTCCGTGGAGGAGATCAGCCAGTCCCTAATGAAGCTGCTGTCCGAACCCCTTCACCCCTACGGTTAACAGGAAGCCCGGAAGGAATCCCCTTCCGGGTTCGTTTTGTCCTGTCATGTTCGCCAAAGGCAGACGGTTGTCCGTGCCCGAATTGCACAATTGTGAGAAATTCCGCAAGCTGATTGAAAAATCGGCAGTTTTGGTATATGATATATGCCAGTGCTAAATAACAATCTGCATATATTGGAGGCTGCCATGAATACACAAATGGCGACAGATGAATATGTTCAGGCTCTAAAAGCCGGACAGAAGGAATACAAAGAGCTGTCCGCCGCGGGCAAACCCACCCACCCCGCCGTACTGGACGAACTACTGCCGGAAAATGCCGCCGAAACCGTGGTGGATGTAGGATTTGTTGAAATCCCCGCGGAGCGGATCGTGGGTACCAAGTCCGCCGGACGCATCACTGCCTTTACCCCCACCTTCAAGCCCCTGCTGGATCCGAAAAGCGAGTTTGCCATGAAGTGGATCAGCCTGTGCGCTGCCCATCTGGGAGACACGGGTATCACCGATCCCATCTCCTGCTACGAATATCTGGGCAATTTCTATGTACAGGAGGGCAACAAGCGGGTCAGCGTTCTGCGCTGCTTCGACGCCCCCCGGATTCCCGGCAACGTCCGCCGGATCCTGCCCCCCATGTCCGACGAACCCCGCATCCGGGCCTACTATGAATTCTTGGATTTCTTCAAGGGCGCAAAGCTCTACTGCGTCCAGTTCCGACGCCCCGGAGACTACGCAAAGCTATTGAGCCATCTGGATAAGAAGATGGGCGATCCCTGGACGGAGGAGGAGCAGCGTACCTTCCGGGCCTACTTCCACTATTTCCGGGACGCCTTCCTGTCCATGGACGCCCGGAAGGAGGACGTTCTGCCCGGGGAAGCCCTGCTTCTGTGGCTGGAGCTGTACCCCTACGAGGATTTGGGCAAGCTCTCCGCGGCGGAGCTGAAAAAGAGCGTGGCCGCGTTGTGGGATGATGTAATCAGCACCACCAAGGAAGACGCCGTCAAGGTGCAGACCAAGGCCGAGGACGACAGCAAAACCAATCTGGTCACCCGTCTGGTTTCCGGCATGGACACCCTGAGCGTGGCCTTCATCCACCAGCTGAATCCCGCTCAGAGTGCATGGGTGCTGGGTCACGAGGACGGCCGGGCCCACATTGAAGAAGTCTTTGGCGACAAAATCGCCGTGCGCAGCTATTTTGACGCCAACACCACGGAAGCCGCGGAAGCCAAAATCGAGCAGGCCGTGGCAGAGGGTGCCCAGGTGGTCTTCACCACCTCTCCGTCGCTGAGCACCGCCACCCTGAAGGCCGCCGTGAAATACCCCAAGGTGCGGTTCCTCAACTGCTCCGTGGATCAGGCCTATTCCAGCATCCGCACCTACTACGGGCGGATCTATGAAGCGAAATTTATCACCGGCGCCATTGCCGGCGCCATGGCGGGGGATGACCGCATCGGCTACATCGCCTCCTACCCCATTTTCGGCGTCCCCGCCTCCATCAACGCCTTCGCCCTGGGCGCTCAGATGACCAACCCCCGGGCCCAGATCGAGCTGCGGTGGTCCTGCGTGGCAGGCACCCCTCAGGCGGATTTTCTGGCCGACGGCATCCGGGTGGTGTCCAACCGGGATACGCCCACTCAGTCGAAAATGTATCTGGATTTTTGCAGCTATGGCACCTACCTGATGGACAGCCGGGGCGGCCTCATTTCTCTGGCCAGTCCCGTGTGGGTCTGGGGCAAATTCTATGAATTCGTCATCCGCAGCATTCTCTCCGGCGGCTGGAAACGGGACAAGGCCGACACCACCGCCCTGAATTTCTGGCTGGGCATGGACAGCGGTGTCATCGGCATCGGCCTGTCCGACAAGCTGCCCGAGGGCGTTCGCCAGATGGCGAATCTCCTGAAAGCCAACATCGCCGCGGGGCAGCTGGATCCCTTCTTCCGCCGGATCGTCGCCCAGGATGGCACCGTGAAAAACGACGGCACCCAGCATTTCACCCCGGAGGAAGTGCTGCATATGGACTGGCTGTGTGACAACGTAGTGGGCTCCATCCCGCCCTTCGAGGAAATTCTTCCCATTTCCCAAAAGATGGTTCGCCAGCTGGGCATCTACCGGGATTCCATTCCACCAGAAAAGGAGGCGGTTATTCGTGAAGATTCTGGCCATCTCCGATGAGGAATGCCCCGCTCTCTGGGACTATTACACCCCCGGACGGCTGGCTGATTACGACCTGATCATCTCCTGCGGCGACCTGAACGCCAAATATCTGAGCTTTCTCGTGACCATGGCGAAATGCCCGGTGCTGTATGTCCACGGCAATCACGACGTAAACTACGATCAGGTGCCCCCCGAGGGCTGTGACTGCATCGACGGGCACATCGTGGAATATAACGGCATCCGCATTCTGGGGCTTGGCGGCTGCCGCCGGTATCATCCCGGCCCCCACCAGTATTCCGACAGCCAAATGCGCGCGCGCATCGCAAAGCTTCGCTGGAAGCTCAAGCGGATGGGCGGCGTGGATATTGTGGTGACCCACGCCCCGCCGGCAGGCCTCGGCGACGACGAGGATCCGGCCCACTGGGGCTTTGACGCGCTGGTGGAGCTGATTCACAAATACCATCCCCCGATTCTGGTGCACGGTCATGTACATACCTCCTATAACCACCAGATACCCCGGGAAATCGAGTATCAGGGCACCCGGATTCTCAATGCCTGCGAGCGGTATGTCTTTGAAGTAGAGGGTCGCCCAGTTAAGACGAAAAACCTCTATCGGGTCATCTATAAAACCCACAAAAAGCTGGACAGTCCGCCCAGCATGACCTTGCGCTGAAAGGAACGAAAGCCTATGTTTACCGGCTTCACCCCGGAAACCGTCGATTTTCTCTGGGGCATTCGCATGAACAATAACCGGGACTGGTTTTTACAGCACAAAAAGCAGTACACGGACACCCTCTATGAGCCGATGAAGGCTCTGGGGCAGGCTGTATTCCAGCCGTTTCTCGAAAAACCCGGCAATATTCTCAAGGTCAGCCGCATCTACCGGGATGCCCGGCTCCACCATCCGGACCCCTATAAAGAGAGTCTGTGGATCTGCATCCGCCGGGATATGGAATGGTGGGCGGAAAACCCTTGCCTGTTTTTTGAAATCACCCCCGACGGGGTAAGCTACGGCTTCTCCCTGTGGCATCCCAAAACCGCCGCCATGGAGGCCTTCCGTGCCCGGATTACCGCCAAGCCGGAGGAGTTTCTGGAGATGCTCCACGGTGTCCAGTCTGCTGTAGGCATGGAGGTAACCGCCCAGTGCTACAAGCGTCCCAAGCCTGCCCCCATACCGGAGCTGCAGCCATATTTCGGCTGGAAGGCGGACCTTGGCCTGATCGTCCACGAGGACGTGGGAGAGCCTATCTTCGGCCCGGAACTGGGCCAACGAGTGGGCGCATTCCTGGAAAAACTCATCCCCTTGTACGACTATTTCAATTTGATAACCCTGGGATAAAGGAGAAAAAATATGAGAAAGACAACCATTTTCAAAGGCATGGCCACGGCCATGGTCACCCCCATGACTGCCACCGGCGTGGATTACGAGGCGCTGGGCCGCTTCATCGACTTCCAGCTTGACTCCGGTATCAATGCGTTGGTTGCCGTGGGCACCACCGGCGAGAGCGCGACGCTGTCCCCCCAGGAGCGGAACGAGGTCATCCGCTTCACCGTGGACCGGGTCAACGGCCGGGTGCCCGTGATTGCCGGTACCGGCACCAACAACACCGCTCATGCCATTTCCTACACCGAGAGCGCCTGCGCCATCGGTGCCGATGCCGTGCTGGTGGTCACCCCCTATTACAATAAATCCACCCAGGCCGGTCTGATCGCCCATTTCAGTGCCATCGCCGACAAGTCCGACAAGCCCGTAATCCTCTACAATGTGCCCTCCCGCACCGGCTGCAATCTGCTGCCCGCCACCGTGGCGGAGCTGGCTAAGCATCCCAACATTTCCGCTATCAAGGAAGCCTGCGGCGACATGGCCCAGGTGGTGGAGCTCTTTGCCCGCTGCGGCGATATGATCGATGTGTACTCCGGCGAGGATGCTCTCACCGTTCCCATGATGGCCATGGGCGGCATGGGTACCATCAGCGTGCTGAGCAATGTGATTCCTGCCCAGGCTGTGGCCATGACCGATGCCTTCTTTGCAGGCCGTCTGGATGAGGCTGCCAAGATGCAGTGCAAGTACCTGGACCTGATCAACGATCTGTTCTGTGAGGTCAACCCCATCCCTGCCAAGGCTGCCGTCAGCGCCATGGGCTATGGTGCGGAGAACATTCGCCTGCCCCTGATTCCCATGAGCCGGGCCAACCGGGAGCGGATGTTCCGGCACATGGCCGAGCTGGGGGTAAACGTATGAGAGCGGTTCTCTGCGGCGCCAACGGCGCCATGGGTAAGCTGATTGACGGCATTCTGGGCAGCGAAGTGGCTGGCCGGGTGAGCATTGACGGCGAGAATGGTGTTCCGAAGACCTTCGACGAGCTGGGTCCGGTGGAGGCCGACGTGGTCATCGATTTTTCCCACCACACCGCCGTGGCGGATGTGCTTTCCTACGCGGAAAAAATCGGTGCTGCCGCCGTCATCGGCACCACCGGCCACACGGACCGGGAGAAGGCCCTGATTGAGGACGCCGCCCGGCGGATTCCTGTGTTCTATTCCGGTAATATGAGCCTGGGCATTGCTCTTCTGTGCAGCTTGACCCGTCAGGCAGTGGCCCTGTTCCCGGAGGCGGATGTGGAGATCGTGGAGGTCCACCACAACCGGAAGGTGGATGCTCCCAGCGGCACCGCCAAAATGCTCTTCGAGGCGGTGAAGTCCGTGCGTCCCAATGCTTACGAGCACGACGGCCGCTCCGGCGAGTGCAAGCGCACCCGTGACGAAGTGGGCATTTCCTCCCTGCGGATGGGCAATGTGGTTGGCATCCATGAGGTGCATGTCTGCACCCCCAGCCAGACCATTACCCTGCGCCATGAGGTGGCCACCCGGAATATGCTGGCTGAGGGCGGCGTGGAAGCAGCCCGGTTCATGGTGGGCAAGCCCAAGGGAATGTATAAGATGGAGAATTTGCTGGCCAACAGTTAAATTGTAATTTGACGACCGGAATCGACGCACCCCTTGGCTCCCCCTATGGGGGAGCTGGCTGCCCCGGAAGGGGCAGACTGAGAGGGCAGGCATGTTTGATTTCGGGTGCCGTTATCTTGCTGCGGTACCCTCTCAGTCAGCCTGTTCGGCTGACAGCTCTCCCAAAGGGAGAGCCAAGGGGTGCGGCCGTATCTGCCCGCCAAATTTCATTTTTATCGTAACCACACCATCAAGGAGGAAGCGATATGAAGGTTTACTATATGAACGGCGCCGGAAATGACTTTATGGTCATGGACGGCCGGGGGCTGAACCCGGATTATTCTGCTCTGGCGAAAAAGCTCTGCGCCATTACCGGCGCGGACGGCTTCATGGCGGTGGATGACTCCGAAACTGGGGATTTCAAGCTCCATTTCTACAATTCCGACGGTTCCCGGGGAGAGATGTGCGGCAACGGCTCCCGGTGCATCTGCCGCTTTGCCAATGAATTGGGTATTGCGGGGGAGAAAATGACCGTGGAAACCGATGCGGGCCCGGTGTATGGCTGGCACCTGGAGGGCGAGCGCTACCGGGTTCGGCTGAACACCCCCACCACCGTGGACCTGCACCGCAAAGGGGACATCGCCTATGTGGAACTGGGCAATCCCGGCCTTCCCCACGCCGTCCGGGAATACCCCGGGGATGTGTGGGCCGACGCCGACAAGCTCCGCGGTGAGATGGAGGCCCTGCGCCATGATCCCGCCTTCCCCAAGGGAGCCAATGTGAATTACTATACCAGGCTTTCCGATACCGAGGTGAATGTGCTCACCTTTGAGCGGGGGGTGGAGGATTTTACCCTGGCCTGCGGTACCGGCTGCGGCAGCGTGGCCACTGTGCTGTACCTCTCCGGCCGGCTCCCCGATGGAAAGCTGACCCTGAACAACCGTGGCGGCACCCTGAACGTCACCGTCACCGGCCGGGAGAAGGTGGAAGCGCTCTATCAGGAAGGCCCCACGGAGATTGTAAAGATTTACGATTTGGAGCTTTAATCAAATTGTTATTTGGCGGTGCGTTGACCGCCGCACACTGCACTTGGCTCCCCCTTAAGGGGGCAGACTGAGCGGGCAGCATAGCTTGATTTCGGCTGCCTTATCTTATTGCGGTACCCTCTCAGTCAGCCTGTTCGGCTGACAGCTCTCCCAAAGGGAGCGCCAAGGGGTGCTGCCGTATCAGCCCGCCGAATTACAATTGATCTGATGGCTAAATCCCAAAAAACATTTCTGTTGACAAAACCATGTCAATCTGGATATAATACGTGGTATAAAAGCTGTGAAGAGAAGAGTACCTTCCATCCAGCCGGTCAGAGAGTCCGGGCAGGTGAGAGCGGACACGGGATGGGGAAGGGAACATGGTCTTGGAGCTGAGGGGTCGATAGGTAGGCCCGCTCCGGGTGCGCCCGTGAAAGCGTGCAATGAGGCAGAGCTGGTTTTCTGCGAATCAAGGTGGTACCGCGTCAATTTTTGTCGCCCTTGGAAATTTTTCCATGGGCGATTTTTCATTTTAGGAGGATGAATTCTATGTGTAATGCCTGCAAGGGGAAGTATTATATTACGACCCCCATCTATTACCCTTCCGCCAAGCTCCACATCGGCCACAGCTACTGCACCGTGGCCACCGATACCATGGCCCGCTACAAGCGGCTCCAGGGCTACGATGTCATGTTCCTCACCGGCACCGATGAGCACGGCCAGAAGATCGAGGACAAGGCCAAGGGGGCCGGCGTCACTCCCCAGCAGTTTGTGGACGACATCGTGCTGGGCGAGGGCGGTGTAAAGGACCTGTGGAAGCTGATGAACATCTCCTATGATCGGTTCATCCGCACCACCGACGACTATCATGTGGCCGCCATCCAGAAAATCTTCAAGAAGATGTACGAAAACGGGGACATCTACAAGGGCACCTACAAGGGCAAATACTGCAAGCCCTGCGAATCCTTCTGGACCGAGAGCCAGCTGAAGGATGGCAAGTGCCCTGACTGCGGCGGCGAGGTCCAGGACGCGGAGGAAGAGGCATATTTCTTCCGCCTGAGCAAGTACGCCTCCCGGGTCCGGGACCTGCTGGTGAACACCGATTTCCTGGAGCCCCGGAGCCGGGTGAATGAGATGGTGAACAATTTCATCGATCCCGGTCTGGAGGATCTGTGTGTCTCCCGTACCAGCTTCTCCTGGGGCGTGCCTGTGGACTTTGACCCGGGCCATGTGGTGTATGTGTGGATCGACGCCCTGTTCAACTATATGACTGCCCTGGGCTTTGAAAATGACAAGTACGATGATCTGGAAAAGTTCTGGCCCGCCGATGTCCACTTCGTGGGCAAGGAGATCGTCCGGTTCCACTCCATCATCTGGCCCGCCATGCTCATGAGCCTGAATCTGCCCCTGCCCAAGAAGGTGTACGGCCACGGCTGGCTGCTGCTGGACGGCGGCAAGATGAGTAAATCCAAGGGCAACGTGGTGGATCCCTACCTGCTGGCTCAGCGCTTCGGCGTGGATGCCCTGCGGTTCTTCCTGCTGCGGTCCTTCCCCTTCGGCTCCGACGGCAATTTCTCCAATGAACTGCTGATTTCCACCATCAACACCGACCTGGCCAATGACCTGGGCAACCTGGTTTCCCGTACCGTGGCCATGGCTCAGAAGTATTTCGGTGAGCACCTGCCCGCTCAGCAGCAGGCGGACGAAGAAAAGGATGCCGAGCTGATTGCCATGGTTTCCGGCCTGCGCGGAAAATACGAAGAGCAGATGGAGAAGTATGCCTTCCAGAATGCGCTGGCCGAGGTGTTTAAGGTCATTTCCCGGGCCAATAAGTATATCGACGAGAACGCTCCCTGGGTGCTGGCCAAGAGCGAGGAGCAGAGGCCCCGGCTGGCACGGGTGCTGTACAACCTGCTGGAAACCGTCCGGATTTGCGGCGGCCTGCTCAGCCCCTTCATGCCCGATACCGCCGGGGAAATCGGCAAGCGTCTGGGCGGCGCGCCCATGGATTGGGACAGCCTGGCTCAGTGGGGTCTGCTGAATCCCGAAGCTGCCACCGTGACCGGTGCACCTCTGTTCCCCCGGATCGACATGGAGAAGGAGTTGGCTGCGCTGGAGGAAATCAGCAAACCCGCCCCAGCCCCTGTGGAGGATCCTCTGCCTGAGCCCAAGGAGGAGATTGCTTTCGACACCTTTGAGAAGGTGGAGATGACGGTAGTGAAGGTCCTGACCTGCGAGAAGGTGAAAAAGAGCGACAAGCTGCTGAAATTTACCCTGAACGACGGCACCGATACCCCCCGGCAGATTCTCTCCGGCATTGCCAAGTACTACCAGCCTGAGGAGCTGCTGGGCAAGACCCTGGTGGCTGTCACCAACCTGGCTCCCCGGAAGATGATGGGCCAGATGAGCTGCGGCATGCTGCTCTCTGCCGAGCGGGGAGACAAGCTGAACCTGGTGATCCTGGACGACAAGATTCCCGCCGGTTCCAGACTGGTGTAAGTACCGCCCGGCAAGCAGACAAATAGTCATTTGGCGTACTGTAACCGGCACCCCCTTGGCTCCCCCTATGGGGAAGCTGGCTGCCCGAAAGGGGCAGACTGAGAGGGTTTTCAGCCGACAGATTCTGCTGCGGTACCCTCTCAGTCAGCCTGACGGCTGCCAGCTCTCCCAAAGGGAGAGCCAAGAGGGGCGTTGCCGTATCTGCCCGCCAAATTACAATTTCCCAGTTTGCTGTCCGGCCGGTCAATATGCAAAGAAATCCCCTGCGAATGATTTTGCCTCATTCGCAGGGGATGTTTTTATTCCTCGGCAGCAATTTCAGTGGTCGCTTCCGTTGTGGCCTCGGTGGTTGCCTCCGTCGTTGCCTCTGTTGTAGGTTCGGTTGTGGGTTCTGTGGTTGGTTCGGTAGTCGGCTCTGTGGTTGCTTCCGTTGTGGGTTCAGTAGTCGGTTCCGTTGTAGGTTCGGTAGTCGGTTCCGTGGTGGGCTCCGTAGAGGGCTCCGTGGGCGGCTCGACGGGTTCCGGAGGCGCCAGCGGAGCGTTGGGAACGAGGCCTATTTCAAAGATGGCTCTCATATCCACACCGGACATGTTGATCCAGCCGGTGGCAACTCGGCCCCATAGGACGCCGCCCACACTCACGGCCTGGAAAACAGGGACCACACTTCCCGCGTACAAATGATCCACAGGAGGATAATCCGTGCCGCAGGTGGGGTAAATATACGCGATGGTATCCTTCACCACACCGTAGCCGTAGATGGGTGCTGCTGTGCCGGGGATGAAGTCGGGCTGAACGTAGTTCATGCACACCCAGCCCCGGTGGGTGCAGCCCCAATATGCACCGCCGGCATAAACCTGCTCCAGAACCAGAATGCGGTCGCCTTCGTAATAGGAACCGCAGGCTGTATAGCCCGTTCCCGGGCCGGAACGGATATTCAGACGCTGGGTGGACACGTTGCCCACCAGGGTGTTCTGCCCCACCTGGCCGTCCAGGTACACATAGCTCAGGCTGATCCAACCCTTGGCGGTGCGGCCCCAGCCATTGTTGGTTTCGATGATGCCCACCCGGTCGCCGCTGCGGTAGGAGCCGATTCGGTCAAACCCCGTGCCAGGGGCGGTGCGGATGTTCAGCTGGGAAGCGGTGACGATGCCCATTTTGGCATAGGCGGGGACGTAATCCTCGCTGATTTCGCGGCTGTCCAGGTCCGCGTTCTCCACAATGTCCGGCATGTTCAGCTTGGAGACTGGCACCCAGCCGGATACATTGTAGTCCCCTGCGGTGGCGTAGACCCACCGGGTGGAAGAAAAGGCAGCGGTGCGCTTGATGCTCAGCGCATCGCCGGGTTTCAGCTGGGCCAGCACCTTGGTGCTCTTGCTGTAGGAACTGTACAGCCCGGTGGACTCCGCCACGGTGGCAATGTTTTTCACCGGCGCGGGGGCTTCTTCCTGCGCTTCTTCCTCCTTATAGTGCATGGCGGCTTCCAGTACCCGGATGAAATAGCTGCCGGTTTTAGCTGGTGCATCCGGATCGGCGTCTTTGACTGCCGTCCCGGACAGAAGGAGCGCGACGGAAAGCAGAATTGCGGACAGTAGTTGCTGCATGAAAAATCCCTCCAGCCTTGTTCCAGATATGGAAAAGTATACCGAAGAATCCGGGAAAAATCAAGGGAAGCAAGACAATCTTAATATCGGAGGCGGACGTAAAAATATATGTGTTTCTGGCTTAACACAGCAAGCCGGCAAATTGTAATTTAGGCTATCGGCTTTCGTAAGCACATTGACTGTTGTATAACGTATCGGCGCGGCAGCGCCCATGGCTTCCCCCGGGGGGAAGCTGTCGCCCAAATCGGCACTTCGGAACCGATTTGGGTGACTGATGAGG
>JALFUW010000107.1 GCA_022786995.1 Clostridiales bacterium
GAAATATCCGTTACCGTCTCCTTTTTCGCGTCCTCCGTGGCCAGCGCGAAGGTGCGGGAAATGGCACTGATCTGACCGGAAATGGCGCTGATGTCATTGGTCAGGGTATCTACGCCCTGCCCGATGGCATTGCGCAGATCGCCGGAGGTGTTCGCCATGCCCTGCACGGCGCTGCCCAGACTGGACAGGGCTTCCTCATTCACCTCGCCGCTGACAGCACCGGAAACCAGGGATTCCAGTGCGGAACGGGCGCTGCTCTGATAGCCGGTAAGGGCCTGGATGCAGGACTGCACATCGCCGCCCATATCCGCACCGTTGCTGCCCGCCCGGCTGACCAGACCACCCAGATTCTCAAACTGCTTACTCAGGGTTTCCAGATAGTCCGGAGAAAGAATGGTCTGGATGTGGGGCTCGATCTGTCCCACAACACCGCCCACATCCTTGCGCCCGGTAATGAAGCCTTCATTGCGGCAGTCTTCCACAAAGCCGCAGCTTCTGCCTGCGATACCGCCCAGATTATAGCCAATGTGGGGATACCCCACAGAGCCGGTATTGATACAGTCGGTTATGGTTCCGCTGGAATAGCCCGCAATGCCGCCGGTATCCGAGGCCGCGTCCGAGGCATCCAGATTGGCGGTTTTGGAAAAATCCATGCTGAAATCCAGCCGAATATCCTTGGGATTGATGGTGGGGTCCACACTTTCGGTGTTTACAGACGCGCTGCTGCGGCAGGAGGCCAGATCACCGCAGTTGTAGCCCGCAATACCGCCGGTACGGTCGTCACCGGTAACGCTGCCTTCCGCGCGGCAGGCGCGGAGCGTTCCGTAATTTATACCCGCGATGCCGCCGGTATTGGTCTTGCCGACAACGGTTCCGATGAACGTACCGTTTTCAACCGTACCATAGTTTTCACCCGCAACACCGCCCACGGACAGTCCGTCGCCGCCGGGGGTGACTATTCCCTGAACCGTCAGGTTTTTGACTACCGCCGTTGGCTGCAGGACTCCAAACAGTCCGGCGGGCGACAGGTTCTGGGTCAGAGAAAGACCGCTGATGGTATGCCCGCCGCCGTCGAAGCTGCCGCCGAAGGTGGGTATGGGGGCAAAATCCGTTTCCTCCAGAGAAATATCCGCCGTGAGCAGCACCTGCTTATTCTGTGACCAGCTGTCCAGCACACAGTTTTTCGCAAAGGTCAGAAATTCTTCCGCAGATGCAATGCGGATGGTTTCCACATCCGAAGGAGCATCCTGCACCTCTTCTGCCGCCGCAGGCAGAACCAGTCCCAACAGCAAGGTAAGCGCCAGCAGCGCGGCTAAGATGTTACGCTTCATTGTCCTTCGCTCCTTCCTCCGTTGTTTTTCCGGACAGCAGATTCAGCTCCACATCGCCGTTAATATCTGCCCGGACAATGCCATTGACATAACCGTGGATTTCTCCCCGCACCAGACCATCCACCCGGATATGGCCGCTGCTGGAAATCCGGGGCAAATTGGTATGGGGCATGGAGAAGGAGGTTTTGTCCACGACCTCGCCGCCGATCAGCAAGATTTGCGGCAGCACAAACATGACCAGCCCGATGGAGAGAATCGTGCCCCGGCCAAGGCTCTGACCGATGCCCACAATGGCTGCCTCCGAGGTCATCATGCCAATCAGGGTGCCTGCACAGGCAAGGATGCTGCCGGAGGTCAGAATGGTGGGGAAAGCAAAGTTCATGGTTTCCACAATGGCATCCCGATGGGACATCTGGGTTTTCAGCTCCTGATACCGGCTGGAAATCACGATGGCATAGTCGATATTCGCGCCCATCTGAATGGAACTAACCACCAGATAGCTCATGAAGAACAGGGGCGCGCCGGTAAAGGCAGGAATGGAGAAGTTAATCCAGATGGCGCCCTGAATCACCAGAATCAGCAGCAGCGGCATACCGGCAGACTGGAAGGTGAAAAGCAGCACTACCAGCACAATGAGGATGGACACAACGGTAATCACCAGATTATCTGTAGCGAAGGACAGCTTAAAGTCCTGCTCTACCGTGGAGTTGCCCACCACGAAGACCTCTCCCTCAGGATAATAGCCTCTGGCAATTTCCCGGAGGGTATCCAGAAAGGCGTAGGTGGTTTCCCCGCCCTCCGGCAGGGTCAGGTAGATCAGCACACGGTTAAAGTCCTCTCCCTGAAGCTGCTTCTTTGCCGATTCCATCTTTGTCTGGGCTTCCTTCAGCGAATCCATCTGGTCATCTTCCAGAGTGACGATTCCCTCATCGATTTTGTCGCAGACAAAGAGCATCATGTCGATCAGCGGCACTTTATAGGTGCTCAGACCTCCGATAATCTGACCATACTGCTCCTGCTCTGCGGCGTAAGCGGCATACACCGCCTCCGCCAGCTCGTAGTCCAGCCCGGCAAGCTCCGCGAACTGCCGGGGACTTAGCTTATCCGCCAGCATATGACCGTCCATGGCTTCCACATTGGACAGGCCCATGGAGTAGTCCACTTCCTCATAGGTGTCCAGTTCCGCCAGCATGGCCTTCTCCACGTTGTAATCCGTTTTGGGATAGACCAGCGCCACAAAATTGGTATCGCCAAAATTATCCCGGATTTTGTTCTGAGCGATCTGGACGGTATTGAGCTTGGGCGTCTCGATTTCGCCGTAGCCGTAGACATAGGGGCACTGCTTGGAGTAGTGGTAGCCCAGCAGCATCAACACCACAAACACCGGCGGAATCACGAACCGGGTCAGAAAGGCAAATTTTCCCACGAAGGGAATTTTTGGCACAAAATTCTTATGCTGGGTCTTATCCATCAAGGGGCCAAACAGCATGAGAAAGCCCGGCATAAACACGAATACGGACAGCAGGGCAAACAGCACCGCCTTAATCAGGCAGCTGGCCATGTCCGGGCCGATTTTGAACTGCATGAACATCATGGCAACCAGACCGCCGATGGTGGTGAGGCTGCTGGAGCCGATTTCCGGGATGCCCTTGCTCAAGGCGGTAATGACCGCCTCCCGGATGGGCAGCTGCTGCCGTTCCTCCTTATATCGGTTGCACAGAATGACCGCGTAGTCCAGAGACAGCGCCAGCTGCAAAATGCTGGTCACGGAGTTGGAGACAAAGGAAATCGTTCCCATGAGGAACTGGCTGCCCTGATTGAGAATCATGGCGGACACAAAGGTCAGCAGCAGCACGGGAACCTCCGCATAGGTCTGGGAGGTCAGTAGCAGGACAGCGACCACAATCACCGCCACCAGCACCATAATGAGGCTGACCTCCTGATCGATAATCTCCGCCGCAGAATTGCCCAGAGATGTGGAAACGTAGTAGTCCTCACCGCTCAAGGCATCTTTCACTGCCTCCAGTGCCTGCAAACACTTGTCATCGGTTTCGCTGTAGTCAAAGGTGATATTATAGAGGGCCGACACATTGCGGTAATCCGCTTCCTCATCGTAGTCCACGCTCTGTACCCCTTTGACGGCCTTCAGCTCTTCACACAAGGTCTGTGCCCGGGTCTGCGATACATTTTCCACCATAATCTGCGCCGTTCCGTAGGTGATGAACTGCTGATCCATGATGTCCAGACCTCGGCGGGTTTCGCACTGCGCCGGCAGATAGGCCTTCAGATCGTTTTCCACCTGAATCCATTTGGTAGAGAACATGGAAAAAATCACACCAATGGCCAGCAGCAGAAAAAACAGGTTGCGCTTGTCAACAATGAATGCCGCCAGTTTCATCATGGCGTTTGCGCCGTTATTCTTTTCCTGTGCCAATGTCAAGCCCCTCCTTTCTCCCTACGGGTGCCTCGGACCAGGTAATGCCCTCGGGCCGTATGGATCTCCATTTCCAGCGAGTCCTCACCCAGAATTCCGCTGGCCTGATAAGGCAGTCCGCCAACCAGCGTTTTCATTTCCCCTTGAAATGTGAGCCTGCCGCCGATGCAGTGTCCCTCCAGGATGGGAGCGGTTCTGGTAAACAGGGTCAGATCGCCGCTGACGCTGTCACCCAACAGGATCAAATTCAAAACGCCCCTGCGCTTTCCCAGAGGAGTTTCCATTTCCAGCATATAGGTGCGGTTCTGGTTTTTCATATCACGCCTCCACAACATATGACCGTTAATTGACATTTGTAGTGGAAAATGATATTCTCTTTTCAGAAAAAATGCAAGAGACAGGCATGCCGTTCTGTCAGTTAGCTGACAAAAGGGCAAAAGTGTTTCCGTACTGGGAGGACTCTATGGAGAAAAATACCGATCTACGTATTCAGAAAACTTATCTTGCGCTGCAAAATGCCTTTGTGGCGCTGTTGGAGGAAAAGCGGTTTGAGGAGCTGACCGTCAACGAGCTGTGCGACAGAGCCATGATCCGGCGCACCACGTTTTATAAGCACTTCGGGGATAAATATGAGTATTTTGCTTTCTATATCCGGGAAATGGTTTCGACCTTCCGGGATCAGCTGCCGCCGGATGTGATGGATGGAGAAGCGGCGGCATACTTCCTGCAAATGAGTCAGGAACTGCTGCGATTCTGGCATATGCACGAGAAAATGGTGCGCAACATTGAAAACAGCAGTATGTTTCCGCTGCTGCTGAGCATCCTGCTGGATCAGATCACAGAGGATATCATCCTGGTTCTGCGCCGTTCCTGCCCAGATCTGGCTCAGGACACCGGCAAGCTCAAGGGAGTGGCAGCGTTCTACGCAGGGGGTCTCATCAACACCTTCTTCCGCTGCACGCAGAAGGATTCCTCCATCGACGAAAACGCTTTTCTGGAAATTGCCGCGGAATATGCCGCCAAAATCCCGCTCTAACCATTGTGATTGGAAGGAGTTGTTATGTACCCCAGCAAAAAACATATGCTTCCCTCCACAGGGTGGGCAGGTTGCTTGCAGAGCTGCTGTAATTACATCTTCCTACAATCTTTGTACGCCTACAGGAAGGTGACGGTTCTTGATCGCGATGGTCTTGAGGAAGTGCTGAATAATCTGGAATGAACAATCCTTGTCTCACGGCGGACTTCTAATGACAGCGATCCTCCGGGCTTTCCGCGAATAGATTTCATGGTTTGTGGCGCAATTCTTCCCCCGGTTGTGTTCGTTGCTTTTGTTGGAAAATAGTGCTATGATATAGACAATGCTGAACGCTGGCAGAAAAGGAGAATACTGTATGGCAAATTTTACGAAGAAGGCAATCCGGGATTCTTTTGTGAAGCTGCTGAACGAAAAACCCATCAGTCAAATTACCGTTAAGGACATTGTGGAGGACTGCGGGGTGAACCGCAATACCTTCTATTACTACTATCAGGATCTGCCCCAACTGATGGAGAATATAGTAAACGAGGATGCGGAGCGGATTATCCGGGGGCATCCTACCATCGATTCCCTGGACGATTGTATCAATGCAGCACTGGAATTT
>JALFUW010000015.1 GCA_022786995.1 Clostridiales bacterium
GATGTGTCCATCACCTTCACCAATGTTCAGTATGGCAGACTGAAGATCACCAAGACCGTGGAGGGCGGCGGATCTGTGGAGGGCTGGCAGTTCAAGATCACGGACGCCGAAGGAAAGGCTCTGGACGGCTCTCCCTTTGCCACCGACGAGGACGGCATCATTCTGACTGGGAATCTGCTGCCCGGAATCTATACCGTAGAGGAGCTTCTGCCGGAGGACAGCCTGTACGAGTGCAAGAGTGATAACCCCCAGACCGTCACCATCACCCAGGGTGAAATAGCCGAGGTAGCTTTTGTCAATGCGCTGCGCACCGGCAAGGTCACAGTGGAGAAAATCGATATTACCGGCAGTCCTCTGGCAGGCGCCACCTTCCGGCTGGAATGGAGTGCGGAGGGTTCCCTGTGGTATCCCGTGACCTACTCCGAAACCATCGTCCGGGGCGGCTGCTCCAATCCCTATTTAACGGACGGGAGCCTGACCACCGGGGCAGACGGTATTCTGGAATGGGGCAATCTCTATCCGGGCCTACAGTACCGGCTGACGGAAACCAAAGCCCCGGATGGCTACAATCTTCTGGATGGAACTGCCTTTGAGGGAGAACTTTCCGCTGATAATATGAATATCAGTTTGCGAGTGGTGAATACCAGAACCTATACACTTCCCAAGACCGGTTCTACTGGGCTTCGATTGTTCCCCGTTTTTGCACTGATTCCGGCTTTTGCCTGTTTCTCCGTCCTTGTTTTTTCTATTCTTCGTAAAAGGAGATCGTAAATGAAACACTCCCACATTTTTGCCAGAGATCATCCTCTGGCTATTTTCATTCCACAAACAAAAACAAAATGACTTCAAGAGAGGACAATTACAATGAAATCTATCAAAAAGCTTTTTGCAATGGGCCTTGCCTTGATGATGGCTCTTTCTATTCCTTTTTCCGTGTCTGCCGCCGAGCTGGAGGATGCCCCTATTGATGAATCCAGAACCGGCTCCCTGACCATCTACAAGTACGATCTCACCAATGCCGAAAAGGACGGCGTTTGGGATTCCTCCTATGTGTCCACCGGCGTGTTTGACCAGACCGGCGTGAACGATGTGCTGGGCGGCAGCGGTGCCGCTCTGGGCAATGGCGAAACCGGCTACGGCTACGCCATCAAGGGCGTGGAGTTCAGCTATGTGAAGGTAGCTGACATCGTGACCTTCTCCGAGTCCGAAAATGACAGCCGTACCGACAGCCATGTGGAAGTGCTGTACGCCATCGACAAGACCAAGGGTGCTGATTTCCTGAAAGCTCTGAATCTGGCGGACGGTGCACAGCGCTACGCCAATGCGGATGCTCTGGATGAAACCAAGTATTTCTACCAGTCCGATGTACTGATCGACGCTCTGGCTGCGGCTCTGGAATCCAATTCCACTGTTGTGAAGAATGCGCTGGAAGCCTACATCTCCGCAAACGGCGGCGCTGCCATGCCTCTGACGGATGCCTACGGCAAGACCAAGGCAGAAAATCTGGTGCTGGGCCTCTATCTGGTTGTGGAAACCAAGGTTCCCGAAATGGTCGTGTCCACCACCGATCCCTTCCTGGTTTCTGTCCCCATGACCTCTGTCAACGGCACCAACGCCACGGACGGCGGCACCCGCTGGATTTATGACATCACCCTGTACCCCAAAAACCTGACCGGCATTCCCTCTCTGGAAAAGACCCTGCGGGAAAACAAGAACGACACCGGCAAGACCGACGCCTATGCCCACACCGGCACCGCTTCCGCTGGCGATACCATCGACTACCAGATTATTTCCACTCTGCCTTCCATTACCTCCGAATCCACCTATCTGTCCTGCTACACCTTTGTGGATACCCTGTCCAAGGGTCTGACCTACAACAAGGGGGATGTGGTTCTGGAGTTCTTCACAGACGCTGCCTGCACCGATTCCGTTGCCAAGTGGACAGAAGCAGACGGCAAGTTCACCGTTGCCTACAACACCACCGATGCCGGGGAATCCGTTATGACCATCGAAATGACCGCTGCCGGTCTGACCGAGATCAACACCTCCAAGGCTGTGTACTCTGGTGCTTCCATGGTCAACTCCGGCTATTCCGACTGCACTCTGCGCATCACCTATTCCGCCAAGATGGACAGCAGCAAGGATCTGGTATTCGGTGACAAGGGCAACGATAACAAGGTTGTCCTGACCTGGAAGCGCAGCAGCCAGAACTACTACGACACCCTGGTGGATGACTGCCATGTGTTTACCTACGGCATTGACCTCACCAAGCTGTTCTCTGACGGTCAGGGCGACTTCTCCAAGGTGGAGTTCCTGATTCAGAACAAGACCGACAGCTATTTTGTCAAGGCAGAGCTGAACAAGAACGATGGCGTTTACTATGTGGTTGACCATGTAACCGATAAGGCAGATGCCACCCACTTCGTCCCTATCAAGACCGCCGACGCCCAGGGCAGAATCATCGTCAAGGGTCTGGAAGATGACACCTACACCATGACTGAGGTTCGCACCGACAGCGGCTATGTGATGCTCAAGCAGGGCATCGATATGGTCATCTCCCGGAAGGATACCGCAGATTCCTGCGGCATTTACGGCTCCGACGTTCTGGGTCTGATCCAGAACGACCCCCGGTATGCCAGCATTATCAACGACAGCGGCGACCTGCACAATATGCCGCAGAAGCATCTGGAGCACAAGCTGCTGACCGCTTCCGCTGCCGTGGACGGTAAGAAGGTCAATATGGTAGAGGATAACGGTAGCGTGAATGCCGAAGCGCCCCTGACCGTTGTGAATACCCGCGGCTTCGATCTGCCCAAGACCGGTGATCACGGCACCTGGATGTACAGCATCGGAGGCGTTCTTCTGATGGCGGTTGCTGCAAGTGCCATGTTCTTTGCTCTTCGCAAGAAGGGTTCCGTCAACTAACCTTTTCCATCTGTCCCGGAGGGAAACCTCCGGGACCCTTTTCTGGAGGTACATACTCTGTGAAACACAAAATATCTATCATTGTTGCCGCACTTCTGATCTTTGTCCTCGCTCTGGGGATAACACTTTACCCGCTTATTAGTAATTATGTAAATCAAAAGTATGCTTCGACCATCTACACCAAGTATGAGGAGATGATTCAAAATGTTGACGAAACAGAATTACAGGAAGCCCGCAGTCTTGCGCAGTCTTACAACCAAGCACTGGCACCGGTATCCTCCTATGACAAGGAAGGTATCTCGGAGGCCAGCCACAACTACGATTCCCTCTTGAACCTGGGTGGGAACGGCATTATGGGTTACATCGAAATCCCATGTATTCAGGTAAATCTGCCGATCTACCATGGCACTGATACCGAAACATTGGAACGGGGCGTGGGGCATTTGCTGGGCAGTTCACTCCCGGTTGGCGGCTCCGGCACCCACGCAGTATTATCCGGGCACTCCGGTATGGCAGGACAGAAGATGTTTACCGACCTGCTTCAGATGAAAACCGGCGACATCTTCTATCTCCATGTGTTGGGGGAAACTCTTGCATACGAAGTAGACAGCTTGAATACTGTGCTTCCCCATGACACCAGTCTTCTGGGCATCACTGACGGTTCTGATCTATGTACGCTCATCACCTGCACCCCGATTGCGGTCAATTCCCACAGACTGCTGGTTACCGGTCACCGGATTCCCTTTGAAGCTGCAAAGGAAATCGTGGAGGAAGCCCAGCAGGAGGATGCCGAAGTTGAATCCACTTGGGAACAGGAATACCTGCGGGGACTGTATATCGCCATCGCGATTGTCCTGATTCTTTTTCTAATCTGCATTGTGGTGGCACTACTGGGGAGAAACAAAGATGTGTAGACGAATAGCGTTGTTTTTCCTGTTACTCATATTCCTTGCCGGGTGCCTGATATCCTTATTTCCCGTAATCAACGAACTATTGTACCGGGAAAAGATGAAAACTACCGTGTCTGAGTTCCAGTCCAATACGGAGCAGCTGCCGCCTGTGGTCATTCTGCCGTCTGGCGATGTAGAAACCACAAAATACACGCCTGCCATCCATCAGGAGCTATGGAACGATATTCAGCAGTACAACAGTCGGCTGTTTCAAAGCCGACAGGAAGGCATAAATGGCCTTGAGAGTCTGGAAGAAGCATGCTTCAGACTTTCAGACTACGGTATCACCAGCGAAGTGTTTGGCGTTCTTGCAATCCCAGCTCTTGATCTAGAGATGCCAGTGTACTTCGGTGCGTCCAGCCAGAATATGGCTCTGGGAGCTGCCCAGTTGGGGCAGACCAGTGTTCCAGTGGGAGGGAAGAACACAAACACGGTTATCGCGGGTCATCGGGGATGGAATGGCGCGGACTATTTTCGGTACATTACCGAGCTGGTGCCGGGAGACCGCATCACGATAACCAACCTATGGGAAACCCTGGAATACACGGTCGTTGGGACAAGGATTATATCGCCGGATGATGTGGATGCCATCAAAATCCAACCCGACAAAGATATGATTACGCTTTTCACCTGCCATCCCTATGCGTCCGGTGGGCGGCAGCGGTATCTTGTGTTTTGCGAAAGAATAAACAACCAAATCAGAAAGGATGATTCAAAATGATCAATCACTACCACTTTGCCGGAGGCGGCTGCAATGAAAATGTTCGTACCATGGGTTTCCCAGTACTCATTGTGAACATTGAGGCAGCCGTTCCCTCTGTGCCCCAGAATCAGAAGGAGACCACCAATTTGACCAACAAAGAAAAAAACAGAGCCTCGGTATACTGTCTGTGTCCAAAGTGCCGGGCCATGTTCTTCAGTGCCAAGAAGTTCTTTATCACACGGGTTGATCCTTACCAAGTCGAAAAAGATGACTGCACTTTCTGCCAGACCGGTGCCGGGTTTGACTACCGCGTTGTTCCCAGAAACCCCCGCGGCAATCGCAATGGAGGCAATCATGACTGAGAAAAGAATGGCAGGAGAGTATGAGATTGTTCAGGCAATTTCCGTCGGCCCTACGGAGATTGTTCTGGGTTATTCTCCTGAGAATGCAGCCCTTCCCTACATGACCGCGTTCTGTACCCAAAATGAATTGTTTACCGCATACCAGCACTGCATTGCGGATGACAGCTATCCCCATATTCTGGGTATTTTCTCTGAGCGCATGACAGATGCCGTCAAAGAACTGGAACGCCAGCTATCCGCTGAGAACACAGCAGCAGTGGACAACAGACCGTATAACCAGCAGAAATGCCTGAGCACAGACCAATGTAACCTGGTGTCTCATGCTGACGACCTTCATCAGAAGGTGGTTATCATTAAGCCGGATGTTTTGAAACCGGAATACCAGCTGGCCACCAGGCAGCTTTATCTATGTACCGGAGGATTTGGTGCTTCCCCCAATAGCCGCGGGTCTGCCTGCTTCTGCACCAATCTATTTACCGGGAAGCACAGCCGTTTTGAACGCAGCGACATTCTTGCCACGCTTGAAGCTGATGCAGTACCCAAGTGGGCGCAGGAGAAGCTCCGCGAGGCACTTCAATCTCAGCAAAAGAAAGACAAATCAAAGGAGGCGGCACGCTAATGGATTTCTCGATCAGAACTGCAACCCCGGCAGAGCAGATGTATTCCTACAGTCAAAGCAGCCAGATAGAAGGTCAAACCGGCTGCATCGGTCATCTCCGTGCTGACTTCGGTTCGGACGGAAACAGCTTTTATTCCTCTTGGGCCGACCACAATACAAGCCTGAATGATCAGGCGTTCAAGGATGAATTCGATCATCTGATCAATACGCTGCGTGGTTTGGAAGCTCCCGACGCTTCACAGACCCAACACGAGGCAATCCTTAGAGACAGAGCAGTGCTCACATCGTACTGCTATCGACACCCGGACAGCAAGAGACCAGGTTTCTACGGCAGGGAGCTGACTCTCAGAGCAGATACACAGAAACACGCCTACATTCTTCGCCTCAATCCTCAAGAAGGCGATTACAATCTGTACTGCTACTGTTATCGCAAGGACTGGCTTGATCGTCATCTGAAAAACGCGGAGAAGGGAATCCGCTTTATTGACCCGAACTACAAAGAGCTGTTTCGGATCGAAGATGGTGACAAGGTTCGATATTCCACAAGGAGCGGAGAAACCCGGCAAATGACTTGCCGCTACATTGACGATTATCATTTTGAAGCGAACAGCTATCGGGGAAACAATCTCTACCACATCTGCGAGTTTGCAGAACTGTACCAGAATCATGGCTGTCACGGCATCATTCCTTTGCGGCAGTCGCTCCCGGAGAGCTGTTTCAGCACGCTGGAGACCACCGGGGAGCTGATTGTCATTACCAAAGGTGAGAAAGGGTACTCGCCCACAGGCGTTTTTCCACAAGACACTTCCCCAAAAGAAGGTGCAGCTGCTCTGAATGCTGCCAATGGTGTGACCAAAGCGCAGGAAGCGGCAATGGTGGCTGGTTCCATGTTCGGCTGGGATACGCCTGCTGCAAATCCCAAGAATTACGATGCCCTCGGGCAGCCAATCAAAAACCAACGGCGTTCCCACGCTGCGGAACGATAGAAAGGAAGCACAATGGATACCACGCCTCAGAAGTATCACCGTGGTGATATTTACTACGCAAATCTCGAACCGCATCTGGGCTGTGAACAGGGCGGTATTCGCCCCGTTCTGGTGGTTCAGAACGATGTCGGAAATAAGCATTCCAAAACGCTTATTGTGTCGGCCCTGACGAGCAGGACGGCTACCAAAGCGAAGTTACCCACTCATGTGTTCTTAGACCACATCCCCGGAATGTACGCCCGAATCCCATCTCTCGTCCTGCTGGAGCAGATTCTCACACTTGACAAATCCCGTTTATTGGGCTATATCGGCTCGCTCTCCGATTCCCAAATGAAACAGGTCAACACCGCACTGAAATGCAGCCTTGAATTATGACAAACCAGCTGGGCAGACACTACATGCCCAGCTTTATACATAGATTTTTAGAGGAGGTTTTCCCGATGGAAGAAATTACAGCTACATATACTCAGCTCTTTCAAAACTACCCCGATGTCGTTTCCACCCTGCAATTATGCGAAATGCTCGGTGTCAGTGAGCGTACAGTATATCGACTCCTGGTGACCAACCAGATAAAGCACTTCAAGGTCGGCAGGGCTTATCGTATCCCGAAAGTGAATGTGTTTGCCTTCATGGAAAGTGAGTGCAAGGGTTGACAAACTTGCCGGAATTTACTGCTGATGATACCATATAGCCACGCAAAAGACCACAATGCTAATGAACAGGAGGAACGCATATGGTTACAGGTCATCTAAGAGAGCAAAACGGCTATTTCCAGATGATACTGACATGGAAAGATGCCTCTGGAAAGCGGCGGAGCAAGTCCATCAGTACCGGACTCACCGTTAAGGGAAACAAGAAGCGGGCAGAGAAAATGCTCATGAAAGCCCGTTCCGAGTTTAACCCGGACAATCTCGCTGTCAACAAAGGAATGCTTTTCACGGATTTTCTCGGGAAATGGCTCAATGACAAGGTTACAGATATTCCCGCAGAGGAGTATTCCAACTTTGCCTACTATGTAAAATCGAACATTACGCCTTACTTTTCTGCACACAACGCAAAAGTCACGGAAATCACTGATCAGGAGCTGATTGCATATTTCGAGACCGAACGCTTGCAAAACGGCACCGGCAACAAAGCCTTGCTGTCAATCAATCGCACGATCTGTACAGCGCTGGACTATGCCGTAACCATCGGCTGGAGGGCAGACAATCCGGCACATGACATCAATCCGTGCCTGATGAGCACCACCCCATACTTCACCGATTTCCTGCTTGACTGGCTGAAAATTATGAAGCTTAAAGTGCGTCCGACGACCTACGCCAGTTATGAAATCACGATTGAATCGAGGGTGATTCCCTATTTCAAGGAAAAGCATCCAAACCTTCGCTTGGATGTGGTAACCGCAAAGCATATCCAAGACTACTACGCTTACGAGATGAATGTTCGCAAGGTGTCCGCAAATACTGTAAAGCATCGTCACGCGAACATTCATAAGGCACTATCTTATGCCTACAAGACTGATTTGATTCAAACCAATCCAGCTGACAAAGTTGAACTGCCGACAATCGATAAGTTTGTTGGTCATTTCTATAACGCTGCACAGCTTGAGGAGATGTTCAAGATCTTCAAAGGCGATCCAGCAGAATTTGGCGTAATTGCTGCTTCATTTTACGGTTTACGCCGTAGTGAGGTTCTTGGTTTAAGGTGGGATGCCATTGACTTTGAAGAAAAGACAATTACCATTCGTCACACCGTCAATGAGACTCGCATCGATGGCAAATACACACTGGTTCTGGCAGATACCACTAAAACAAAATCAAGCTATCGTACACTTCCTCTTGTTGCTCCTTTTGAAGCGATTCTCAAGAGAATGAAAGCAGAGCAGGAGGAAAATAGGAAGCTATGTGGTAACTGCTATTGCCAAGACTATCTTGGATACATCTATGTGAATGAACTTGGAGAACTAATCAAGCCTGGATATCTATCCTCTCATGTACCAGCCGTTCTTAAAGAGCATAACATGCCCCCCATTAGATTTCATGATCTTCGTCACAGCTGTGCTTCACTTTTGTTCTCCCAGGGCGTAAGCTTAAAAGAAATTCAGGCTTGGCTTGGTCACAGCACAATAGGTACAACAGCCAATATTTACACGCATCTGGATGAGAATAATAAGCTATCGTCCGCGAACGCAATTCTTTCCATTTTGCCAGAAAAATAGAATCTCAGAGCAGAAAAACTGCTCTGAGATTCCAGATGGTGCCGCTAACCGGAATCGAACCGGTACGAAGATCACTCTTCGGCAGATTTTAAGTCTGCAGTGTCTACCTGTTCCACCATAGCGGCGTATTCAATCCCTCCAATGGAGGGATATGAAGTTGGAGGGATGTGTTGGAGGGATGTTCCAACACAGAGAAAAATCAAATCGAAAAAGTTGGTTGTTTGCAAGCACAATTCGGATTGGGTGCTGCATTCGGCCCACGGGATTTTAAGTCCACTATGTCTACCATTCCATCATAGCGGCGTATTCAATCCCTTCAAATGGAGGGATATGAAGTTGGAGGGATGTTCCAAAGCAAGGGAAAGCCACAAAGCGCCGCTGTTTGCGGGCACAATTTGGATGGGCGAGAGCCGCTGCATCAAATCAAGGCGCTGGCTTCCTCAAAATCCTTGTTGGGAACATAAAGATCGTACGCAATCTGGTACTCCGGCAGCTGACCAAAAGCGCCGGTTTGCTGGTTGGAATTATGGGATTTCAGCAGGGTTTTGATGCCGTGCTCCTCAAGAATACGCACCTTGGCGTTTATGGTTTCTATGGAATAACTCGAAAATACACAGCGATGCGTAAGAAAATAAAAACAGGCGTTCATACCCGGCACCCCCAAATCGCATTGAAAAGGATATCGACGGCTGTTTCGCTTATTCTATCACAAACCGGCAAGGCCGTCAAGTATCACAGCTGGTCGAGATTCAGGGAAAAGGCCCCGAGACAGTGCTCTGTGAACCAGTTCAGCTCCGGCAGGTTCATGGCCTGCATGGCCTCCCAGGTCTGGCGTGCGGCGGAGTCAAACTCCGTGTTGCCGGCCTTCTGCTCCTCTAAGCACTTGATGTGGGCGCTGAGCTTGTCCGCGGCTTTGACGATGGGAAGAAGCGCCGGGTCGTTTTCCAGCACGTCGCTTTCATAGCACACCCGAAGCTCCGGCGGAAGCATATCGAGAAGCCGCTCACCCGCCGCCCGTTCCACCTGCTTGTAAGCGGCTTTGATGTCGGGATTGTAATATTTAATGGGGGTGGGCAGGTCGCCGGTGAGAATCTCGGAGGCGTCGTGGTACAGCGCCGCCACGGCGCAGCGGTCCGGGTCGGGGGAGGGAAGACCCAGAATGTCCCGGCGGATCAGAGCCAGAGCGTGGGCCAGCACCGCCGTCATGTAGCTGTGCTCGGCGATATTTTCCGAGAAGGTGTTGCGCATCAGGCCCCAGCGGGTGATGTTGCGCATCCGGCCCAGCAGGGCGTAAAATTCATTTGCCATGGATGATTTCCTCAATTTTTTCTATCAGATCAATGGGTTTTTCACAGAAATGTTCGCCGCCCGCCGCTTCAATTTCCTCCCGGTCGCGGAAGCCCCACAGAACGCTGAGGCAGGGAACCCCGGCGTTTTTCGCGGTGCGTACATCTACCTCGCTGTCGCCTACATACACGCAGGTGTCCGCGCCGATGGTCCGGCAGGCCTTAAACACCATGTCCGGGGCGGGCTTGCGGGGGCAGTCCGGGGCTTCGCCCAGAGCGAAAATGCCGGGGAACAGCTCGGCACACAGGGCTTTCACCGCGGCGTCGGGCTTGTTGGAAACCACCGCGATGGGATACTTTTCTTTCAAAACCGCCAGCGCTTCCAGAATTCCGTCATAGGGCCGGGTTTTGACCTGACAATGTTCGGTATAGTATGGCTTATAGATTTTCAGAACCCGCTGAACCTCCTCCGGGGAAGCCCCCTCGGGCAGGGACATGCGGATCTGGTTTTCCGCGCCGTTGCCCACGAACCGCCGCAGCTCCGAAAGCGTCCGCCTGGGGTAGCCGCAGAGTTCCAATGCGTAATTGGTCGCGTCCAGCAAATCCTCTAATGTATTCAGCAAAGTGCCGTCCAGATCGAATAAAATGCCTGTTTTCATTTCACAGCCCCCGATTTTTCATCACCCGGATGTCCTCTCCCACGAAGGTCAGCAGCAGGAAGCTGCCCTGCAGGCGGGAGGCAATCTGGGGAGAGTAGCGCCGGCTCAGCTCGTCGATGGTGAGATTGGTGGAGATGACCATGGGCTTATTCTCCAGAATCCGATCGTTGAGCAGGATATACAGGGCGGCGGAGGCAAACTGGCTGGGCATCTCCGTGCCCAGATCGTCCAGAATCAGCAGGTCACAGTCGTAAAAGCGGGCCGCTTCCCGGCGGGTTTCCTCGGTGGGATTAAACTTGGCCTGCTCCAGCTTGGAAAACAGGTGCCCGGCGGATTCATAGACCACGCTGCAGCCACGGTCTGCCACGGCCCGGGCGATACAGGCGGACAGGAAGGTCTTGCCCAGGCCCGTGCCGCCCACGAACAATAGATTCCCGGCGTCGGGGGTGAAGGTCAGGCCGTAGGTGCGGCAGACCTTGAAATTGCGCTCCATAATGGCCCGGGGGCTGGCGCCGTACTTGGGATCCAGGCGGTCAGGGTAGTAGTCCAGCCGGAACTGGTTGAAGGTATCCCGGCTGCCGGAGAGGATGGACACCTCTTTTTTCTGCTCCTGACGGCACAGCTCCCGCAGGCACTCACACATATTGGAGCCGATATAGCCGGTGCCGCCGCATTTGTCACAGATGGAGCTGTCGTCTAAGTACCCTTCCTCGAAATTCTCCTTGGCCAGAATGGCCCGTTCCTGCTGCAATGCCAGATTCTCCTGCCTTGCCTGTTCCAAAAGCTCCCGGCCGTCGCTGCCCTGCTCGAAGGCGGCATAGGCCGCCTGAGCCATGGTTCGGCGCAGAAGCAGATCGATCTCCCGGAGCCGGGGAACCTTGGCGTAGGCCGCTGCCAGATGCTGCCGGTTTTCGGATTCCCGGTCTTCCTTTGCCTGAGCCAGCCGTGCCCGGGCCCGGCTGACAACCTCCGCACTGTATGCCATGGGTTATTCCTCCCGCAAAAGTCTCTGAATTGCCGCAATTTCCGCTTCGCCCAGCTCGCCGGAGGCCCCCTTGGGGGCCGCGGGCTTCTTGTCGCCGGAGCGGACGTCCTCGGCTGTGCGCAGGCCCTGAGAATGCCAGCGCTGCAAAATCTTATTCATGTAGGCCCAGTTGAGGCCGCCGGTATTCAGGCAGGTGCGCTCATAGGCCATGGAAATCAGTTCTTCCGAAAGCTCCATATCCAGCCAGCTCTGGGCGTATTTTTCCTCGGCGGCGGTTAAGCTTCTGCCCCGGATCTGGAGCAGATTCATGAGCCTTGACAGCCGGGAATTGCGGACGTTCTGGGCCTGAATGAAGGCGGCGGCGTCCTCCACGGATTCGATGCCCCGCTCTGCCCAGGCGTAGGCCTCCTTTTCGATGGCTCGCAGGCTGGGATTGCGCAGACTGCCCCTGCGCCGGGCGCGCTCCTTGCAGTAGCACACCAGCACGGAGATCAACTCCGGGGTCATGCCGAGATACCGCACAAAGCCCAGCAGGATTTTCAGCTCCTCGGTGTTGAGGCTCCGGCCCAGCAGCCGCTGCACCTCCCCGTAAAGGCCCCGGAAGGAGGAATCGCCGTCCATGGCTTCCAGCACGTCCTTTTCCGAGTACCCCGGACGCTCTCCCGGTGCGATATGGCTGACCCGGTCGTCCATCAGCAGGCCAAGCTGCCGCAGCGTCGCCTCGGCGCAGCCAAGTCGGGACTCGTTCATATGTAAGTCGACCGCGGCGGTACTCAGTTCGTTGCCGCTGCTTAAGTACAGGTACAGAAGCGCCGCGTCCGGGCTGGCGGCGGACAGAATCAGGCGCATATCCTTCTGTGAAATTTTCAGCTCTTCCGTCATCATTGGACATTTCCTCACTAAATTCGCTACTTAAAGACATTATAGCACAGCTTTCCTTTGGGGACAACGGAAAAGAGCAGAAGTTTTTTGGGAAAAGCCGGCCTTCTTTTTGTCAGGCCACAGGATGTTGTGCCCGCAGGGGCAGAACCGGACTAAAAAGCTCCCCGCCTATTGGGCGGTGTCCGTAAAAACAGGGAATCCCCCGTACGGTCAAGACCATACGGAGGATTCATTTTTCTGCTTCAAATAAACGGCCAGCAATTGATCCTGTCAACGAAATTTTAGCGCTGTCCCGGAAACACGAACAGTCCAAATACAAACAGGGCAAGCGTCACGGCAAGAATCACAGCAGCAAAGCTCAGGGCCGCAACAAATACCTGTTTGCATGATTTCCCCATAAT
>JALFUW010000016.1 GCA_022786995.1 Clostridiales bacterium
CTGCTGCGGGCTAAAAAAGATGGCGAGCCTCTCGGATGAGACTCGCTATCTTTCTTCAGGCTGTTTTTTTACAGCCCCTTGTATGTTGGGATGCAAGGTGGCTTTTCGTTCAGCCCAGGGGCGGGAAGTCGGCTCCCGTGGCCAGGTCATACCAGGTGAACACGCCGTTTTCCAGGGTCATATAGCTGCGGGGTGTACCGTTTTTCGGCAGAGACAGGGAGCCGGGATTCAGATAGGTGAAGGTCCCGCAGTCCCGCCGAACGGGCAGGTGGGTGTGGCCGCAGAGCAGGAAATCGCCCTGTTTCAGCGGCGGGGGATTATCGGGACCGTGGAGATGGCCGTGGGTGGCGAAGATGGCCAGACCATCGGCATACAGCAGAGCGGAGTCCGCCAGCATTGGAAAATGCAGTACCATCTGGTCCACCTCGGAGTCACAGTTGCCCCGGACGCACAGCAGCTTGTCCGCCACATCATTGAGCAGGGCGGTGACGGACATGGTGTCGTATTCCTCCGGTAGGGGGTTTCGGGGACCGTGGTACAGCAGATCTCCCAGCAGCACCAGCCGGTCGGCCTTCTCCCGCCGGAAGGCGTCCAGCAGCAGGCGGCAGCAGAGAGCAGAGCCGTGGAGGTCGGATGCAATGAGCAGCTTCATAAAGTGTTCTCCTTTGTTGTGCGTTTTTATCTTCATGATTGTAGCGCCCGGCCCGGAAAAAAGCAACTGAAAATCTTGCAACCGCCCTATGGGAGGTATATAATCAGACTGCCCATAAACCTGAAGATCTGCGGAGGCCTGCGCCTTTTCCGGCAGGCTGATGACGCGGTTATGGAATCCGTGAAATAGGAGTGTATCAGTATGGAATTGAAGATCTCCGCTTTGCTGGACCTGTCCCACACCCTGGCAGGGGACTATCTGGCACAATTTGAATATCCCTGGCAGGCTCTGGACGGCATCAAGGACTTCATCCTGGCCCTGGGGCCTACCCTGTCCGCTGATGAATATGACCAGCCAGCCCCCAACGTCTGGGTGCACAAGACTGCCAAGGTCTTTCCCTCGGCTTATCTGGGCACCCCCTGCATCATCGGGCCGGAGACGGAGGTCCGCCACTGCGCCTTTATCCGCGGCAGCGCCCTGGTGGGAGCAAACTGCGTGGTGGGAAACTCCGTGGAGCTGAAAAACGTCATCCTCTTTGATAATGTGCAGACTCCCCACTACAACTATGTGGGCGATTCCATTCTGGGATTCAAGAGCCACATGGGCGCCGGGTCCATTACCTCCAACGTGAAGTCCGACAAGACCCTGGTGGTTGTGAAGAACGGTGAAGAACAGATTGAGACTGGCCGCAAGAAGTTCGGTGCTATCCTGGGTGACCATGTGGAAGTGGGCTGCAACAGCGTGCTGAATCCCGGTACGATCCTGGGTCGGAACACCAGCGTCTATCCCACCTCCTCCGTCCGGGGTGCGGTACCGCCGGACAGCATTTTCAAAGCGCCGGGCAATATTGCCGTCCGTAAGTGAACAGAAGCCTGCCGCCTCGCGTTGATGGCGGCAGGCTTTTTTATGACGAAGTGCTATCACACATGGAAAGTAAACGGTAAATAACACGTACCTGTACCGTGAGGAGCAGATATGCCATACTGTCTCGGGGAGTGTCGAGTATCCTTGGCACTTCTCGAGACTTTCTTATATGGGGGCGCGGTATGAACGTGAATGCAGTTAAACATCAGGCGAAGCTGCTTGAATGGAAAGATCGGGTAACAGATTGCAGAAGTAGCGGGATGAGCGTAAAAGAATGGTGCAAGGAAAATGGTTGTTCTCCCAAGACTTATTATCGCTGGGAGCAAGAAATCTTGGGAAAAGTAAGGCAAATTGCAAAGGCACCGTCTCAACCAGTACTGGCCGAGCTCCCCTTGGCTAAGCCAGTACAGGACTGTTCGTTGAAAAGAGATGTATTTGTTCCTGCCGCGGTTATCCGCATTGGACAGATGGAACTGGAGTTGTCCAATACGGTGTCAGCGGAGCTGTTGAGTCAGCTGAAAGGACTGATGCGCTTTGTTGAATGACGCAAAAGGATTCAGCCGCATCATCATTGCGTGCGGGCGTACTGATCTGAGACGTGGTATCGATGGACTGGCTGCAGTTGTGCAGGAACAATTTCAACTGGATCCTACGGAGAAAAATGTTCTGTTCCTGTTCTGCGGGACAAAGACAGACCGAATCAAAGGTCTCATTTTTGAAGGAGACGGATATCTGCTCGTATACAAAAGACTTTCTGCGGGGCGCTTCCGTTGGCCACGAACCCAGGAAGAGGCCATGGCTATTACGCAGGAGCAATTTGATCTGCTGATGCAGGGCATGACGATTGTATCTACGATACGGCAAGTAAATCCAAAGCGGCTGTGCTGAGTTCGTCATAACGGAGAAAATACAGAGAAGTTTATTTGAACAAACGGTGCCGGGAACAGTAATTTTCGCGAAATGTGGAAATTGCCGCTTCCCGGCACTTCTTTTATCCACTTCCCGGGTGATATGACGGCAAAGAACAGTTCTTGATGTGCGTTCTGTGGATTGCCCGGCAGTTGAAGCCCAAGGATTTCAACAGTCATTATGACGAAGGGCATCTTGACAAAAAGTGGCATAAATCATGGATTTGCAGTATAATAAGGGCATCTGAGAGAAGGGAAATCTGCTCATGAAACAGTATACGCCGGAAGAACTGAATAAGCTGAGCAAGGAAGAAATCGTTGCCCTTCTGATGCAGTCACAAAAAGAAGCGGCGCTCTTCAAGGAACGCCTGGAAGAACTGCAGATGCATCTTTTTGGCCGCAGCACGGAACGGATGGAATGCTTCGGGCAGGAAAGCATTTTCAATGAGGCTGAGGTAAAATACAGCGAAGAAGAGAATGATCCTGAAATTGAGAAAGCGGTTGTTGTGCGTCCCAAAAGGCCGCGCGGCAAGCTGGCTGAGGATCTCAAGGGACTCCCTACGCGGAAAGAAATGCACGAATTGTCTGAAGATGAGCTTCGGCGTATCTTTGGCGAAAACGGCTGGAAACGGCTGCCGGACGAAATAAGTTGGAAACTTGATTACCACCCCTCTGTAAAAGAGGCGGTGGAACATCATACTGCTGTTTACGCTGCAAAGAATGATGACCGAATCGTACGGGCACCGCGCCCGGCAGATCTACTTGCGCACAGCATAGCGACGCCGTCTTTGGTTGCGGCAATCATGAACGCAAAGTACACCAACGCCGTGCCACTATACCGCCTCAGCCAGGAATTTGGCCGCAGCGGAGTTCATCTCTCTGTGCCAACCATGGCAAATTGGGTGATCCAGTGTGCAGAACGCTACTTTCAGCCGGTATATAACAAGCTGCATGAAGAACTGTGCAAGCTTCATGTAGTCCAAGCTGATGAAACTCCCTGCCAGGTCAGTAAGGACGGACGTCCGGCCAATGCGAGGTCCTACATGTTCGTCTACCGCAGTGGGGAAATGTCTAAAGAAACCGGGATAGTCCTCTACGACTACCAGAAAACAAGAAACGCCGACCATCTGGAAGAGTTTCTGAAGCAGTTTTCCGGTATTCTGGTTTCGGATGCCTACAGCGGATACCACGCCTTGGACAAGCGGAGAGAGGATATCCGGATTGCGCATTGTTGGGCTCACGCACGTCGTGATTTCGCAGATGCAGTAAAACTGCTGAAGAAGGGCGGGCCCTCCAAGCAGCGCATAAAGAAGACAATTGCATACCAGGCGTTAGAGCGGATTGGAACCATGTACGCATTGGAAGATGAATGGAAGGGTCTGACTCCCGCAGAACGCCTCAGCCGCCGTCAGGAGCACATGAAGCCACTGGTGGAGGCCTACTTTGCGTGGGTTAAAGGAATTGACCCGGATACCGTACTGAGTGAAAAGACGAAGGATGGATTACAGTACAGCACAAACCAGGAGAAGTATCTCAGAGCCTTCCTAGAAGACGGCGAAGTACCAATTGACAATTCCGCAAGCGAGCGATCCATACGCCCGTTCTGCGTTGGGAGATCCAACTGGCATGTCATTGACTCGATTAAGGGGGCACAGGCCAGCGCTATTGTTTACAGTATCGTTGAGACGGCAAAAGCCAACAATCTGAAGCCGTATGAGTATTTGCAGCATTTGCTCTCTGTAATGATGGAGCACCTTTATGATGCTGATACGGCGTACCTGGAGGATTTGATGCCTTGGTCTGAGAACTTACCCGATGTCTGCAAGAAAACACCCTAACAGAATGCCGGCAGCCACACTCTGGTGGTTGCCGGCATTCTTGTCAAGGTACGGGTTATTTACCGTTTACCATGGAAAAAGCCCTCCTGCAGCGTATGCCGCGGGAGGGCTTCAAAACACGGAGCGGATGGATTCGCGGAGCACTCAGCCGATGCCGCCCAGGACCGCACCGGCAATCAGGGCAACCAGGGCAGCGATGCAGTACACATACTTGCCCAAAGGATAGAACCAGCCGCCGATGGCTTTTTCACGGCCTTCATTGACGGCGTTCAAAACGGTCTCCTTCCGCAGGACCCAGAAGAACATGATGCCCGCCAGCAAAGCGCCCAGGGGGCAGATGTAGATGGAGACCAGGTCCATCCACTGGGAGGTCCAGGGCTGGATCATGATGGAAACGGCAAAGCCGATGACGCCGATGGTAGCGACCGCCGGGGCCCGCTTGAGGTGTAGCTTCTCCTGCAGAAAGGCCACAGGAGCCTCATACAGGTTCACGATGGAGCTGACGCCCGCGAACAGTACGCAGATGAAGAATACCATGCCTACGATGCGGCCGCCGGGCATACCGTTGAACACGTTGACCAGGTAGACGAACATCAGGCC
>JALFUW010000063.1 GCA_022786995.1 Clostridiales bacterium
TTGTTCTCTTTGTTCCATAACAGTCTTTGTCTCCCATGACATCTGACCCACTTCCTTCGCTTGTCGGATGCCTTTATTTTAGCAAAAACTGTTACCTATGTCTCTTCTCTACCTGTTACCTATGTTACTACCCTATACACAATGGGCGCCCGAAGGGTACAACATCCAGACCGCCTCGTTCATACGAAACACGTTCCGCATCCAACGTTGCGGGCGGCCAATGGCCGCCCCTACAGTGGCATACCTTAATCAGATAAAGAACAATTTACCTGCTCAGCATTAAAGGCGTTTTACGAATTTCCCGGGAAAGGGACTTGACAAAAAAGGAAAGATGAGGTATTCTATGCGCGATAGTTAGCTAATGCTAACAATGGAGGTTAGCGAAAGCTAATCAAAAGGAGGATAAGGCATGCGAACACTGAAAGACGCGAAAATCGGGCAGTCCGTGGTGGTTTTGAAGCTCCACGGGGAGGGTGCGGTGCGCCGCCGGATCATGGACATGGGCATCACGAAAAATGTGGAGGTTTTTATCCGAAAGGCAGCCCCGCTGGGCGACCCAATTGAGGTCAATGTCCGGGGCTATGAGCTGAGTCTGCGGAAAGCGGACGCGGAAATGATCGAGATTTATTGATTTTTACAGATTGGTTAGCTTCAACTAACTTTGAAAGGAAGGCACCATGGAACAAATCAAAATCGCCCTGGCAGGCAACCCCAACTGCGGAAAAACCACACTTTTCAACATTTTAACCGGCTCCAACCAGTATGTGGGCAACTGGCCAGGGGTCACGGTGGAGAAGAAGGAGGGCACCCTGAAGGGCCACCCGGAGGTGGTAATTCAGGACTTGCCCGGTATCTACTCCCTGTCGCCCTACTCCCCGGAGGAGCTGGTGACCCGCACCTATCTGGTGGAGGATCACCCGGATGCCATTCTGAACATCGTGGACGGCACCAACATCGAACGCAACCTCTACCTTTCCACCCAGCTGATGGACTTGGGCCATCCTGTGGTGCTGGCGGTGAACATGATCGATCTGGTGCGGAAAAACGGCGACGCCATTGACCTTCAAAAGCTGGGAAAGGCTCTGGGCTGCCCCTGCATCGAGATCAGCGCCCTGAAAGGGGAGGGGTGTCTCGCCGCGGCGGAACAGGCGGTGGAACTGGCGAAGGACCACACCCACGGCGACCGGCCCCATGTGTTCGGCGGAAGCGTGGAGCACGCCCTGGCTCACATCGAGGAATCCATCGAGGGCCGGGTGAAGGAGAACTACCTGCGCTGGTACGCCATCAAGCTGTTTGAGCGGGACGAGATGGTGCGAAAGGAATTAGGGCTGCCGGAAGACCTGATGGCCCATCTGGAAAAGCACATTGCCGACTGCGAAAAGGAGCTGGAAGACGACGCGGAATCCATCATTGCCGACCAGCGCTACACCTACATTGAATCCGTCATCCGCAAGGCCGTGCAGAAAAAGACCCCCAAGCACGCCCTGTCCTTCTCCGATAAAATCGACCGTATTGTCACCGATCGGGTGCTGGCCCTGCCGATTTTCGCTCTCGTCATGTTCACCATGTACGCCATCGCCATGGGCAGCTTTCCCTTCTCTATCGGCACCATCGGCACAGACTGGGCCAATGACGTGCTGTTCGGGGAATGGATACCTGGCGCACTGGATTCTGTGTTGACGGCGCTGGGGGTCAGCGGCTGGCTCTATGGGCTGGTGATGGACGGTATCCTGGCCGGTGTCGGCGCGGTGCTGGGCTTCGTGCCTCAGATTCTGGTGCTGTCCTTCCTGCTGTCGATTCTGGAGGACGTGGGCTATATGTCCCGGGTGGCCTTCATTATGGACCGGCTTCTGCGCAAATTCGGCCTATCCGGCAAATCCATCATCCCCATGCTTGTGGCCACGGGCTGCGGCGTGCCGGGGATTCTGGCATCGCGCACCATTGAGCAGGAGAACGACCGAAAAATCACCGTCATGACCACGGGCTTCATCCCCTGCGGGGCGAAAATGCCCATTATCGGCCTGTTTGCAGGAGCGGTCTTCGGCAATTCCCCGCTGGTGGCGGTGTCGGCCTTCTTCATCGGCATTGGGGCGGTGATGGTTTCCGGCGTGATTCTCAAGAAGTTCAGAACCTTTGCCGGGAAGCCTGCTCCCTTTGTCATGGAGCTGCCTGCCTACCATCTGCCGTCGGCCCGGAACGTGCTGCGTGCCACCTGGGATCGGGGGATGGACTTTGTGAAGCGGGCCACTACCATTGTCCTGCTCAGCTCCATCGTGCTGTGGTTCCTCAAGGGCTACGGCTTTGCAGGCGGCAGCTTTGGAGCGGTGGAGGACAGTAACCTTTCACTGCTTGCCGACATTGGACGGCTGTTTGCATGGCTGTTCTATCCCTTGGGCTGGACGGGAGACATGGCCTGGAAGGCAACCGTCGCTACCGCCACGGGCCTGATTGCCAAGGAGCAGGTAGTTATGACCTTCGGCACCCTGTACCACTACGCCGGGGACTTAAGCGAGACCGGCAGCGAAATCTGGCAGCTCATCGGGTTGGACTTCGGCCCAGTGAGAGCCTACAGCTTCATGATCTTTAACCTGCTGTGCGCCCCCTGCTTTGCGGCCATCGGTGCCATCCGCCGGGAGATGGGCAGCCGCAAATGGACGCTAATCACCGTGGGCTATATGTGCGGCTTTGCCTATGTGATTTCCCTCATTGTCTACCAGCTGGCGGGGCTTCTGACCGGGGAAGCCAGCTTCAGCCTTCTGACAGTTGTGGCGCTGGCGGCGCTGGCGGGACTCATCTATCTGACGGTTCGGAAAAACAGGTACGCGGATGCCAATGTCCGCATTGGCGTGTGAGGAGACAAAATGGGAGACATCATTGTATTGGCAGTCCTGACGGCTGTGGTCATATTAGCCGTGGCCAAGCTGCGCAGGGATAAACGAAAAGGCGGCTGCAGCGGCAACTGCGGCAGCTGCGCCGGATGCGGCGGCGGGAAAAAGCAAAATTGACGAAAAAATGCTGTCATTGGGAATTGTGCCGGTTTCCAATGACAGTTTTTTTATTTCCGCCCTTGCAATTACCGCCTCTTTCGACTATAATAAACTGAATTATAATCTTTTGAATGAGGTTACGCTGTGTACTTAAAATCACTGGAATTACAGGGCTTCAAGTCCTTCCCGGATAAGACGCTGATCCGCTTTGGCGACGATATCACCGCCATCGTCGGCCCCAACGGCTCCGGCAAGTCCAATATTTCCGACGCCATTCTCTGGGTATTGGGCGAGCAAAGCTCCAAGTCCCTCCGGGGCGCGAAGATGGAGGACGTGATCTTCGGCGGCACCCAGAAACGCAGTGCCGTGGGCTTTGCCGAGGCCACGCTGACGCTGGACAATACCGACCGGGCGCTGGCTTACGATGCCGATGAGGTGATGATCACCCGCCGGTATTACCGCTCCGGCGACGGCGAATACTATATCAATAAACAGTCCGCCCGGCTCCGGGACATTAACGAATTGTTTATGGACACCGGCCTTGGCAAGGAGGGCTACTCCAACATCGGTCAGGGCCGCATTGACGAGATTCTTTCCTTAAAAAGCGGCGACCGCCGGGAGATTTTTGAGGAGGCCGCGGGTATTTCCAAATACCGCCACCGCAAGGAGGAAACCGAGCGGAAGCTGGCTTCTACGGAAGACAACCTGCTTCGCATCGGCGATAAGGTATCCGAGCTGGAATTGCAGCTGGAACCGTTGAAGGTGCAGTCGGAAAAGGCAAAAAAATATCTGGAACTTAAGGACGAGCTGAAGGGCGTGGAGGTTGCCGTGTGGCTGGACACGCTGGATAAGCTGTCCGCCGCCGCCAAGAAGGCCGAGGAGGACTACGCCTCCGCTTCCTTTGTCTTGCAGCAGGCCCATGATGACCTGGACGCCCTCTATCGTCAGGCAGAGGAACTGGGCCAGACGCTTCGGGAACGGGACGGGGAACTGGAAACCGTCCGCTTAAAAGCCAATATGCTCAGTGCCACCCACCAGCAGCTGGATGGTCAGATGGCGGTTTTGCAGGGAAATATGGACAATAACCGCTCCAACATTGCCCGGATTGAGGAAGAACTCAAGGGTCAGGAGGATCGCAGCGGCGGCATATCCGCCCAGATTCAGCAGACCGAGCAGCGGGTGGCGGAAATTGAGGAAAAGCTGGAAGAAAAACGGGCGGAGCTTGCAAAATGCCAGCAGGAGCTGACCGCCCTCACCGCCAGCGCTCAGGGCATTACGAAGCAATATCTGGAGCTTCGTGGGAAGGAATCCACCCTGGCGGCGGACATTGCCGGGGCGGAAGCGGACGTGCGGGGTCTGGAGGAGAGCATGGTGCAGTCCCAGACTCGTCTCGAGCAGCTGGACGGCGACCTGTCTGCCGGCAGCGCCCGGCGGCACGAGGCCCAGACCAATCTGGATGGCTGCCGTCAGGAATTGAAGACCGCCCGGGAGAACGTCACCGCCGCGAACAACACCATCTCCGGCTACACCCTGCGCCAGACCACCCGGAATAAGCGCCGGGAGGATCTGGAAGAAAAGCAACGGGACTTAGACAGGACGCTGGATTCCGTGGCAGCGAAGATCAAGGTCTTCCGGGCCATGGAGCGGGATTTTGAAAGCTACAACAAGGCCGTCCGCATGGTCATGCAGGAGGCCCAGCGGGGCACTCTGCGGAACATCCACGGCCCCGTGTCCCGGCTGATTCGCACCGAGGACAGCTACGCCGTGGCGGTGGAAATCGCCCTGGGCGCGGCCATGCAGCAGATTGTGGTGGGCAGCGAAGCCGACGGAAAAGCGGCAATTTCCTACCTCAAGCGCACCGGCGGCGGCCGGGCCACCTTCCTGCCTCTGAGCAGCATTCAGGGGAGAACCTTGCAGGAAAACGGCCTTGAAAACTGCCGGGGTTTTGTGGGAATTGCCTCCGAACTGGTGAAAACCGACGAAAAATATCGCCAGATTATAGACAATCTGCTGGGCCGCACGGTCATTGTGCAGGACATGGACGCGGCAATCAATATGTCACAGAAGTACCGCAGCCGCTTCAAGATCGTGACCCTGGACGGTCAGGTCATGAACCCCGGCGGCTCCATGACCGGCGGCTCTGTCAATAAGGACGCCGGTATCCTGTCCCGGGCCAATGAGCTGGAAAAGCTTTCCTTACAGGAACAGAAATTGCAGGAAGACCGGCAGATTCTGGAAGCGGACTTAACGGAAGCCCGCCGCCAGTGCGATCAGGTGGAGTTCCAGATTTCCGCGGCGAAGGATCAGCTCCGGGAAGCGGAGGATCAGGTGCTCCGGCTGGAGGGCCTTGAAAAGCAGCATGAAATTCTTCTGAATGCCATTGTGGAAGCGGAGAATTCCGCCCGCCGGGAACGGGAAGCCCTGAATGAGCGCAACCGCACCGACCGGGAGCGCTACAGCGCCCAGCAGGCGAAAATTCAGGTTTACAACCGGGAATTGGCAGAAACCCGTGAAAAGCTGAACGCTTTGGAGGGCAGCCAGACCGAGGCCGCCAACGAGAATGCCGCTATCACCGACCGCATGACGGCCCTTAAGACCGAGGAAGCCGCCATGGAGGCCGAGCGCTCCACGGCCCTGAGCCATATGGCAGACCTGCGGCAGCTGCAGGGGGCCATGGAGGGCGACCGGGAGAAGAAACAGGCCCTCATCGACTCCATCCGGCAGGACAATGTCCGGCTGGAAGGGGAGATTGCAGAGCTTAAGCAGCGGCAGGCGGAAAACGACGCGGAAAATGCCGCCATGAACACGAAGGTGCAGGAGGTTCTGGAAAGCCGCGCTGCCGCCGAGGCCGCTAAGACCAAGGCCGAGCGGGACGCCCAGGAGAAAAACAAGGACATCCTGAACATGGAGCGGGCCTGCGCCTTGCTGGAACAGAAGAAGGTCACCTCCTCCATGGAGGAGCGGCAGATCATCGACAAGCTGTGGGACACCTACGAGCTGACCCCCGGCACCGCCCCGGAATTCCGGGGGGAGATCGAGAACGTCACCGCCGGAAACCGCCGCATCGCGGAGCTGAAACGAAAGATTGCCGCGCTTGGCACCCCTAACCTGGGCGCCATCGAGGAATACGCCCGGGTCAACGAGCGGTATACCTATCTCGCCGGGCAGCGGGACGACGTGCTCAACTCCAAGCGGGAGCTTGAGAGCATCATCCGGGATATCACCGCGGAAATGACCACGATTTTTGTCACGGAATTTACGAAAATCGACCACTATTTCGGCCAGACCTTTGAAGAAATGTTCGGCGGCGGCAAGGGCCAGCTGATTCTGGAGGACCCGGAGAACCCCTTAAGCTGCGGCATTGAGATTCGGGTGCAGCCCCCCGGAAAGCAGGTCAAGACCATTACCCTGCTGTCCGGCGGCGAGAAGGCCTTTGTGGCAACGGCCCTGTACTTTGCGATTCTGAAGGTGCGTCCCACGCCCTTCTGTCTTCTCGATGAGATCGACGCGGCGCTGGACGACCGCAACGTGGAGCGGTTTGCCAGCTATCTTCACAATCTGTCGCAGAAGACCCAGTTCATCGTCATCACCCACCGCCGGGGCACCATGGAGGCCTCCGACGTGCTCTACGGTGTGACCATGCAGGAGCAGGGTGTCAGTAAGCTTCTGCGGCTGGACTTAAACCAGATGGAAGAATACCTGGGAATCGTGGAGTAAATGAAATTGACACACCCCTCTGTAGGGGCGCCCATTGGGCGCCCGTATGGACATGCGTTCGCAAGACCGACGGGCGGCCAATGGCCGCCCCTACAGCGGGTAATGAAGGAAAATAGGAGAAAACTATGGGATTTTTTGATAAAATTAAGGAAGGTTTGGCGAAGACCCGGGACGCCCTCAGCGACAGCCTAGGCAGCGTCTTCACGGGCTTTTCCGAAATCGACGACGATTTTTATGACGAGCTGGAGGAAAGCCTGATTCTGGCGGATCTGGGCGTGGACACGGCCTGCAAGGCGGTGGAGCGGCTGAGGAAGCGCGTCCGGGAGCAGCACCTCAAGACCGCCGAGGAGGCAAAAACCGCCCTCAAAGAGATCCTGGTGGACATGCTGAACGTGGGCGATACCGCCCTGAACCTGAGCACCACCCCCAGTGTGGTGCTGGTGATTGGCGTCAACGGCGTGGGCAAGACCACCACCATCGGCAAGATTGCCACCCAGCTGACCCGGCAGGGGAAGAAGGTGCTGCTGGTGGCGGCGGATACCTTCCGTGCGGCTGCCGCCGATCAGCTGGAAATCTGGTCTGAGCGCAGCGGCGCAGCTATCGTCCGGCAGAATGAGGGCGCTGACCCGGCATCTGTGGTCTACGATGGCATTCAGGCCGCCCGGGCAAGAGAAGTGGACGTGATCATCATCGACACCGCCGGACGGCTCCACAATAAGGCAAATCTCATGAACGAGCTGAATAAGATCAGCCGCATCATCGACCGGGAGCTGCCTGCTGCGGCCCGGGAGACCCTGCTGGTGCTGGACGGCACCACGGGCCAGAACGGCCTGATTCAGGCCAAGCAGTTCAAGGAGATTGCGGGGGTGACCTCCATCGCCCTGACCAAGTTGGACGGCACCGCCAAGGGCGGTATCGTCATCGCCGTGGCGGACACCTTGCAGATTCCCGTGAAATTTGTAGGCGTGGGCGAGCAGGCGGATGACCTGATGCCCTTTGAGGCCAAGGATTTTGTGGAGGCGTTGATCTGATGAAGGTAGTTTTGGCAAGCAAAAACCCCCATAAGCTGGTGGAAATCAGCAAGATTACCGAGAAATTCGGCTTTGAACTGGTGTTGCAGTCCGAGCTGGGCGTGGACATTGACGTGGAGGAAACGGGAACCACCTTTGAGGAGAATTCCTTCCTCAAGGCGGAAGCGGTGATGAAGGCCACGGGCCTTCCCGCCCTTGCCGACGACTCCGGCATCGCCGTGGATGCCCTGAACGGAGAGCCGGGCATCTACTCCGCCCGGTACGGCTTTGACGACAGTCTTGACGACTGGGGCAGACTCCAGCTGCTGCTCAAGAACACGGAGAACGTTCCCGACGGGCAGCGTCAGGCGAAATTCGTCTGCGTCATCACCATGGTGACCCCCGAGGGGCAGTGCATTCAGGCCCGGGGCGAGATTCACGGCGAGCTGCTCCGCGCCCCGGCAGGGGAAAACGGTTTCGGCTACGACCCCATTTTCTACTATCCCCCCGCGGGCATGACCACGGCCCAGATGGCCCCGGAGGAGAAAAACAAGGTCTCCCACCGGGCCAATGCCCTGCGGGTGTTCTACGATAAATTAAAGGAGGCAGGCTATGCTGACAAGTAAGGAACGGGCCCAGCTCCGGGCCCAGGCCAACACCCTGGAAACCACCCTCATGGTTGGCAAGGACGGCGTGACGGAAGCGGTGGCGGCGGAAGCTGACCGGCTGCTGACTGCCAGAGAATTAGTCAAGGGCAAGGTGCTGGAATCCGCCCTCATGAGTCCTAGGGAGGTATCCGACGCGCTGTGTGAAGCGACCAAAGCCGAGGGAATCGCCTGTGTGGGCAATAAATTCGTGATCTGGCGGTTTTCTGAAAAGTGTCAGGAGGCCCGGAACCAGACCGGCCGGGCCAAGCGGAAGGAGGTTTCCAAATCCAAGGCCGACCCCGTGGGCAAGGGTGTCCGTGCCCGCCGGGCAGCTGCCCGGAAGGCTCGGGAGCAGCGCAACCAGTATTTCCGGGAGCAGGCCATTGAAAAGGCCATCGAGCGCAGCCGGGAAAAGCAGCTGAGAGATTCAATTGACAATTGACAATGGACAATTGTACAGTTGATTATCCGCAAATCTGATCGTGCGGGTATATTGCGCAGTATGATATGGATCATCGAAAGGGTTTGTTCTAATAAGAATAAATTGTCAATTGTCAACTTTCAATTGTCAATTGTAAAAGAGGAAGGGTACTATGGAACGAATCGGCATTTACGGCGGGACTTTCAACCCACCCCATATTGGACACCTGCAGGCGGCAAAGCAGGCCGTCAAAGCGCTGGGCCTCAGCAAGCTACTGATCATCCCGGCCTACGCCCCGCCCCACAAGGCGGTGCTGCCAGAGCATTCCCCCACGGCACAGCAGCGCCTGGAGATGCTGCGCGTTGCGGCGGCAGGCTGCCCGGAAATTGAGGTTTCCGACCTGGAACTGCGCCGGGAGGGGGTCAGCTACTCCTGGGAAACGGTGGAGGCGGTGAAAAGGCAGTATCCTGACGCGGAGCTGGTGCTGCTTATGGGCACGGATATGTTCCTGACCTTTGAGGGCTGGCTGCACCCGGAGGAAATTCTGAAAAATGCCTCTTTGGGTGTCTTCTACCGGGGAGATAAGGGAGAACAGCCCGCCATCGCGAAGAAAAAGACGGAAATGGAAGCAAAGGGCGTCACCGTATATCTGGTGCGCAACGACGTGATCCCCATTTCCTCTACCCAAATGCGGCGGCTTCTGGTCTTCCGCTGTGCCGGGGAATTCCTGCCGGAGGGGGTGCTGGACTACATCCGGGAAAACCGCCTGTACGACACCCGTACCAACTGGAAGAACCTTCCCATGGAGGAATTGGAGCCAATTGTGATTGGGCTTTTGAACCCCAACCGGGTAAAGCATGTCCTGGGCTGCCGGGACACGGCGGTGGCGCTGGCAGAGCGCTGGGGGGCGGATGCCACCGACGCGGCCCGGGCGGGAATCCTCCACGACATTACCAAGGCCATTGACGGCCCCCTGCAATTGACATTGTGCGATGCCTATGGTAAACTGTTAGACGATTTTTCCAAGCGTTACCCACGGACGCTTCACGCCCTCACCGGTTCCATGGTTGCCCAGCGGATTTTTGGGGAAAATGAAGCTGTGGTGTCCGCCATCGAGTTCCACACCACCGGCCGGGCCGACATGACCCTGCTGGAAAAAATCATCTATGTGGCGGACTACATGGAGCCAAACCGGGATTTTCCTGGGGTGGAACGGCTGCGCACTCTGGCCTTTACCGACATTGACGCCGCATTAAAGCTGGGACTGGAAATGACGCTGGAGCACCTGCACGAGCAGGGAGCCGAAGCATCTCCCGCCTCAGCCGGCGCACTGGCGTGGCTGAACAAGAAAGGATAGATGTTATGTTAACACCAAAACAGATCGCCTATGAAGTGACCAAGGCATTGGACGCCAAGAAGGGCATGGACATCAGGCTTTTGAAAATCGACCGGGTCAGCAGCCTTGCAGACTATTTTCTCATCTGCACCGGCACCTCCAACACCCACGTCAAGACCCTGTGTGACTACGCCGAGTACACCCTGGAGCAGCTGGGTGAGCCTATGCTGGGCCGGGAGGGCCACCGGGGCAGCGCTTGGGAGCTGTTGGACTACGGCACCATCGTCGTCCACGTCTTCACCGAGGAAGCCCGGCGGTTCTACGATCTGGAACGGCTGTGGGCGGATGCGGAAGTGGTAGATTTGAAGGAAATTATCCCTGAATTGCAGGGTTAAAATCCCCCTTTTGGGAAGACACAGACTGTCGGAAAACCAACTCATTGCGAGCCAGTGCGTACACTGGCGTGGCAATCCGTTCTCCTTACAATGTCTCAATTTTGCACCTGTTACCAAGGAGAAAACGGATTGCCACGTCGCTGCGCTCCTCGCAATGACAGTGGTAGACGGTACTTAAGTTGATGACATTGACCCAATGGGGAAGGCTTTGATACGAAATTTTTTCCGCGAAAAATACGCGGTTTAAGAGAGGACTGTTCGCCATGAACTACGATTACGCAAGCATTGAAGCCAAGTGGCAAAAATACTGGGAGGAAAACGACACCTTCCACACGGACGTGTGGGATTTCAGCAGACCTAAGTATTATGTGCTGGATATGTTCCCGTATCCTTCCGGCGTGGGCCTGCACGCGGGCCATCCCGAGGGCTACACGGCCACCGACATCATGTCCCGCATGAAGCGGATGCAGGGCTACAACGTGCTGCACCCCATGGGCTATGACTCCTTCGGCCTGCCTGCCGAGCAGTACGCTGTGAATACCGGCCACAACCCCAACGGCTTCACCCAGAAGAATATCGAGACCTTCTCCAAGCAGCTCAAGGAGCTGGGCTTTGACTACGACTGGTCGAAAATGGTCGCTACTTCCGACCCCTCCTTCTACAAGTGGACCCAGTGGATTTTCAAGAAGCTCTATGAGGCGGGCTACGCCAAGCGGATTGAGATGCCCGTCAACTGGTGCGAGGAGCTGGGCACGGTGCTGAGTAATGACGAGGTCATCGACGGCAAGTCCGAGCGGGGCGGCTACCCCGTGGTCAAGAAAAATATGATGCAGTGGGTCATCGACCAGCCCGCCTTCGCCGAGAAGCTGCTCGACGGCCTGAACGAAATCGACTGGCCCGAATCCACCAAGGAGATTCAGCGCAACTGGATCGGCAAAAGTACCGGCGTGGAGGTGGACTTCAAGCTGGTGGGCGGCGGGGAATTCTCCATCTACACCACCTGTATCGAAACCATCTACGGCATCACCTTCATGGTGCTGGCCCCCGACGGCAAGATCGTCCAGAGCCTGATGGATCGGGTTCAGAACAGGGAAGAGGTTCAGGCCTACATCGACGAGACCCTGAAAAAGAGCGACATGGACCGCACCGACCTGAATAAGGGTAAGTCCGGCTGTCGGCTTCAGGGCGTGTACGCCATCAACCCGGTGAACGGCAAGGAAGTGCCCGTGTTCATTGGCGACTTTGTGCTTGCCAACTACGGCACCGGCGCTGTTATGGCGGTGCCCAGCCACGACCAGCGGGACTTTGAGTACGCAATCGTTCACAACATCCCCATGGTTCAGGTCATCGAGGGCCGGGACGTGTCCGAATGTGCCTTTGAAAAGCAGGACTATCTGGGCAAGGGCTGTAAGCTCATCAATTCCGAGGAATTCACCGGCCTGACGGTGGAGGAGGCCAAGGAGGCCATCACCTGCAAGCTGGAAAAAATGGGCGTTGCCCGCCGGAAGAACAATTACCACTTCCGGGAGTGGATTTTCGCCCGCCAGCGCTACTGGGGCGAGCCGGTGCCCTGCGTGTACACCGACGACGGGAAGACCTACTTCCTTCCCGACGAGGAGCTGCCCCTGGTTCTGCCGGAACTGGAGGATTACAAGGGCAAAAACGGTCAGGCGCCGCTGGAAAACGCAACCGAGTGGAAGAAATATGACAAAAACGGCATCCATGGCGTCCGGGAGACCTCTACCATGCCCGGCAGCGCCGGTTCTTCCTGGTACTATATGCGCTATATCGACCCCCAGAACGACAAACAGCTCTGTGACCCGGAGCTTCTCAAGCACTGGCTGCCTGTTGATCTGTATGTGGGCGGCCCGGAGCACGCTGTGGGCCATCTGATGTACTCTCGGATCTGGAATCGGTTCCTGTATGACGAGGGCATTTCCCCGGTGAAGGAGCCGTTTAAGAAGCTGGTGCATCAGGGCATGATTCTGGGCGAAAACGGCATCAAGATGGGCAAGCGCTTCCCGGAGTTCGTGGTGAATCCCAGCGACATCGTCCGGGACTACGGCGCGGACACCCTGCGGCTGTACGAAATGTTCATGGGCCCGCTGGAGGTCTCCAAGCCTTGGAGCACCACCGGCGTCATCGGCGCGAAAAAGTTTATTAACCGTGTGTGGAACTTCTTCACCGAGCCCGCCAACATCACGGAAGACAACGACGGCAGGCTGACCAAGGTCTACCACCAGACCGTGAAGAAGGTCACGAACGACTTTGAGACCCTGGGCTTCAATACTGCCATTGCCCAGATGATGGTCTTCGTCAACGAGGTCTACAAGGTGGGCACCTGTCCGCGGGAGTACGCCGAGGGCTTTATCAAGATGCTCTCCTGCATCACCCCCCATGTGGGTGAGGAGATGTGGCAGCTGCTGGGCCACGACAAGACCATCGCCTACGAGCCTTGGCCTGCCTATGAGGAAGCAAAGTGTAAGGATGCCGAGGTGACCATTGCGGTGCAGGTGAACGGCAAGATGCGTGGCACGGTTGTCATGGATGCCGACCTTGACAACGACACCGTGGTTGCCAATGTTCTGGCCAATGAGAAGATCGCTGCTTTCCTTGCAAAGCAGGGTGGTAAGGTCGTCAAGACCATTGTGGTCAAGAACAAGCTGGTGAACCTGATTGTCAAGTAAGCGGCGAGTCGCCGCTGACAATGCGTTACGAACGCTGGGTGGTTATCGCAGATCCTTTGGGCCCCTCGACCGGCAGTGCTCAGGAATGTGGTAAATTGTGCTTTAGCGAAGCAATGCCTTCCCCAAAGGGGAAGGCGCCCCCGAGGGGGCGGAAGAGGGCGGAACCCCTTTGGACATACAGAAGCAATTCGGCGAAACGGTATTTGCCTCTTCCGACCTCGATGGCGGGCGGCCCTGCCGCCTTTTGTAAAAAAAACGAATTCCCGCTTGACAATTGGAGAATCTGTGTATATAATATACAGGCCTAGTATAAGGCCCTGAACGCATCCTGGATTGAGCCGGATGCCATCGGAGGGAGGGAAAACCATGTCTGAAATTCGCGTCAAGGAGAACGAGTCTCTGGAGAGCGCTCTGCGCCGTTTTAAGCGGAGCTGCGCTAAGGAGGGCGTTATCGCCGAAGTGAAGAAGCGCGAGCATTACGTCAGCCCCAGCCTGAAGCGCAAGCAGAAGTCCGAGGCCGCCCGTAAGAACAAGAGAAAGTTCTACTAATATCCCTCTTGAACACGCTCGAAACCGCCTTGTCGAATGACAGGGCGGTTTTTTGCGTGTGCCCGGCGGCCAGTCGCCGCGGACAATGCGGGCCGCAGGGCGGCCAGCCAATGCGTCACGAACGCTGGATGGTTGACGAGCATCCTCTGGGCCCCTTGACCGGCGGCGAGTCGCCGCTGACAATGCGTCACGAACGCTGGATGGTTGACGAGCATCCTTTGGGCCCCTCGACCGGGAACGTTTTGGCAGATAAAGGAGAATTAAATTGATAATTGACAATTGTGGTATCCCTTCGGGATGATTAAAAATAAACCACTGCCATGAAATGCCCGCAGGTTTTCCGAAGAATCCTGCCATATACGACTTTTTTTAATTGTCAACTGTCAACTGTCAATTGTCAATTAAAGAACAATATTGCATCGTAGGGGCGGCAGGCGGCGGACAGATCCGCCCTGACGTCTTTGCCGGAGGATACATGGCTTGAACATGTAAAAAATTGGGCTTGAAACATCATTTTTATTACGCTATAATGTTACGGTAAAAGACTATGTGTGTCGGTTTAGGAGAAAGAAATGAGCACAAATACCTTACAGGAAAATAAGATGGGCGTCATGTCCGAGGGAAAGCTCCTCATGAACATGGCGCTTCCAATGATTGCCTCCATGCTTGTGCAGGCGCTGTACAACGTGGTGGACAGCATCTTCGTCTCTCAGGTCTCTGAGAGCGCCGTGACGGCCCTTTCCCTGGCCTTCCCCATTCAGAATATGCAGATCGGTTTCGCCGTGGGCATCGGCGTGGGCGTCAACTCGCTGCTCAGCAAGAGCCTTGGCGAAAGAAATCAGGAGGCCGCCAACCGCGCCGCCGGCAACGGCCTGATTCTCATGCTGATCGTCACGGTGCTGTTCATGGCTTTCGGTCTGTTCGGTGTGCGTCCCTACTACGAGATGCAGTCCACCGTCCGGGAGACGGTGGAGGGCGGCATCGCCTATTCCCAGATTTGCTGCATCCTGACCGTGGGCGTGTTCCTGTCTATCTTAGGCGAGCGGCTGCTGCAGTCCACTGGCCGGACGGTGTACACCATGATCACCCAGAGCACCGGCGCCATCATCAACATCATCCTCGACCCCATCCTGATTCACGGCTGGTTCGGCGCCCCCGCCATGGGCATTGCCGGCGCTGCCGTTGCCACGGTCATCGGCCAGTGGGCTGCCGCCGTGATGGTCTGGTTCTTTAATTTCAAATTCAATCCCGAGGTGCAGCTGGGCCTTCGGTATCTCCGGCTGGATGGAAAGACCGTCCGCCAGATTCTCACCGTGGGCGTTCCTTCCATCGTGATGAACGGCATCGGCTCCGTCATGAATTTTGGCATGAACCAGATTCTGCAGGGCTTTACCGAGACGGCAACCGGCGTGTTTGGCGTATACTTCAAGCTCCAGAGCTTTTTCTTTATGCCCCTGTTCGGCCTGAACAACGCCGCGATTTCCATCATTGCCTTCAATTACGGCGCGAAGAAGCCGAAGCGAATCACCAGAACGCTGAAAATCGCCTGCGCCGTGGCTTTCGGCCTGATGATGGCGGGCTTCCTGGCCTTCCAGCTGGTTCCCGATGTTCTGCTGGGGCTGTTCAATCCCAGCGATGCCTTCCTGTCCATAGGACGGGCGGCCCTGCGAACCATCAGCTGGAGCTTCCCGGTGGCGGCCTTCTGCATCGTGCTGGGTGCCAGCTTTCAGGCCCTGGGCAACGGCATCTACACCACCATCACATCCCTGTGCCGCCAGATGCTGGTGCTGCTGCCGGTTGCGTACCTTCTGAGCCTGACCGGGGATGTGGAAAAGGTCTGGCTGTCCTTCATTGTGGCGGAATTTGCCAGCGCGGCGGCAACCTACTATTTCTTCCGCCGCATTTACCGGGAGAAGATTCAGCCGCTGTTTGATAAGCAGTAATAATCAAAAATCCGCCTGATTTCTGTCAGGCGGATTTTCCGCAAAGGAGAGAAAGATGATGCTTGTGGATTGCCATATCCATATGGTGCTGGATGGGCAGGACTGGAAAGCCGCCATTGCCCGGCACAGACAGACGGTGGACGAAGGGTGGATTCGGTGCAGGCTATCCCACTATCAGAAACTGGGTTTCACCTACCTCCGGGACGGCGGCGACCGCTGGGGCGTAGGGAAACGGGCGAGGGAACTGGCAGGGGAGTATGGAATCGTCTACCGCACGCCGCTGGCTCCCCTGTGCAGGGCGGGGCATTACGGCGGATTTATCGGCGAGAAGTATGAAAATCTCCGGGAATATGCCAATTTGGTTGCAGGAAATCGGGAAAACGGGGCGGATTTTATCAAAATCATGATCTCCGGCCTGATGGATTTTGACTGTTTCGGTGTTCTAACGGAGAATGGGCTGGAAGAGGCCGAGATCCGGGAACTGATTCACATTGCCCACGAGGAGGGCATGGCGGTGATGGCCCACGCCAACGGCGCCGAAACGGTAATAGCAGCGGCAGAAGCCGGGGTGGATTCCATCGAACACGGGGCATACCTGAATGAGGACGCCCTCCACGCCATGAAGGAGGCCGGTACAGTCTGGGTGCCAACCTTATCGACGATCGGCAATCTCCGGGGCCGGGGGCGGTTTGACGAAAACGCCGTGGAGCGGATTCTGGAAAGTGCCATGCAGAACGTTCGGCTTTTTGCGGCTATGGGCGGCCTCCTGGCCCCCGGAACCGACGCGGGCGCCTGGGCAGTGCCCCACGGCAGTTTGACGGAGTATGCGCTTCTGAAAGCCGTTCTGGAGGATGAGACGGAAATGGCGCTGAAACAAGGAACCGAAGTGATTCGGCAGAAGTTTTGAGCCGAATAGCGCTAAGAGCTGACCTGTACTATCCAAGAATACAAAAAACCGACACCAAACGGTGTCGGTATTTTGTGGTGGGGGAGGACGGATTCGCTTCGCTGCGGCGAAGCCACGGTGGTTGCAACAGTCCACAGGACTGTTGCCAAGAGCCACCTTTCGAATCCGCCCTCAAATACAAAACGTCCGACACCAAATGGTGTTGGACGTCTTGTGGTGGGGGAGGACGGATTCGAACCATCGAAGCGAAACGCAGCAGATTTACAGTCTGTCCCCTTTGGCCACTCGGGAACTCCCCCATATTCAATTGGCTCGAAAACGAGTCTACATCCGGTTTCTTGGAGCCGGTAGACGGACTCGAACCCCCGACCTACTGATTACAAATCAGTTGCTCTACCAACTGAGCTATACCGGCGTCTCGAACCGAACACGCATATTATAGCACGGGATTTGGAAAAGTCAAGAACTTTTTTTCGAAATTGGAAAGAAACTGGCGCGGCAGAATCTGCCGCGCCAGAATTGGTAGAATCACTTGCTTTCCTTGATGATGGTCAGCGTATAAGTCTTTGTATCCCTTTGGTTGCCGGCGGTGACTTTGACGGGAATCACATTCTCGCCTTCCTTCAGCGTCAGATCCTCGGGCAGCTCCACCGTGGCCTGAGAGTCAGAGGTTCGGGTGGAAATCTTCACTTCTTTTACGTCTTTATAGGTGTAAGCCTCCAACGTGTACTCAGTGGTGTTTTTGTTGAAGTCCTTAATGCAGGGACAGCCGTCAACCCAAAGGGTAACCAGATCGGCGTTGCTGCTGAAATGGAAACCACAGGTGCAGTAATCATTTTCCGCGTCCTTGGGATCAACATGGGGCTCCATGGAGATCTGACAGCCGCAGGGGCAACCCAGCCAATGGTACTTATTGTTGTACTTCACGCTGTACTTATGCTTACCGGGTTCGTGTCCCAGAATCCGCTCCATTTCACCGCAGTAGTTTGCCCAGAGCCATGATAACGTTGCCTGATCGTTTACCTCAGTTCTGACACCGTTCTGAACGTAAAACCAGCTGTCGTGATCCAACACATAGTCCCTATAGGAATTGCTGGCGGCACTGGCAACGACGGGAATCAACGAGAAGGCAAGAATCATTGACAGGATCAGAGAAATCAGCTTTTTCATATGTAATCCTCCTTGATGAACAATCTTCTCTCCAATGGATGATGAGATTATTGTACAGTGCTGCTAAGAAAAAGTCAATAGTTATTGTGGAATTCTACGAATCCGGGAAAATGTCCCCGAACCAATCGGTTCGGGGACAGCGTGTAATTACAGCTCCACTTCCAGCTTGGCGATGACGGCGGCGCAGCGGGGGCAAAGACCCTCGGCGTTTGCCTGCTGGCTGTGCATCCAGCAGCGGGGGCATTTGGTGCCCTTGGCCTCGCTGACACCGATGGTCAGGGCAGGGTAGTTCACGCCGGTGCCAACCTCAGCGCCTTCCTCGGCTTCTTCCCAGGTGCAGGTGGACACAATGCACACCTCTGCCAGATTCACGCCCTCGCAGGCGGCCTTCAGGGCGGCGTCCTCCGTGCTCAGGGTCACATGGGCCTCCAGCGCCTTACCGATGCGCTTGTCGGCCCGGGCCTTCTCCAGAACGCCGTTGACATCCTGCCGCAGCTTCATGATGACGCTCCACTTCTCCATGGCGGCGTCATCCAGCGCGTAGCTTGCAAAATTCTCAGGCATCTGGTTGAGCAGCACGTTGCGACCGTCGTCGCTGTCCCGGTGGGGCATGGACTGCCAGATTTCGTCACAGGTGAAGGCCAGTACGGGGGCAAACAGCTTTGCCAGGGCATCCAGAATCAGGAACAGGGCGCTCTGGGCGGAGCGGCGGCGCAGGCCATCCTTTTCCTCGCAGTACAGACGATCCTTCAGAATGTCCAGATAGAAGGAAGACAGCTCGACAACGCAGAAATCGTTGATGGCGTGAGTGACCACATGGTATTCATAGCCCATGTAGGCCTTGCGGCAGAGCTTCACCAGCGCATCCAGCTTGGTCAGGGCCCAGCGATCCAGTTCCTCCATGTCCTCCACGGCAACCAGATGGTTGGGGTCAAACTCGTTCAGGTTGCCCAGGCAGTACCGGGCGGTGTTGCGGAATTTCAGGTAGTTCTGGGCAATCTGCTTGAAGATTTCCTTGGAGCAGCGCACGTCGGCGTGGTAGTCGGAGGAGGCGGCCCACAGGCGGACGATATCCGCACCGAAATCCTTGATGAGGTCGGCGGGGTCAACGCCGTTGCCCAGAGACTTGTGCATGGCCCGACCCTGACCGTCCACGGTCCAGCCGTGGGTCAGCACCTGACGGAAGGGAGCGCCCTGATCCAGCGCGCCGACGGAGGTCAGCAGGGAAGATTGGAACCAGCCACGATACTGGTCGGCGCCTTCCAGATACACATCGGCAGGCCACAGCTCGGGGGTGCGGTGCATCAGGGAAGCGTAGTGGGTGGAGCCGGAGTCGAACCAGCAGTCCAGGGTGTCCTTCTCCTTGTCGAATTCCTTGCCGCCGCAGTGGGGGCAGGTGAAGCCTTCGGGAATCAGCTCCATGGCTTCCTTCTCAAACCAGATGTTGGAGCCGTACTCGTCGAACAGCTTGGACAGCTTCTCAATGGACGCGGGAGTGGACACGGGCTTGCCGCAGTCCTTGCAATAGAACACGGGGATGGGCAGACCCCAGCGGCGCTGACGGGAGATGCACCAGTCGGCACGCTCGCGAATCATGCTGGTCATCCGATCCTGGCCCCAGGCAGGATACCACTGCACGTTCTCGATGGCCTTGATGGCCTGATCCTTGAAGGATTCCACGGAGCAGAACCACTGAGGGGTAGCCCGGAAAATGACGGGCTTCTTGCAGCGGTCGTGGTGGGGGTAGGAGTGGACGATTTCCTCGGAAGCGAACAGCACGCCGCTTTCCTTCATGTCCGCCAGGATGACAGGATTACTCTCCTCGGTCTTCATCCCGGCGTACTTGCCCGCGTAGTCGGTATGGCGGCCGTAGTCGTCCACAGGCACCACCAGCTCCATGCCGTAGCGCATGCAGGTCTGGTAGTCATCCGCGCCGAAGCCGGGGGCGGTGTGGACACAGCCCGTGCCGGAATCCATGGTGACGTACTCGGCGTTGACCAGCCGGGAGGTCTTGTCCATGAAGGGATGCTGGGCCAGCATATTCTCGAAGAAGGAACCAGGGTAGGTGGCGAGGATTTCGTAATTCTCAAATCCGCCGATCTTCATGACCTTATCCGTCAGAGCCTCCGCCATGATATAGGTTTCGCCGTTGGGAGCCTTCACCAGAGCGTAGCTTTCCCGGGGGTGCAGGCAGATGGCCAGGTTGCCGGGCAGCGTCCAGATGGTGGTGGTCCAGATCACGAAGTAGGTTTTGCTCAGATCAAACTGGGAGAGCTTGCCCTGATCGTCCTTCATGGGGAACTTGACGTAGACGGTGGTGCAGGGATCGTCCTTGTACTCGATATCGGCCTCTGCCACGGCGGTGACGCAGTAGGGGCACCAGGTCACGGGCTTCAGGCCCTTGTAGATGTAGCCCTTGTCGAACATCCGGCCAAAGACCTTGACCTCCTGAGCCTCAAAGTGCTTGTCCATGGTGCGGTAGGGGTGCTTCCAGTCGCCCACAACGCCCAGACGCTTGAAGCCGCCCATCTGCTTCTGGATGAAATCCTCGGCAAAGTCCTCGCAGGCCTTGCGGAACTCGGGCACGGACAGATCCTTGTTCAGCTTCTTCTTGGAAGTCTCGATGGCACGCTCAATGGGCAGACCGTGGTTGTCCCAGCCGGGGACATAGGGGGTGTAGTAGCCCATCATGGCGTGACTGCGGACGATGAAGTCCTTCAGGGTCTTGTTTAGCGCGTGGCCCATGTGGATATAGCCATTACTGAAGGGAGGGCCGTCATGCAGGACGAACCGGGGAAGGTCTTTGTTCTTTTCCAGCATGGCTTCGTACAGGTTCTGCTCCTCCCAACGCTCTAGCATGGCAGGCTCCCGGGCGGGCAGTCCGGCCTTCATGGGAAAGTCGGTCTTCGGGGTGATGATGGTGTTTTTGTATTCCATTGGGTTTCTTACCTCCATAGTGATATTGAGTTGATAGTGTACAGTGGACAGTTGACAGTTAAGGAGCCGCCGCGGGACGATCCCAATGGAACAAAAACTGTCAACTATCAACTATTAACTGTCAACTAAAGAGCGCCTTTGCCTCTCAGGATAAGAGACAAAGGCGCGTTGACCTCTGCGGTACCACTCTTGTTCCGGCTATTCACCGGCACTCGTATGCGCGATATCGGGCGTTCCCGGCGCAGCCTAGGGGAATCCTTCGGTGCGCGGCTCCGGGGTGATACGGTTTTGCTCCTGCCTGCTGCCTCGCACCTTCCGGCAGCTCTCTGTAGGCGGTGGGCGAATCCGCGTGTCCCCTTCATAGCTTTGTATATTGGATTGAAAGTGAATCGACTGAACTCAGCAAGACGACATATTGGAATTTTATAAATTTACAATTGACAATGAACAATTGACAAACAGGGAATCCCCTGCGGGGATGAATCAAAAGATTTTTCATCCAATCAATTTCAAATGCGCCCGAAGGGATGCCGCAATTGTCAACTGTCAATTTTCAATTGTCAATTCCTGCTCACTTGCTGGTGGGATCGTAGTTCCGGCCGAACTGCAGGTTCAGGCTGGCGAACTTGCTGGTGGTGGTGTCGTTGTTGGTGGGATGCTTGGGAGCCGCCTTGGGGGCGGTGTCCACGGTGGAGCCGATCATAGCCTCGATGTTCTGAGCGATTTCGTCAGCGACGTCGGCGCTCTCCACAGGGGCGGGCGCGGCCTTGGGAGCCGGAGCGGGTGCGGCAGCGGGAGCCTGCACAGGGGCGTTGGCATCCTTGATGCGCTCCAGAGCCTGAATGCAGGTCTTCAGCTGATCCTGCAGCTCGCTGATCTTAGCGGCGGCAGCCTTGCGGGCTTCCTGAACCCGGGCGTTCTCCGCGGCAACCATGGCATCGGAGCTGACACTGGGGGCGGCAGGGGCGGCAACGGGAGCAGCTGCGGCGGCGCTGGCATTATTAAGCATTCTGGCGCACTTGGCCTCGGCCTCGGCGACCATCTTGTCACAGGTCTTCTGGGCGTTGATGACGGCATCCTTCATGGAGGCCTCATTCTTGCGGTACTCCTCCAGCTTGCCTACCAGAACACGCATTTTGCTCTTGAGCAGTGCGTTCTCCTTGTACAGGGTGACATAATCCTCGGTCAGAGGCTCCAGGAATTCATCGACCTGCTGCATATCGTAGCCGCCAAAGGTAGAGCGGCCGAACGAGATCTGATCGATCTGCTGCGGTGTAAACATTTTGACATTCTCCTTCCAGTATCATTGTATCCCGAAATTCCGGGGAACAGCCCCAAAAACGGATTTTTACAGAATGACCGAATGCCGGTCAGCCGGTAAAAATCCGCCTGAGGGACGAAACATCAGATATAGCTTTCCACTTCCGCCTGCAGGGTTTCCAAATCGCCCACGATATCCATATTGTGGGGGCAGAACAGGTAAGCGGACTGGGCGATCTTTTTTACATCGCCGTCCAGCGCGTAAACACAGCCGGACAGGAAATCCACCACCCGGCGGGCCATGGCCTTGTCCACGTTCTCCATGTTGACGATGACGGCCTTGTGACTGCGAAGGTCATCGGCGGCCTTGGAGGTGTCGTTAAAGCTGCCGGGACGGAACAGAACCACTTCCTGCTTGTTGGAAGCATTGTTCATGCTCAGAACCTGACCGTTGAAGCCGGCGCTGACAGCGGCAGAAGCGGCGGGTGCGGGAGTGAACCCATAATCGTCCTGCTCATCGGCTTCCTCCTCGGCGGCAGGGGCGGGAGCCGGTGCACGGCGGGGGCTGCGGCGGGCGGGGGTTTCTGCGGGCTCTTCGTACTCATCGGCGTAATCGTCGTCTTCGTCGTAATCGTCGTAGTCGTCGTCTGCGTAGGGCTGGGCAAATTTCTTTACATTATCCCATAAGCTCATTGTGTGTATCCTCCTAAGTATATGCGCATCAGTTTGATGAAAGCTTGCTGTAGTCACGGGCACCGAAAATGGCGGTGCCGACACGAATCATGGTACTGCCGCAGGCGATGGCATCGGTATAGTCATCAGACATACCCATCGATAAACAGTCCACTGTGACATTATCGTTGATTTTCTTCCTGATGTCAACACTTAATTGGAACATTTTTTGAAAATATTGCAGATTTTCGCCGGGAAAACGGGAAATTGGGGGGATTGCCATGAGCCCTTTCATACAAACGTTTGAAAATTCACCCATTTTTTCCAGCACTGGCAGAATTTCCTCTGGCCGGAAGCCGGACTTACTCTCCTCATTTCCGATGTTTACTTCCAGCAAAATGTCCTGCCGGATGCCCTGCCGGGCGGCCTCGGCGTTGATGGCCCGCAGCAGCCGCTCGGAGTCCACGCTCTGAATGAGATCGACCTTTCCCACCACCTGCTTGACCTTGTTGGTCTGCAGGTGACCGATGAAATGCACCGGCGCACCGGCGTAGGCGTTCTCGGCCAGCTTGGCGGTCAGCTCCTGCACCCGGTTTTCACCGCAGCAGTCCACCCCGGCGGCAATGGCCTGCCGGACGGCATCGGCATCGTTCATTTTGGTGGCAGCGCAGAGCTTGATTTCTTTCGGATCCCGGCCGCAGCGAACAGCGGCGGCCTCCATTTCGGCCCGGATCCGGGCGACGTTTTCAGCAATGGACATAGTAAAATCTTCTTTCTGTAAATTATTCTTTCGTGAATTGACAATTGAAAATGAACAATTGACAATTGTGGTATCCCTTCGGGATGGAATCATAAATCCAGGTATTAGCGCATTCAACATTATGAAATCGTCCCGCAGGGACACAATAATTGTCAACTGTCAATTGTCCATTGTCAATTGATTCACAACGACAAAAGGCGGCGGAATGCTCCGTCGCCTTTTGCGTTACGCAGGAACTGCGGCTGCCTTCAGCGGCTTCATGGGTGCCAGGGTGGAGATGGCGTGCTTGTAGATCATCTGCTGTCTGCCATCCGTCACCAGAACCACCACAAAGCTGTCGTAGCCGGTTATGACTCCCCGGAGCTGGAAGCCGTTCATCAGGAACAGCGTCACGGGAACCCGGTCCCGGCGAACCTCCTTCAAAATGGCATCCTGTAAATTGATTGTTTCGTTCATATGTATACCTTCTTTCTCATGATTGGCGTCTCAATACTCCCCATGGACGCCTCCCGATTGGGTATACACATCCTAGCAGATTTCAGCTGTCAGAATCGTAAATAATTTGTCGAGCGATGGACAGAATTTCTTCGTTTTTCTGCCCTGTCTGACGTTTCAGCCAGTGCAGCTTGGGATTGCGCCGGAACCAGGTCAGCTGGCGTTTGGCGTAATGGCGGCTGGATTTCTTCACTTCCTCCGCCGCCTGGGCGATGGTTTCCTCCCCATGGAGGGCACTAACAAACTCCTTGTAGCCGATGGCCTGCATGGCGGTGCACTTTGAAGGAATGCCGCTGGCAAGGAGGTTCTGAATTTCGGAAATCAGGCCCATTTCCAGCATGAGATCCACCCTTCTGTCAATACGGCGGTACAGCTCCGCCCGGTCGGCAAAGTCCAGACCCAGCCACAGGGGGCTATACTTGGGTGGTATCTGCTGGGTTTTGCGGTTGTGCTCCGTGATGGTCTGCCCGGTTTCCAGATAGACCTCCAGCGCCCGGATGACGCGCTTTCGGTCAGACAGGTGAAGCCTCGCGGCGGCTTCCGGGTCGATGGAACGAAGCCAATTCAGCATAAATTCCATACCCTCGCTGTCTGCCTGGGCTTCCAGTTTTTCCCGCACCCCGGTGGCGGGGAAGGGGGCAAAGGCGTTTCCCCGGATGAGAGAATCCATGTAAAGCCCGGTGCCCCCGGCGATGATGGCGGTTTTCCCCCGGGCAACGATGTCGTCCACAATGGGAGCAGCCAGGCAGCAGTAGCGGCTGACGGAGAAGTCCTCATCCGGCTCCGCCACGTCGATCATGTGATGGGGGATGCCCTGCATTTCTTCTTCCGTGGGCTTGGCAGTGCCGATATCCATGCGTTTATATACCTGCATGGAGTCGCAGGACACCACTTCGCCGCTTAAGTCCTTGGCAAGCTCCACCGCCAGCGCGGTCTTCCCGGAGGCCGTCGGCCCGGCGATGCAGATAATGGGATTCATAGGCGTTTGCGCTCCTTGTCCAAAATACGGATGAGTCTGGGGCGGTTGTAGCGCTGCAAGATGACGAAACAGCCGTCAAACAGGGCGGCAAGCCCTGAGGTGATCCAAAACACCCATGGTGCGCCAAATACAGGGATCGTCAGAACCGGCAGAAAGCTGAGGAGCATGATCCATTCGTGAACCGCTTCGGAACAGCAGCAGGTGTGGATGACTTCCTCTATCGAATGCTTGCTGAGGTCAAAGGATTCCGGGGCATAGGTGGGAAGATACTTTTTCCACTGTTTTACCCGGAGCATCCCATAGAGTTTTTCTTCAAACCGTTTCTGCCGAAACCAGAAACCCGTCTCCGCTTCCATGCCCACGAGGGCGGGCACAATGGCTCCCACCAGAAGGCGCATGGCGAAGTGGTAAAAAATGGTTCCAAACGTGATTGCCAGCGACTCCAGAATCTCCGTGGGATACAGGTAGAACAGCACAGCGGTGAGCAGCGCCAAACCGCCGCTGAGAACCGTGGAAGCCTTCAGTTTCCAGGCAAAATCGTGCTTTTTCATGTGGGCTTATACTCTCTTAAACTGCTTTTCCAGCTGCTTTTTGCTTAAGGATACGCAGATGGGCCGGCCGTGGGGGCAGTACTTAAGATCCTCCCGGGCCATAACCGCTTTGGCAACCGCCAGCAGTTCTTTCTCGTCGTTTTTCCAGCCGGCCTTGATAGCGGCCTTACAGGCCACGGTGTGAAGTAGTGTGTCTCGCACAGTGTCCTTGCTTTCCCGTCGGCCGCTCAAAAGATCATCGGCGAGGGCCTCAATCGCTTCCGCCGCGGCGTCTGGGGACAAATCCATGGGAATCTGCCGCAGCAGCAGGGTGTTTTCTCCGAATTCCTCGATTTCAAAGCCCAGCTCTGCCAGCAGCGCGGTGTTATTCAGCAGTTCCCCCGCGGCGGCGGGATTTAAGCGCACGGGAATGGGTGTCAGCAGGCTCTGGGCGGAAATGGCCTCCTGATTGGCTTTCAGTTTTTCGAAGAGAATCCGCTCGTGGGCGGCGTGCTTGTCGATGAGGAAGGCGTCGTCGCCCTGCTCTACGAGGATGTAGGTGTTGTATAGCTCACCCACCAGACGCCACGGACTTTCCGGGGGCATATCCAATGCGGTCTGCTCCATCACAGGCTCCGATGGGGCGTCCTGGCAGGGTGGGCTGTTCTCTGCCTGCTGCAATTCGGGGGATTCGGCGGCTTGAGGGCAAGCCGCCCTACGGTTTTCGGTGGGAGGTTCCGGCTTATCGTCATGCAGTTGGGGCAGCATGACGAACTCCCGCAGGGGCATATTGTCCGCCTTGGGAATCTTCTGAGCCGCCGCTGCCGCCGCGGGCTGTTTGGGCTGAGGCGCTTCCTTCAGCGCGGCGGAGAAGGTTTTGTATTCCTCCGCCGTCATAGTGCGGAAGAAGGGCTCCTTCCTTGGCTCCCCTTTCAGGGGAGCTGTCACCGCAGGTGACTGAGGGGTGAACGCCCCTTTCGGAGGAGCTTCCGAAGGCGGCTGAGGGGAGGGGGCAGCCGGAGCGGCAGCAGAAACAGGCGCGGGCTGCTTGAACTGAACGGCGGGCCGGTCCGGCTTCTTGTTCAGTGCTCCCAGGACACCATAGTGCACGCAGTCAAATACCGCCTTTTCAGACAAAAATTTGACCTCGGTCTTCGCCGGGTGGACGTTTACATCCACGGCGCTGGCGGGCAGCCGCAGGTGAAGGACACAGGCGGGGAACTTGCCCACCATGATCTGATTGCGGTAGGCTTCCTCTAGGGCGGCGATCAGCAGCTTGGACTTCACCGGCCGGTCATTGACGAAGAAGGTCTGCATACTCCGGCTGGGCCGGGCGTCTGTGGGCAGGGAAACGTAGCCCGTCAGGGTATAGCCCTCCCAGCGGCTCTCAACGCCCACCATTTTGGCGCAGTCCCGCCCGTAGACGCAGTACATAGCGGCCTGCAAGCCGCCGGTTCCGGGAGTGGACAGCACCTGTTTGCCGTCCCGGAGAAACTGGAAGGCAACCTCCGGGTGGGCCAGGGCCTGCAGCTGCACGGCGGCGGCTACCCGGCTTCCTTCCACGGTGTCGGATTTCATAAATTTCATCCGGGCGGGGGTGTTGAAAAACATGTCCCGGACGAGAATGGTGGTGCCGTCGGGGCAGCCGGCTTCCGCTTCCTCGGTGATCTGTCCGGCTTCCAGATGGAGCTTGACGCCGGAAAGGCTTCCGGCGGTTTTGGTCATCAGGTCGATGCGGCTGACGGAGGCAATGGCGGCAAGGGCCTCGCCCCGGAAGCCCATGGTTCCAATGGCGGCCAAGTCTTCTTCGGTTCGCAGCTTGGAGGTGGCGTGGCGCAGAAAAGCTGTCCGTGCGTCCTCAGGAGACATTCCACAGCCGTTGTCCGTGACTCGGAGGAAGGTCATGCCGCCGTCCCGGATTTCGATGGTGACCTTGGAAGCCCCCGCGTCCACGGCGTTTTCCAGCAGCTCCTTGACGGCGCTGGCGGGCCGCTCCACCACCTCACCGGCGGCGATCAGGTTGGCAACATGGGGGGATAATTGTTGAATTTTGGGCATAAAATCACCTCCAAGAGGTCAGGGTAATGAAATTCACCGTGGCGTGAATGGCGATGGGGGCGAAAATGGTGTCCGCCTTGGTATAGCTCCAGGCCAGGCACAGCCCGGCGGGCAGGTATTGCAGCACCGCCATGAGGATTTCCAGCGGGGTGTACTGCCCGGCGTAGCCCAGAATGTGAATCAGCGCAAAGGCCAGCATGGACACGAGGTAGGCCGCCCAGTGGGACTTTCCGTAGAGATTCCGAAAAATCAGCCCCCGGAAAATGCACTCCTCCACCGGTGGTACCAGCAGCACCGTGCCGATGATGACCAGCAGACGGCTGTCCTGCCCCATTGCGGCAATGGCGGAATTGTTGTAATTGGAAAATCCCGGCACCAGCAGGCCGATGACCCGATTGGTCACCAGCATACAGGCGTAGTAGGCCGCCAGACCCAGAATCACCGCCTGACACAGGTAGGCCGGGTGCCGGACGGCTTGTGCCACAGCGCTGCCAAGAAAACTGTGAAAAATCAGCAGGACCGCGAGAAAATTAATGAGGTAGAATACAAAATTCAGTTCCGCTTCCCGCAGGGGAACGGACAGGCGATCATTCAGCATGGTCAGAAGCACCGGCAGCAGCAGAAGCTGAAAGGCAAGGTAGCAAAACCCGCCCACCGTCTCCTGGGCGCTGGGACAGGAGCGTGCAGAAATACGTTTACTCATAAATTATACTAATCCAGCAGCTTTTTCAGCTTGTAGAGTTCGTTCATGGCTTCAATGGGGGTGAGTGTCTCCACGGTAATGGAAGACAGGGCGGAAATCACCTGCTGGCCCGTTAAGTCCATCATGCTGACCTGATCGTCAGGTTCTTTCACAGCGGCGGGGGCGGGAGCAGAACCTTCGGCTTCCAGCTCGGCGAGAATTTCCCGGGCACGGGTAATGACCACATTGGGGATACCCGCCAGCTTGGCGACCTCGATGCCGTAGCTGTCGTCTGCCGCGCCGGGGACGATTTTTCGCAGGAAAATCATCTGTTCTCCCCGCTTTTTCACGGCGATGTTGTAATTTTTAACATTGGGCAGCTTTTCTTCCATGGTGGACAGCTCGTGATAATGGGTTGCAAACAAGGTCTTTGCGCCTAAACGCCGGGGATTTGCGGCGTATTCCAGAACGGCACGGGCAATGGCCATGCCGTCGTAAGTGGAGGTTCCCCGGCCAATCTCGTCCAGAATTAAAAGGGAGCGGGAGGTGGCGTATTTCAATATGGTAGCAACCTCCGCCATCTCCACCATGAAGGTGGACTGGCCGGAGGCCAGGTCGTCGCTGGCGCCGATGCGGGTGAATACCCGGTCTACGAGGCCGATTTTCGCGGCCCGGGCGGGTACAAAGGAACCCATCTGGGCCATGAGCACGATGAGGGCCACCTGCCGCATATAGGTGGATTTACCCGCCATGTTGGGGCCGGTGATGATGGCAACCTGATTGTCTTCGCTGCCTAAGTTGGTGTCGTTGGGCACGAACAGAGTGTCCTTGAGCACCGCCTCCACCACAGGATGCCGTCCGTCGGTGATGGAAATTTCCCGCCCGAGGGTAATTTCCGGGCGGCAGTAGCCCCGCTGCACCGCAACAGCGGCGAGGGAACACAGCACGTCGGCGGCTGCTACCGCCTGAGCGGTCAGCTGCACCCGGGCTGCCTGCTGGGCCAGGTGTTCCCGGAGCCTGGTGAAAATCTGGTATTCCAGTGCTGTCAGCCGATCCTTGGCCGTGAGCACCTGATTTTCCAGCTCTTTCAGCTCCTGGGTGATGTAACGTTCGCAGTTGGCAAGGGTCTGCTTGCGGATGTAGGTTTCCGGCACCTGATCCATAAAGGACTTGGATACTTCAATATAATAGCCAAATACTCGGTTAAAGCCCACTTTCAAGGTACGGATGCCGGTTTTCTCCCGCTCGCTGGCTTCAATGGCGGCGATGGTGCCGCTGCCGCCCTCCATAATGTCCCGGAGCCGGTCGGCTTCGGCGTCCGCGCCCTTGCGGATGATGCCGCCCTCCCGGACGGTCAGGGGCGGCTCGTCCACGATGGTGCGCTCAATCAGGTCGGCGCAGTCCGTCAGGGGATCGATGGCCTGTTCCAGTTTTTGGAGCATGGGCGCGCCGCAGCCCTGCAGCTGGCGCTTGACCTCCGGCAAGGCCCGGAAGCCCCGGGCAAGGCCCAATAGATCCCGGCAGTTGACGGTACCGGTGACGATCCGGGTCATGACCCGCTCCAAGTCGGTCACATCCCGCAGGGCTTCTTCCAGTTCGCCCCGGAGGATCACATTGTCCACCAGATCCCCCACAGCGGCGTGGCGGCGGGTGATTTCCACCGGGTCCAGCAGGGGCTTTTCTAACCAGGAGCGCAGCAGCCGTCCACCCATGGCGGTGTGGGTTTTGTCCAGAACCCACAGAAGGGTGCCTTTTTTCTCCTTGGAGCGCATGGTCTCCGTCAGTTCCAGATTTCGCCGGGCGTCTAGGTCCAGTTCCATGAATTTTCCGGTGGTATAGTATTGCAGCTGACGGATGTGGGCTAGGTCATTTTTTTGCAGGGTCAGCAGGGTTTGCAGCAACGCGCCGCTGGCAATGACGGCGGCGGGCATACCCGCCAGCCCCAGCTGGGCAAGGTTCTGCCCAAAATGCCGCTCCAGCAATTCTTCGCTGTTTTCGAGCTTAAAAAGCTCGCTTTTTCCCTCGTCCACGCAGCAGTTTAACCGTCGGAACAGGGCGTCCTCGATAGGCTCGCAATCAACGCCGGTGCCGTAACGCATGACCTCGCTGGGAGAGAAACGGCCCAGCTCTGAGGCCACATTCTGGGCATCTGCGCAGACCGTGGCGAAAAACGCGCCGGTGGACACGTCGCAGAAGGCAAGACCGAATTTGCCGCCCTCGCCGTAAACGCAGCCCATGTAGTTATTCTTGTTTTCGTCCAGCATGCAGCTTTCCGTCACGGTGCCGGGGGTGACAATGCGGGTGATGTCCCGCTCCACCAGCCCCTTCGCCAGCGCTGGATCTTCCATCTGCTCGCAGATGGCAACCTTGTAGCCCTTCTGCACTAAGCGGGCGATGTAGGAATCCACGCTGTGGTAGGGCACGCCGCACATGGGGGTCTGCTCCTCCTTGGGCTTGCTGCGATCCCGGCTGGTGAGGGTTAAGTCCAGCTCCCGGGCAGCCAGCTTGGCGTCCTCGTTGAACATCTCATAGAAGTCGCCCAGACGGAAAAACAGGATGCAGTCCTGATTTTGCTCTTTGATTTGCTGATACTGCCGCTGCATGGGCGTCAGTTCTTTTTCGGGCTTTGCCATTGGCGTAACCTCTTTCTATAGCGAATGATATCGGGAAATGCGGGTGAAGAAACGGCGTGCGTGTGTAGGGCGGAGTTATGACTCCGCCGACCACATTCTGGTTTTGAACATCTGATCTTCAACGGAACGGCTCCGGGATCGTAAGGGGTCGGCGCGGTCATGACCGCGCCCTACGAAAGGAGAACTACATTGTCAGTTCAGCGGATAAACTCCACGTTGTTGCTCCAGTAATGGTGAGGTTGCGGTAGGTGCCGATCAGCGCATCGTCTCCCGCAAAGCGCACCAGCCGTCCACCCTCGGTTCGGGCGGTGAGCATATCCTTGTCCCGTCCATCTACCAGACAGCGCATGGTTTTTCCGATATAATTGTTATGAATCTCCTCAGAAATGGCGTTCTGTACCGCGCAGAGCCTGTCAAACCGGCGGTTTTTCTCCTCCTTGGGGGTGGGATCCTCCATGGTGGCGGCAGGGGTGCCGGGACGGGGGGAGAAGATGAAGGTGAACAGGCTGTCGTAGTGTACCTGAGAAATGAGGGAAATGGTCTGCTCAAATTCTTCCTCGGTTTCGCCGGGGAATCCCACGATGACATCGGAGGTCAGCACCAGCTCGGGCATGACTTTTTTCGCGTAGTTTACTTTTTTCAGATAGGTTTCCCGGTCGTAGTGCCGGTTCATGGCCTTCAGCACCCGGCTGGAGCCGGACTGGAAGGGCAGATGGAGCTGCTTGGCGATTTTCGGGTACTTCGCCATGGTGTCAAACAGCTTCTCGGATGCGTCTCTGGGGTGGCTGGTCATGAAACGAATGAGAAAGTCACCGGGAAGCTGGGCAATGGCTTCCAAAAGGTCGGCAAAATCCTTTCCCTCGGGCAGGTCTTTTCCGTAGGAGTTGACATTCTGGCCCAGCAGCGTGATCTCTTTGGCTCCGTTTTCAATGAGGCAGCGGCACTCGGCGAGGATGTCCTCAAATGTCCGGCTGCGCTCCCGGCCCCGGACGTAGGGCACGATGCAGTAGGTGCAGAAATTGTTGCAGCCGTACATGATGGACACCCACGCCTTTAACTTCGAGTCCCGCACCTGGGGGATGCCTTCGGCGATGGAGCCCGGCTCGTCGGCAATGAAGAACTGCCTTTTTTTGCCGCTAAGTACATTCCACAGGATCTCCGGGAACTGCCACAGGTGGTGGGTGGAGAACACGCCGTCCACATGGGGGTAGCTCTTTTTGATACGATCGGAGACCTTGGTTTCGCCTGCCATGCAGCCACACAGGAAGATTTTCTGTCCGGGGTGGCGGCGCTTGGTGTGGGTCAGGGCGCCCAGGTTGCCAAAAACCCGCTGCTCCGCGTGCTCCCGGATGGCGCAGGTGTTCATAATGACCACATCCGCGCCCTCGGCCTCTGTACCGATGGCATAGCCGCTCTGTGCCAAGTAGCCACGGAGTTTTTCGGAGTCGGCTTCGTTCTGCTGACAGCCGTAGGTTTCCACATAGGCGGTGGGGGTAATGCCTTTATCCCGCCAGTAGGCGGCGATTTTATCACAGCAGGCAAACTGGTTATCCAGCTGTTCCTGAGAAATGACGGTGGTTTTGGTATTCATAAGCGGCTCCTTTGCGGACAATATCTCAACTATAAATAATAGCATTTTTTCGGGGTGTTTGCAAGTGTGAAAATGAAGGAAAAAGCCTTCGTTTGGAGAAAGGCGTTGCTGAGGTAAAGGTGAATTTATCTGAGCACTCTGTCATCCTGAGCGAGCGTAAGCGAGTCGAAGGATCTACGCATTTCGTTGTCCTTTGCAGTCCATTCCGTGCCAAGATCCCTCGACTCGGCTTCGCCTTCCTCGGGATGACACGGTTTTCTTAGTCAGATAATGCACAATTAAGAGGAATAAGCCTCCAAATGTAAATATTCTGTGTCAACCGTTGCAATCGTGTGAAAAACGTGGTAAACTTGGGCCGTTGACTCTAAGGAGAAATGAGGATTTTTCATGGCAAATTGCAAATATTGTCAGGCCGAGCTGCCGGAAGGGACCACTGTCTGCCCCGCCTGCGGCAAGGATAACGCGGAAGAAAAGAAGAAAATGACCCCAGGCAAAATCGCGCTGATCGTGGCGGCGGTGGTCGTGCTGGCGGCGCTGGTGGCGGCGCTGGTGTACGCCGGGATGAACGTGACGGTTACCTCCGAGGAAAAGACGGAAGCCACTGCGGAGTCCGTCGCGGAAACGGAAGCGGCAACCATTCCCGCCGACGGCAATCCCGATGACGAGACGGCCAAGGGCACCTACACTGCTTCTGATGCCGACGTCATCGCCGTTAAAGATACGGTGGTTGCCAGAATTGGGGACAAGACCCTGACCAACGGGCAGCTGCAGATGTTCTACTGGACGGAGGTGCGCAATTTCCTTTCTGGCTACGGCGCCTACGCATCCATGCTGGGACTGGATACCACCAAGCCTTTGGACGTACAGACCTGCGCCATGGCAGAAACCAGCTGCACCTGGCAGCAGTTTTTCCTTGCCAGCGCCCTGAACAGCTGGCGCAACTATCAGGCCACCGCCGCGGAAGCGGAAAAGAACGGCTATCAGCTGGACGCGGATATGCAGGCACAGCTGGATTCCGCCGTGGAGAATCTGGAGATGACGGCGGAAATGTACGGCTATGAAAGCGCGCAGGCGCTGCTTCTGAGCGACGTAGGCCCCGGCGCGGATGTAGAGGACTACCAGCACTTCCTGAACCTGTACTACACCGGCAGCATGTACTTCTCCGACCTGTGCGAGAAGGACGAGCCTACGGAGCAAGAGGTGGAGGACTACTTCACCGCCAACGAGGAAGCCTACGCTTCCAGCGGCCTGACCAGAGACACAAAGACCGTGGATGTGCGTCATGTGCTGATTATGCCCGAGGGGGCCAGTAGTGAGAACATCCGCACGGAAACTTTTGAAGATGCCGCCTGGGAAAGCAGCCGTGTGAAAGCCGAGGAGCTGCTTAAACAGTGGGAACAGGGAGATAAGAGCGAGGAGAGCTTTGCTGAGCTTGCCAAGGCCCATTCTCAGGACGGCTCCGCTGCCGACGGAGGTCTGTATACCGGCGTGCAGGAGGGGCAGATGGTGACGGCTTTCAACGACTGGTGCTTTGACGATATCCGCCAGCCCGGCGATTACGGTTTGGTCAAGACTGAGTTTGGTTATCATCTGATGTTCTTTGTGGACAGCCAGCCCGTCTGGAAGGAGTCCGCGAAAAGCGATCTGATTTCCGCCCGGGCCAACGAGACCCTCAGCGCCATTCTGGAGGCCTATCCCATGGAGGCGGAGTTTGACAAGATTCTGCTGGGCTTTGTGGATCTGAACGCTGAGGCCGAAGAGACCGAAGCGGAGGAGCAGTCGGTGGAACCTGCCGCCGAGGGGGACTCCCGTGTCTGGATCATCGCGGGTGTTGCCGCCGTGCTGCTTACGGCTGCCGCCTTTGGATTCCGCAGAAAAGAGGAAGAAATCTGATGGAAAATGCGCTGCCCGGTTTTCGGGCAGCGCATCATTCATTTCATGGGGCAGGTGTGGAGCAGTTCGGCGGACAATCGCCGGAATTCGGCAGCATCGGTGGTTTTGCGCATCTTCTTCCACAGCCTGTCGCTGCCTTCAAAACGGTCGTGCAGGTGGGCCCAGTTTTCCTTCATGCGAAACAGCGCGTTGCGGCAGCTGGCAAATTCCACCGCATAGTCATCCATCAGGACACCGAGAAATGCTTCCAGCGCAGCGATATCCGTGCCGCCGCTGAGCATTCCTGGGTCGGCGATCAGCCCCCGGCCGATCATCACCGCGTTCAGGCCGGGGTGTTCCTTTCGCAACGCGTCAATATCGGACAGGGTGCGGATGTCTCCGTTGAAGCACAGGGGATTTTTGCTGTAGGCCACGGCATAGGTGAACCATTCCCGGTGCACCTGCCCGTCATAGAACTGCTTGCGCACCCTGGGGTGAATGGTCAGCTCCTGAATCGGATACTGGTTATACAGCTCCAGAATTCTCACAAATTCTTCTTCTGTTTCCAGCCCAATCCGGGTTTTGACAGAAATGGGCAGGGGAGAAGCGGCAAAAACGCTGTCAAAGAACCGGGCCAATTCGTCCAGCTCCCGCAGCATTCCGCTGCCCTTGCCCTTGGCGACCACCGTGCCCGAGGGACAGCCGATATTCAGGTTGATTTCCCGGTAGCCCAAATCCCGGATAACCTCCGCCGCCCAGAGAAAATCCTCTGCATGCTTAGTCAGCACCTGAGGCACTGCGGTGAAGGGCGTGCTGTCCGCCGGCGGAAGCTCCCGGATTTCCCGGGCGGTGAGGGAGCGGTGGACGGTGGGGGAGAAAAAGGGCATATAATAGCGGTCAATACCACCAAAAAAACGATGGTGCTCCCGACGGTAAATGCTGTCCGTCAGCCCCTCCATGGGGGCGAAATAGTAGTTCATATGATAGTGGACAGTTGATAGTGGACAGTTGACAGTTCAGGGAATATCCCGTTGGAACCCTCGAAGGGGACTGCACAGGTAAATTGTGCTTTATATCATTAAGAAGCATGTCATTGCGAGCCAGTGCGCACACTGGCGTGGCAATCCGTACTCCATATTGTAACGGGTACGTTATTAGAGCGTGAAAAGGGGAACGGATTGCCACGTCGGGCTTCGCCCT
>JALFUW010000095.1 GCA_022786995.1 Clostridiales bacterium
ATAATACCGTAGTCATTCAATTCTGTCCATATGCAGCCTGAGCGGTGGGACTGCTCAATCTGGGCGGTCCCATTGCTCAATCTCAGCGGAACCGCTGCTCAATTTCGCCGGTTGAGGTGATTTTTGCAGGCGGCGTACGCAGAACCGGCACAAAATCTCTCGCTGAGCTTCCTTGCCGAATTATGCGGTGTTGCCTTAATTTTTCAGTCAAGTTTTCAACGAGTGAGGTCTTACCATATCGTTACAAGGCCTGTAAAAGATTACATCCCATTCTCCGGCAGAAAACCCTTGACTATTTTCCTCCCCTTCTATATACTCATTGCAATGATGATAAAACGAAAAGAGAGGATACCATGGACATTCACAACCTCCGCCAGCAGCTGAAAACCCGATCGATTTACGACCTCCCCCTGCGGGTGACCTTCTACGCCCGGGTGTCCAGTGAAAGCGACGAGCAGCTGAACTCCTTGGGCAACCAGATCACCTATTACGAGGATCTCATCCGAAAAAACGCCCACTGGGTCTTCGTACCGGGCTACATTGACGAGGGCCTGTCTGCTGCCACCACGAAAAAGCGGGAGAACTTCAACCGCATGATCGACGACGCGGCCCGGGATCAGTTCGATTTGATTATCACAAAAGAAATTTCCAGATTTGCCCGAAACACCCTGGACTCCATCCAGTTCACCCGGCAATTGCTTTCCTGCGGCGTAGGCGTCTTTTTCCAGAACGACAACATTAACACATTGGACGAAGACTCCGAACTGCGGCTTTCCATCATGTCCTCCATTGCCCAGGACGAATTACGCAAGCTGAGCAGCCGCGTGAAATTCGGTCACCAGCAGGCCATCCGGGAGGGTGTGGTGCTGGGCAACAGCCGAATCTTCGGCTACGTCAAGGACGGAGGCCGACTGGTGATTGACGAAACCGAGGCTCCCATGATCCGGGAGCTTTTTGCCCTCTACGCCAGCGGCGCGTACTCCATGAAGCAGCTGGAGTCGCTATTCTGGGAGAAGGGCTACCGCAACCACAACGGCAAGAAAATCGCCCACACCACCATGTCGGGTCTGATTGCCAATCCCAAATACAAGGGCTACTATGTGGGCAACAAGGTAAAAGTGGTGGATTTGTTTACCAAAAAGCAGAAATTCCTCCCGCCGGAGGAATGGGTCATGTTCAGGGACGAAACTGGGGAAATCGTCCCCGCCATCGTCTCCGAGGATGTGTGGGACGCCGCCAACGCGGTGCTCAAGAAGCGCAGCGAGGATGTAAAAAACCGGCAGGGCATCTGTAACCACGCCAATCTCCTCACCGGCAAGCTCTACTGCACCCACTGCGGCGCCGCCTACTACCGCCGGGAGTCCGTAGACCGGCAGGGCAGCAAAAACTCCCGCTGGGTCTGCTCCGGGAAGATCAAAAACGGGGCCGACGCCTGCCCTTCCTTTGCGGTCTACGAAAGTGAGTTAAAGCCCCTGCTGCTGGAGGTGTTCCAATTGGCCCAGCCCCAGCTGGAATCCCTGATTGAGGAATACATTGAAATGTACAAGCAGCTCCATCAGGGCGACAGCCTGACCCGGCGGATGGAAGCCCTTCGGGGCACCATGGACACCATCCAGAAGAAAAAGCAGAAGTTGCTCTCCTTCAACGCCCAGGGAGCGCTCTCCGACCGGGATTTTCTCGACATGAACGCCCAGTGCACCGCCGAGTTGGAAGCCGCCGAAAAGGAGCTGGCAGAGCTGACCGCCCAGCGCAGCAGCGCCGCCGACTTTCAGCGGAAGATCGACACCATCCGCGCCACCCTTCGGGCTGCCCAACGGGACGCGGAGGACGGCATCATCAACAAGGAATTTGTGGACAAGTATATCGACAAGATCTATGCCACCCCGGAAACTGACAACACCCTGCACCTGCAAATCAAGCTCTCCACCGGGGCGATCGTGGACAAAACCCTTGAAAATTTAAGAAGTCGTACGGGTCACACGTTCAAGAAAATGATCGAGGCCTACGAGCAGGGCATGCAGTAACGCAAAAACGGACAGCTTCACCGCTGTCCGTTCTTTTTTCGCCGCTGTTTCGCTTGATTTCCCAAATTATTTGTGGTATATTGAATCAATATGAGCAATTGTAGGGTGGGGTCATGACCCCACCGACCACATAACGATCCGCTCAGGTTTCGTCCTGTGGTCATAGATTGGTTTCCATTTATCTAAGGCCCTGCATCGTCGATACCGGGTCGGCGGAGTCATGACTCCGCCCTACGAATTATCATACGGAGGCAAAATCCATGTCCAACAAATTTCTCTGCCTGCTCTGCGCCGCCGCCCTCAGTCTGACGCTGTTCGGCTGTGGAAAAAAGCAGGCGGTCATCGACCCCACCGAGATCATCACCCTGCCACCTCCCACGGAAACCGAAGCCCCCACCAATCCGAAAGAGGACATTGAAACCCTCACCGTTGTGCTGTCCGCCGGGGAAATCTACACCCTGAACCAGTACCCCAATCTGAAAAGCGTGGATCTGTCCGGCAGCACCTGCTACGCCACCATCCTCGAATACATACAGGAGCACCCCAAGGTGGACGTGACCTACACCGTGGACTTAGGCGGCACGTCGGTGTCCAACAAAGCATCCTCCGCGGTGCTGGAGCCGGGCAGCTTTTCCTATGACATTCTTCTTGAAAATCTGCAATATCTGCCAAATCTCACCACTGTGTCTCTGCCCTCGGTGAACCTGACCCCGGAGCAGATTGACGGCATTCTCGCCGCCTATCCCGCCCTGACCCTGGAATACAGCGTGTCCCTGTTCGGGCAGGACGTGGCCCTCACCACCACGGAGCTGGATCTCACCGGCATGGGGGATGGGCAGGTGGAGGAAGCCTGCGAAAAGCTGGGTATGCTCACCGCCCTCACCGACGTGAATTTGAGCAGCGGCTTGTCCTTGGACAGCGTGGCCCGCTTACAGGACGCCGCTCCCCACGTCACCTTCCACTACAGCTTTACCCTATTCGGCAAAACGGTGAGCACCACCGACGAGGAGATCCTCTACCAAAACCAATCCATCGGCAACGACGGCGAGGCCGAGCTTCGCAAAGCCCTCGCCATTCTGGACGGCTGCAAGCGGGTGGTTCTGGACAACTGCGGCTTTGACAGCGAGGTGCTGGCAAAGGTGCGGGAGGACTTCCGGGAGGGGCCAAAAGTTGTATGGAGAGTTTATTTCGGCACCAATTCCCGGTATAACTTCCTGACGGATGTGGAGATTCTCCGCGCCGTCTATAATGTCACCGACGACACCTGCGGCCCCATGAAATACTGTGAAGATGTGGTCTATATGGATATCGGCCACAATGAATATCTCACGGATCTGAGTTTTGTGGGCTATATGCCGAAATTGCAGTATCTGATCGCCTCGGGCTGCGCGGTGACGGAGCTGGTGGGCTTTGAAAACTGCAAGAAGCTGACGTGGCTGGAGCTGGCAAGCTGTCTGAAGCTCAAGAATATCGACTCCCTCGCCGGCTGCGAGAGTCTGGAATACCTGAACCTGTGCTACACCAAGGTCTCCAGCTACGAGGCGCTGGACAGCTGCCCGCTGAAGCGGTTCATCTGCCTCAGCCCCAAGGCCTCGGCCACGGAGCAGAAAACCTTTCAGACCATCCACGACGGCTGCCGCACGGTGTTCTATGGCTACTCTAACCCCTGGACAGCCTGGCGCTACGACGACAACGGAAAAACCTTTAACGAGCACTATAAGAAAGTCCGTGAGGTGTTTAACTACGACGAGCTGGATAAGTATATGCCGAAGGATTAACCGTAGGGGCGGGTCATTGACCCGCCCGTCAGCATCCGCCGCCTGCTCTGCCGCTTTGCGGACGGGAGGGGCAATGCTGTATAGGGTAGTAACATAGGTAACAGGTAGAGAAGAGACATAGGTAACAGTTTTTGCTAAAATAAAGGCATCCGACAAGCGAAGGAAGTGGGTCAGATGTCATGGGAGACAAAGACTGTTATGGAACAAAGAGAACAATTCGTGGCAGAGGCGCTGGAAGGACGAGAGACGATCAGCGCTCTGTGCCGGAAGTATGGGATCAGCAGAAAGACCGGCCACAAGTGGATCAACCGGGCGGCAATGGGTCTTCAGCTTTGTGACCAAAGC
>JALFUW010000108.1 GCA_022786995.1 Clostridiales bacterium
TGATCGATCATGCCGGTGGCCTGACCGATGTAGTTGAAGATACCGTAGTAGTTATTGAACATCCACTTCCAGACCATGGTGACGGCCACGGAGCCGGTGACCACAGGCAGGTAGAAGATGCAGCGGAAGGCAGAGGTGGCAGCCACGGGCATCTTGCTGATGGCGGAGGCCACCCACAGGGAGAAGATGCAGGTCACGGGCACAGACACCAGCACGATAATCAGGGTGTTCCACAGGGCCTTCCAGAATACGGGATCGGCGAACAGCTCCTGATAGTTGCCGAAGCCGACGAAAATGTCCTCCCGGCCCATGGTGGCATCGAAGAAGCTGGTGATGATGCACATGATCATGGGGTAGAGCACGAAGCCTACGAAGAAGATCAGAAACGGCAGCAGAAACAGGTAAGAGGTAACCGTTTCGTGGATCATCAGCCGCCGGGATTTGGTGTTTACGGAAATCTTTTTATTTGCCAAGGATATCCTCCCCTCTGGTGATGGAGCGGGCCGCGATACGACCGCCCAGAAAAGAAACGTACGGAATGCTTGCCTGGTTGAAGTTGACAGTTGACAGTTAAGGAGTCCCTTCGGGACAATTGAAATAATTGTGAGGGCATCCGATATTCCCGCAAAAACTTCCGCATTTCCTGCTTTTATGTGTATTTTGATTCCTCTCAAAGGGATAGCACAACTATCAACTGTCAACGATTCATGTATGGCGGTAACGCCGCTCTACAGAAAACGCCCCTCCCCTCGCCCAGAAGAGAGGGAAGGGGCTTTCTTTCTATGCTATAGGACTGTCAGCAACGGATTACGCGCCGGCAGCAGCGTTGGCGGTAGCCACGAAGGCGTCAGCAGCTTCCTGAACAGGAGTGCCGGTGCCGATCTGCTGCAGCATGTTCCACGCGGCGGCACGGGCCTCGGTCCAGCCGGGGGTGACGTTGTAGTAGTCGCCCATGTACTGCATGAAGGTGCCGTAAACGCTCTTCAGAGCATCGTCAGCGTAGGGATCAGCAACGGACTGACGGACAGACCAGAAGCCGGAGGTGGAGACGGACTCAAGGGTGTTCTCATCGCAGACCCACTTGATGAAGGTCTTGGCAGCGTCGATCTTGGCAGCGTCGCCGTTGTCGAAGATACCGAAGCCCCAGATACCGCCGCACAGCTTCACATCAGTGCCGTTGGGGGAGGGGAAAGCCATGGGGAAGACCTCGAAGTTCTCGCCGATGACCTCGGTACGGGCAGCGTGGGTAGCGGCGTTCCAGCAGAAGGCCATCTGCAGCACGCCCTGGGCGAACAGGTCGGCTTCTTCGCCGCCGTTGATGGAAGCGTCGAAGTTGATGCCCTTGGTGTTATACAGGGTCTCCAGAGCCTTGACGTTCTCAGCAGAGTTCATGGTGTACTCGGTATGAGCTGCGTTGGTGAAGGTGCCGCCGTACATATTGTTGTACAGAGCGCGGGTGCCCTGGTCACCGCCCTGAGCGGAGCAGAAGACAGCGCCGACGTTCTTGTAACCAGCGTTGTACAGAGTGTCAACAGCCTTCAGGAAGTTCTCGGTGGTCCAGGTGTGGGTCTCAGCGTCCACATACTGCCAGGCGCCGGTCTCCTCGAAGACGGTCTTGTTGATGGCCATGCAGTGAGCGGTCATGCACAGGGGGTACTCGTAGTAAGCACCGCTGCCGTTGTTACAGGCAGCCTCGACGGAAGCGTAGATGTCAGCCTTGGCATCGGCAGTCCACAGGTCAGCCAGGTCGACCATCTTGCCCTTGGCACCCCAGTTGGCGACCAGACGCTCGGGTCCTTCCATGACGATGTCGGGAGCGGCGTTGCCCTCGATGGCGGTGTTGACCTTGTCGTCACCGTCGGTGTAGGTCAGGTACTCGACCTTGACGGTGATGTTGGGATAAGCGGCATTGAACTTCGCCAGCAGCTGGTCGACGACCTCCTGCTTGCCCCAGTTGCCGATGGGGTAAGTCCACAGGCTGATCTCGACGGGAGCGGCAGCAGCCTCAGTCGCGGCGGGAGCGGCGGCCTCGGTAGCGGCGGGAGCGGGGGCAGCGGTGGGGGCAGGGGTCTCAGCCTTCTGCACGGAGCAGGCACCCAGAGACAGCACCATGACCACAGCCAATGCCAGAGCAATCAACTTTTTCATTGTGTTTCCTCCTGTTACGATTCGGATATTTGCTTTTCGGCGTATGCCGTCAGCGGTATTTTTCGAAGCGGGAGATTTTCCTTTCTTTGTGGTAATCCCCACAACTTCCAATAGTATCCTACAACAAGTTTTCAACAATGTCAACAACCGTTTGAAAATAATTTTTCGAAAACGCACAAAAATGAAAAAAATTTCCATATTGCACAGAAAACCACCTTCAAATACAGCACAATGACGAAACTGTTTTCGGGCTCTTGACGGCGGGGAAAAACATGGTATTCTTTAGATTAAAAGGAGGCGTCTGCCTATGAAAAAACACATCCTTTGCTTCGGCGATTCCAATACCCACGGCTACTGCGCCGACCCCGCCGACTGTGCTGACGGCGGCATCCGATTTACGGAGGAACAGCGCTGGACGCAGCTGCTGCAAGAAGCTCTGGGCCAGGACTATCTGGTCATCGAGGAAGGTCTGTCGGGGCGAACTACCTGCTTTGACGATCCCATCCACGAGGGTTTGAACGGGCTGGACTACATCTACCCGTGTCTCAAAAGCCACGAGGCAATCGATCTGCTGATCATCATGCTGGGAACCAACGACTGTAAGGATCGGTTTTATTCCAGTGCGGCCTGCATCGGTCTGGGCATGGCCCGTCTGGTGAACAAGGCAAAAAGCACTGACTGCTGGGGCGGAAAGCAGCCCAACATTCTGGTGATCGCGCCGCCGCCCATCGGGGAAGGAATGCTGACAAGCTCCGTCGCCGCCACCATGGGCCAGCTCTGCGTGGAAAAATCCCGGCAGCTGGCGGACAGCTACCGGGAGCAGTGTGAATTATTAAATGTATCCTTCCTGGACGCGGGGGCCATCGGCTGTGAATTCAACACCGTGGACTTCATGCACCTGACCAGCCGGGGACACCGTACCCTGGCGGAGGCGCTGGCAAAGCTTATTCCCCAGCTGCTGAGGTGATTTCCTCCGGCATGAAGGGCTTAAAGATCGGCTCCACAAACAGGCTGGAAATCAACGCCGCCAATGCGGGCAGGAAAAACAATGGAAACACAAAACGGGCACACAGAAAGATTGCCGCTCCATTGACGATGCCCAAAGCCAGCGTCCGGGGCAGATAGGCAATCCCCAGCAGAACCGTGTTTTTCAGCAGCATGCCCAGGGTGTTTTCAAACCGGGAAAGCAGCGGGAACAGCAGACTCAGGATTCCCAGGGCCAGAACCCCCAGAAATCCGGCGGCGGAGAACAGCATCCAGCTGATCCGGCCCAACACCGCCCCGTTCCATACCAGTACCAGCCCTTTGACCAGCAGGCCCAGAAGAATCAAAAACAGCACGGTGGGAACGATCCCCGCCTTCCAGTTGTCCCGGAACACCCGCCAGAACCGCTGCCAGCTGTGCTTCTCCCCCTGCCGGAAGCCCCGGTAGGCGGCATCGTACAGCGCCGCGCAGGAAGCCCCGATGGTCACCACCGGCAGGCAGCCGAGAATCCAGAACAGGCTGAGAAAAATGGCGTCGGTCAGCTGGGTCATTGTGACCATCAGGCCGCTGTCCGGCCGCAACAGATTACGAAACATCGTATCTCCTCCTTTTTCAGTATTGTAGCACAGGATACGGGCGTTGTCACTACCATTTGCCGGGAGGAGGCAAGAGAAGAAAAGATTTTTTCTTTCTCAAATAATCATTGAAATCATTTTCACACAGTGATATGATATATTTATAACGACACATTTCAGGAGGTATATAGAAATGGATCGCAAAAAGTTTTTGGCGGAACGCCAGTGGATTCGCAACCAGCTGACGGGTGTAGCTGACTTCTGGCTGAAAAACGGCTGGGACAAGGAGCACGGCGGTGTCACCACCTGTCTTGACCGCACCGCGCAGATTTATTCCACCGACAAGAGCGTCTGGATGCAGGGCCGCTGCGGCTGGACCTACGCGTACCTGTGCAACATCTACGGCGTGCGGGAGGACTGGCTGCAGTTCTCCAAGAGCTGCATCGACTTTCTGGAGGAGCACTGTGTCAACCACGATGCCGACGGCCGCCTGTATTTCACCGTAGAAGCCGACGGTACGCCTCTGCGTCAGCGCCGCTACTGCTACTCCGAAGCCTTCTACTGTATTGCCAACGCGGAATACTACGGTGTCACCGGGGAGCGGGAGCACCTGCTCCGTGCCCGCCGGGCTTATGACATGTACTGGAACCTGAACCACGGCATGACCGATCCCACGGGCATGGGCCCCAAGTCCACCCGCACAGGCCGGGCGTTGGGCATTCCCATGATCATCCTCAATGTCACCGGCGTCATGAAGCGGGTGGATCCCGAGATGAAGGAGCTGTATGACCAGCGTGCCCGGGAGTGCGTCGCCGACATCTTTAACTACCATGTGAAGCCTGAACTGGGCTGCACTCTGGAGAGCGTCTGCATGGACGGCACCCCCCGGCTGAACGTCACCGAGGGCCGCATGGTTAATCCCGGCCACGATATCGAGTGCAGCTGGTTCCTGATGGACTATGCCAACGAAATCGGCGACAAGGAGCTTCACGCCAAGGCCATCAACGTCTTTGACATGGCCTTCAACATGGGCTGGGACAAGGAGTATGGCGGCATTCTGTACTTCATGGACTGCCTGGGCAATCCCCCCGAGGCCTACGAGCACGATATGAAGCTGTGGTGGCCCCACAACGAAGCACTGATCGCTTCCATGATGATCTACCGTGATACCCGGGATGAAAAATATCTGGATATTTTCTATCAGATTCTCGACTACTGCAAGGCCCACTTTGCCGACGAGTACGGCGAGTGGTACGGCTATCTGCGCAGAGACGGCAATCCCACCCTGCCCGCCTGCAAGGGTTCCACCTTCAAGGGCCCCTTCCATGTACCCCGCTGTCTGATTCTGGTTGACCAGATGATGACCCAGGTGCTGGGCGAATAAGGCGGCAGGGCCGCCGGCCAATGTGTTACGAACTTTGGGCAACTGTCGTACATCCTTTGGGCTCCTCAACCACAACTGCTCGGAAGGAAGAAAAGACAAATAAAGTGAATTGACAATGAACAATTGATAGTCAACGAAAGCATAAATCATGGATTATTATAGGAGGCACGATTATGGACGAGCAGAATATGGATATTCTGGAGCGCATTCGTGCCTCCTACTATCAGCTTACCACCGCTGAACGTCGTGTGGCAGACTTTGTGCTGGTGCAGTATGCGCAGGTGCAGTTTATGTCCATCACCCAGCTTGCGGATGAATGCGGCACAGCGGAAGCCACCGTTTCCCGATTTTGCCGCAGTCTGAAACTGAAAGGCTTCAACGCATTCAAAATCGAGCTGGCCCGGCGGTCTGCCTCGGGCGCCGCCACGCCAAAGGCACCTATCTCCATGGATACCCTGGCCGGACGGGTTCAGGAATCCGGAAGAATGGTCGTCGATGCCGTCCGGCAGACCATGGAGCTGATGGATATGAAGCAGATCACGAGGGCCGTCGAGATCATCGAGCAGGCGCCGTCGGTATTATGTATCGGTTCCGGCGGCTCCATGATCATGGCATTGGAATGCGCCCATCAGTTTTCCACGGTCAGCAGCAAGTTCTCTGCCATTACTGACGCCCATATGCAGATTTCCGCGGTTGCGACCATGAATCCCAAGGGAGTCATTATCCTGTTTTCCTACTCCGGCGCCACCACCGGCGGCCTGCAGATTCTGGAGCTTGCCAGACAGCGGGGGATTCGGACCATCCTTGTAACCCGGTTCCAGAAGTCTCCCGCGGCGAAGCTTTCCCATATCGTTCTTCGCTGCGGTTCCAACGAGAGCCCCTTCCAGTTTGGCTCCGTTCAGGCAAAGGTGGCCCAGCTGGTGGTTGTAGACGCGCTTTTCCAGGAATACTGCCTGCGCAATCAGGAAAGCTGCGAAGAGAGCATCCAATCCATCGCGTCCGCGCTGTCCGTCATGCACGTCTGACGTAATTCACAGGTGTCGGATATAAACATCAGAGCGGAGCTGACAGGTCGGGAACATCATTAGATAGTCCACCGGAAATTGCTTCCAGTTTTTTGCCGAATGTGTGATCAGAGGATTGCTGTTGAGGTTTTAGTTTGGCTCACGCTTTTTCTGTTGCTCCACGAGCTGAAATGAGTGTTCGCATATATCCAAAACACGTTTTGGGCAAAACAGCAGACAAACAAAAAAACTTCCAAATTGAAAGGATTCATCCCATTCGGACTGCTTTTTGCATATCTATCATCATATCGGGACTCGGAAAAAAGTAGTAATTTGGTAGCAATCGGCATTTGAATCGTGATTTGACATGGTTTGCCGTGGGTTCCCCAGCCAAATCTCAGCCGATTGAGATGGTGCCGTGGTAGACAAATTCAATGTCGAAAACGGAACGTATTATCAAAAGCATTTTGATGTAAATACTTTGGAGAACGCACAATATTTTGACCCCAATTTGACCCCAATCCAGATAAATCTGTTCACATAGGTTTAGAAATACGAAACTTTTTGCGGTATAAAACCTGCCTAAACCAATACAAAAACGGAAAATGGTGAACAATGGCGATTTGATCAACTCCTCATAACCCGGAGGTCGTAGGTTCGAGTCCTGCCTCCGCAACCATAAAAACACCCGGTATTCAACACGAATACCGGGATTTTTCTAACTATTCATGCTGTTTTGAAAACGGCTCATTTTCGATTATGGGCCAATTCTGGGCCAATGGCCCCAAAAACCATTTTTCTGGGCCACGCCGGGCAGAGATGCCGGGCGTTTTTTTATGCCTTTTTTCTCAGCAGCACATCAGCGATACACTCCGATGCCTTTGCCTTGTTTTCCTCAATGATGTGGCTATAAAAATTCTCGGTGGTGTTCACACTGGCATGGCCCAGCTGCTTGGACACCGTGACGATATCCGTGCCGTTTGCCAGCAGTACAGAGGCTACCGTGTGGCGGAAGGCGTGCGGGTTGATGTGGGGCAGATTGTGGCGGCGGGAAAAGTCGTGGAGCCACCCGGTTATGCTGTCCGGGTTCATGTGCTCCCCGTTGTCTGTGGTGAACACAAAGCCACTGTTTACCCAGCGGTCACCGTTGGCAAGCTGCAAACGCAGCTGCTCCCGCTTGTGCTGCCGCAGCAGGCTCATGGTTTCCTGTGGAAGGTTCAGGTAACGAACGTCACTTGTTTTTGTGTTGCCCAGATAGGTGCCTTTGCTCTTGGAGGACACCAGCGCCTTGTCAATCTTTACCCGGTTATTGTCGAAATCCACCTTTTCCCATTGCAGGCCCATGATTTCCCCGCGGCGGCAGCCGGTGACGATCATCAGGTGAGTTATGAGCTGCCATTTCAGAGGCTCCGTTTCCAGCGCTTCCAGAATGGCGGCGATTTCCTCCGGCTGGAAATAGTTGGGGTCGTGCTTTTCCACCTTCGGCGGCGTGGCCTTGGCTGCGGCGTTATACGGCACCAGCATTTCCTTTTCTGCCTGTGCCAGGATGGTGGAGATCAGGCGGTGGTGCTCAAGAATGGTTTTATCAGACAGGGGCGCGGTATTCTGCTCCACCCGGAATACCTCCGCCACCTTCTTGCCCATAGCCTGGGCAATGGCTGCGGCCTTCGTCTCGCTGATGGTTTCACCCTTTACCGCAGCGCCCACGGTGATGGGAGAAACCCCGGATTTCTCAGCGAGGGAGGCCCTTGTCTGCTTGTGCTTTTTCAGCCACTTTGCAAGGTCAATCTTCGCTGTGGCGGAACCGCCACCGGCGCGGATTCCCGGCTCCGACAGGTTTTTGTAAAAGCTGTTCAAGTGCTGGGGGCGCAGATCAGCAAGCTTGATATGCCCAATGGCGGCGTTGATGCGCTCCAACAGGCTGCGGTATCTGTCAAGGGTGGTCGCCCGCACGCCGGTGCGCTCCTTCAGGGAGAGGACATACTCCGCATATTCGGCAAAGGTCTGCTTGTTGTCCAGGTCATAGCCCTGTTCTATGGACTTCTCATAGTCCGCCTTTGCCCGAATGAGGGCTTTGTATAGCTGCTTGTCGGTCATTCCGGGGGTGGGGTAAAAATTCGTCCTGTGGCGGATGCGCTTCCCCTTGGAATCAAAGCCGTTGTATACCGTGATACGGTAGGTGGTTCCATTCTTGCCGGGAATCGCTTCCACGCCGGGGATGTGTTCGATTGTTGACATTTTATCGCCCTTTCTTTTCTGGCTCAATGGGTTTCTCGAAACTCTATTTCGTCAAAAAATGAATCATACCCGGTGATTTTACATATTTTTTCCTCAAAACTACTTACAAGGTCGTCTTTTTCTCGCCTGATGGCCTCTTTTCCAATAACAACACGAATTTGTCCTTTGAGATAAGGATATTGATTTGTGATCATTTCCTCTAAGTGTTGTCCGGCAGCCCATTGCTGCCGATTTCTTTGCAGTACCGCGTCAGAAAGGTTTGTGAATTCTTGGCTATAAGAGCGCTCGATTCGCCTTGCTTTGCGAACAGAATCTCGAAGCCTAAGTGCCAGAGCCGAAAGAATCAATAGGCTTCCCTGCTCAATTAGAAAATTTAGACCGGGTATGCAATCCTCAAATCCTTTTGCATGACCAAGTGTTGTTATTTCTTTAACAGCCAATTCAGACAATCCTAAATCATCAACGGCTGATGGCTTTTTGTTGCGATCGTCAGTAAGCCCGAGAAGATAATCGGAAGATACGTCGTAGAACTCTGAGAAACATCTAAGATATTCAACCCTCATACCTTCATTTTTGTAAGCCTTAGTGTGATGTGGATCTGATACTTCATAGCACATGAGACTGTCTCTTGAAATATCAATCCCGTACTGCTCTTTTAGGGCTTTGCTCAGGGAAATGTGGGATAACTTCTTTTCTTCGCGAAGCTCTTTTAGGCGCTTTGCCATAATAAACGAACTGTCTTTACTCATTTCAGAACGCCGTCCTTTTGACTATTATCTACGTAAATAAAACTATGACGATTATATTTTACTTTCTTCTACTTGCAATTGTATGCGTTGCAAGGTAGACTGTAATCTACAACAAAAACAATAAGTAATTTATAATCAATATATCAAATAAATTGCAGAGCGTCAACAACAATTTTCATATTTAGGAGGCTTTGTTATGGTTACATTAGCAAACACCGAGATCAGAGAGGCAGCAAAGCGCAATGGTGTGCGCCTGTGGCAGGTGGCGGAGGGCATCGGCATTTCTGACGCTGCCTTTTCCCGGAAGCTGCGCCGGGAGCTGTCTGCCAGTGAGCGGGAGCGGGTCATGACCGTCATTGAAAAGCTGGCAGGGGAAGGCCGTGAGGTGTCCTGATGGCTGATGTGGTGACAATCCGTGAGGCGGTTGCCAGGGCAAAGGCCGAGGGGCTGCCTGTGTCCGAGTATACCTTGCGGGCGTGGATAAAGGTCGGCGCAATCCCTGTGCGGACAGCCGGACAAAAGGCCCTGCTTTACTATCCCAACCTTGTCCGCTATCTTCGATGCGAAGACGGAGGCGATAACAACCCCGTGGCGGCTGCCGCTGGCGGGATTCGCCGCATTGAATTAACCTGATACCGCCAGATTTCCGCCCGCCACAACCCTGTGGCGGGCATCACACAAGGAGGATTTGTGCATGAAAGGCCGGGTGTCTCCCTGTGACAGCTGCACCATACCCAATAAAGACAGCTGCACGGGCTGCGCAGCGTGGCGGAAATGGTATTGCAGCCGTCAGGCCATGATAAACGAATACGCCGAAATCATACACCCAGTGTGGCGGTATGAGCTGCCGCTGCATCGGGTCGCAAAGGAGGAAACCCATGAGGATTCACAAGTATACCAGCTGTGACAGCTTTGCAGCCATTCAGCACACGCTACAAAAGAACTTCCTACCCTCCGACACCTGGGGCGTTATTGAAGTTCCGGCAGCGCCGGAACAGGCCGAGAAGGATTTCGGTGCGGCGATCCTCTCCGATGAGGCAGCAGCGCAGCAGGCGGAACATGAGCGGCTCTGCCAGCGGTTCCCGGAAAAATACGGTCATACAGTGCCTGCCGGGAGCGGGAAGGCCTTATATGCCGTGTTCCCGTCCGCAGCCGGTACGCGGATTCTGTTCGTTACCAACTACGCACAGAGGCCCATAAAGAAGATATTCACCAGCAAAACTATGGGCACCGGCATGAAGATACACACGGGGAAGATTCGGAACCGCTTCGAGCCTGACAGCTGGAAAAAAGAAAGCTGGTTCTTCGTTGCCTATGCTCTGAATACCGGCAATGAGAATGACTTTGCAGCGGTGAGCCGGTACAGCAGATAAAATGTGTCAAGGTTGACACCGGGCACCGCCACGGTGGCGGTGCTGCCAGAAATGATAGACGGAAGGGAGGCGCTGCAATGGCGCAATATCTGAAAATTCTGAAAGCGGGCCGGTATAATCTGCTGACCACATACCCAATGACCACCCGCGCAGACTGTCCAAAGGCCAGGGCGGAGAAGAAAAACCACACCACAAAGGCCCAGCAGCTTGTGAATGACCGCAATTCCAGAATTGCCGCCACCGCGATCATAGCGGCGAACTTCGCCGACAGTCCCACAGCCTTCTTTGTAACGCCTTCGTTTGATGATAAACATTACCCGATCTTTGCGAAGGATTCGGAGTACCGGGAGTTCTGCCGATCAGAGGCGAAGAACTACATAAAGCGCCTTCGCCGGATTGCAAAAAGCCGTGGCGGGGAAATCAAGTATCTGTATTCGGCGGCAAAGGGCGAGGGCGGGCGCTGGCACTTCCATATGCTGGTTGACGGCGTGACCGCTGAGGACATCCGGGACGCATGGGACAGGGGCAACGTGGACTATCACCACCTGTATACAGACCGAAAATGGATATCAGACCGGGAATGGTACAGCAAGGCGAACAACGTAAACCCGGTGGCGATAGCCAAATACCTGATGCACAACGCCAGCTGCCGACAGGTCGGGAAGCACCCGTGGCACGCCTCCCGCAACTGTATACGACCCAAAGCAGACCCGGCGGTCATTGTACCAGACAGCACCAGTATAGAGCCTCCTGCGGGCGCTGAGGTCTTAGACAGGGAAGATACCGCCACCATGTACAGTACCTTCCGCTTCATCGAATACATAGAAGCGCCAGCCGCGGCAGCGCCAAAGCGCGGAAGGAAGCACCGGGCAGCTCCGCCGCCTGTTCCACGGTCAAAAGACGCTGAAAGTCTTTAATGCTTGGGGGGGAGTATTATATTGGGGAACAGGTGGAGAAAGTGCGGGAAGCGTCTTCCCTGGCACGTCCTGGCATGGTAGAATATAGGCAGCGATAACGGGCGGAAACCGCAGCGAAACGGCGCACAAGGGCGGCGAAAAGGTACGGGAAACACCTGTAAGGCCGCTTTGCCACGTGTCAGGCCGTTTGTGCATATGGCAGCGGGTTTTGACCGGCTCATAGCGTAGCTATGCCCCCCACCCCTTTACAGCAGCTCACCCCGCAGAAATGGAGACCGAGGGGTAGGCCTGACAATTGGCGGCTTCGCGCGCGGGAAGAAATTTTCACGGCAGCAGCTCCGGCATGGTGGCGGCTCTGCCTATCTGAGCCGGAACTGCGCCGGGCGTGATCGGCATGGACTGGCTGGAAAAACGGCAGAAAAAAGCGGCACCGGCAGCGGAAAACCCGCCACGGCTTGGGCGCATGGGTGCGCCTGGGCGTGTGTGGGGCGCAGCGCGGGCGGTTTACTTGTGCAAACCCTCCCCCGAGGGCCTGAAAATCGGGGTTCCACTCCCCCAGACCCCGTGACATCCCTCCGTGAAAGAAATTTTCCCCACCGGGAATCTTTCATCCTCCCCCCTGTCTGACGTGCCGCCACGGCGGGCCAGGAACCGGGTGAGGGCATTCACGCAACGCGCAGGCCCCGCGTGTGACCCTCCCCCCATTGCCTGGGCAAATGCCAGGTGCCGCGCCTCAGATCAGAGCCATAGCTATGACCTTTCCCAGCGCTACCGCCCTCTGCCGGAGGGAAAATGTGTCAACATTGACACCGTAGCGGCCTTGCGGTCTACTTGCTGCGGCTGACGTATGATGGATTTTATCACCCGTAAAGTGTCACATTTGACACATGGCAAAACCGCAACACATCCGGGTAATGTACTGCGGCGGTCAAGTGATGGATTTCATCACTCGTAAAGCGCAGCATGGAAAAACCGCAGCAGCTCCGGGGAGCCGCTGCGGCGGTAGTCTATGCACTTGCGCTGTGCCCTCTCTGGGGCCACCTATTCCTCTGTACTGTCAATTTCCCGCTTGAGCACATCCTTGCCCGCTCTGATTGCCAAAAGCACCCAGCCCTGGCACATAGCCGCCACAGGGGCCGCTCCCGGTGTCTGTGCGCCAGCAATGAGAATATCATTCAGAATCCCCAAAGCGGTGTCAGCGTCACCGGCTGCCGCTGCGTGGTAGGCCACGTTCGCCGTGTCCACAACCTGGCTGAATATTTCCATTTCCTCAATGGTGGGAATCCGGCGCATCTCATTGCGCTGCAAGCTGGCAAACGCTGCCAGGGTGAGCGGGAATTGTACTTTGCTGGTGTCGATCATTGTCTGTCCTCCTTAAGTGTGCCGCCACAGGGCGGGGATTATGGGTTAGTTCTTCTTTTGACGATTCTTGCGCTTGGTTTCTGCGGTAACGGCCTTTTCCAGCGTCTCGGAAATGATGTCAAAGCCGCTCAAACTGCTGGGGTACTTATCACGCAGGGCATTTATGAGGCCCATAACGTAATTCGGAATTAGGGAATCTTCGGCAGCTTCGACAGCTGCATAGCCTCCGATTTCTCCCACGGTCTGCCGGATTTCATCAATGTTTTTGAAGGTGGCAGCAGTCTGGAAGCCTGCAAGAGTGGCATATGGAAGCTGAAAGTCTCCGATTCCGTACAAACTGAATCCGCTGCCGGAAACGTTGCGGGCGAAACAGACCGCACGATCTCCAAACAGCTCACGGATGCGGTACAGTGGTACGACGTTTTCTCGGGAAATAAGGATAGATTCCTTGTCGAACAGGTCTTTTACTTGTTGGCTGTTAAGCATTAGTGTCCTCCTTCTCCCGCCACAGGTCCGTGGCGGGCTTGTCAGTGTGGCGGCATTACGATGCCTCAATTTATTTCTGGTTGACAAAATCGGGGCGCTGCCTTATAATGACAGCACCCCTTCTTGCTTGCTGGGGTGTAGGCTCTTTGCACCGTGCTTTGGTCGGCGGCGGTGCAAGGGCCTTTTCTTATGCCACGATGAAACGGCGGGCGGTGGTCTGCTTGCTGAACCGCTGCCACAGCTCCGGGGCGGCAGATTTCAGGGCCTTGCCGTCCAGGCGGCTGCTGGTGACCTCCTTCCAGGTGATTTTGAAGCTGGGGCCGTACAGTTCATCGGTGCTGTTGGCTGCCATGTACGCCTTGAGAGCGTCCTCTGTGGCGGCGATCTCGCCCGCCAGTTCCTCAGCCATGCGGCGCAGCTCTCGCAGCTGGGCCACTTTGGCTTCCAGTTCGTTCATGCTCATGTGTTTTCTCCTTTCCACCGACACAGACCCGTGGCGGGCTTGTACGGCCCGTTTCTACCTTGCACCGCCCATGGTGGCGGGCGGGATGTCGCCGCCGTCTACGCATTGCAGATAGCGCAGCACGTTCGGATAATAAAGCAGATACTTGGAGTGCCCGGCGACCCTGGACGGGATAATGCCGGTTCTCACCCAGTTGCGGAGGGTGTACTCTGAAATCGGGATTCCCTCCGCAGCGGCACGGGCTACGGTCTGCTTGATGGTCAACATATTTCCCATATCGTCCTCCTTTGGCTGTTCTGGTAGGAAGTGCCAGCCCTCAAGCTATCTTCGCTGTCATGTACCGGGGTTGGTGCCGGATCACAGGTATATGGGCTTGAGTTTGTGGGCGCTTTCGGCTTTCTGGTGGTCTGCTACCTCCCACCTTCTCCCGGTTGGCTTTCCCTTACCTTGTATCTGTATTATACTACTGACGGCAGTAGTTTTCAAGATGGAATACTGCACAAATATGACGTCAGTATATTGGTATTTCTTCTATATTGACGGCAGTAGTATTTGTGTGGTATAATACGGATGGTGGAAGAGTGTGCAGCGTTGCAAACCCGCCACCAACAGCGAGAATACAGGGAGGTGCAAGAATTGGCAATCAGTGACGCACAAAGGCGGGCAGTTGCAAAATACAATGCCGCAAATTATGACCGGGTAGAATTACGTCTTGAGAAAGGGAAAAAGGACGTAGCCAAAGCCCACGCAGAGGCCCAGGGCGAAAGCCTGAACGCCTTCATCAACCGGGCAATCAACGAAACCATGGAGCGGGACAACGCCGTCAGGGAGTAAATAACCCTTGACAATATATCAAAAAAGGAATATACTATACATAGACAGAGGGTGCATAGATGTTTGACGTTGAGTTTTACCAGCTTCCCAGCGGAGAAACGCCCGTTGAGGACTTTCTGGACAGTCTGGATAAGAAAATGCGGGCAAAAGCCTTGCATAGTATTGCCATTCTTGAAGAATTTGGGAATGCCCTGAGAGAACCCCATTCCAAGCCCATGGGTGACGGCCTGTTTGAACTGCGGATCAAGTTCGCCAGCGATATTTCCCGGATATTCTATTTCTTCGTGGTGGATAATAAGATCATCCTGACCAACGGCTTTGTTAAGAAGACTATGCGCACCCCAAAAGCACAGATTGACCTTGCCCGAAAGTACAAGGCGGACTATGAGAGGAGGCATAACCATGCGTGATTTTCGGAAGTATCTGGATCAGCAGATGGACGATCCTGAATTTGCTGCCGAATATGAAGCCCAGCGGCCTGAGTATGAAGCAATCCGGGCGGTGATTGCCGCCAGACTGGAAAGCCACATGACCCAAAAGGAGCTGGCAGAGAAAACCGGCATCCGGCAATCCAACATTAGCCGCATTGAGAATGGCTCCAGCAGCCCCACCGTTGAGACGCTGGCCCGCATTGCTGCCGGACTGGGTAAGCAGCTCAAAATTGATTTCATCTGAATACAGCACGACCGGGAGCCGCCACAATGGAAGCTCCCGGTTATTGCTGCTTGTGGCGGCTCATGGCGGCGGGCCAGGTCGTACACACGCACGTCTGATGGGCGGTCAAGGAGCCTTGAAACACCCGGAAAATTTTGGGTCAATTTTGGGTCACACCTCCGCAAAAGCCACATAACGGCATATTACAAAATGTTGCGAATATGACCATAAAACGCATAGATTTAGCGTATTGTATAACAGAAAAATACAATAGAAAAACATAAAATAGGCTCTCATAACCCGGAGGTCGTAGGTTCGAGTCCTGCCTCCGCAACCATAAATAGTCCTGAAATCAACCGATTTCAGGACTTTTTCTTTTGCTTTTTGTTCAAAAAGTTTGGATATTATTTTTGTATTTCTGCATAGAACCTCCTGACCCATATTTTGACCCATAATAGGATATCACGGAGTGGATTTTTCCAATCTCTTATGTGCTTCTTGACCACAAGACTTAAATTTTTACAGTTTTCCAGAACTCTTTATTTTTTCTGCGATCTCCGAGTGTAGCGGTGTCTGCCTGCTCCAGGAGTTCTTTATTTTTTCGTCTTATTAGCTGCTGTTCAGCGGTATACTCTGCTGCCGCTGAACAGCATTGGAATAATCTTGGCTGAACTATTCATCACCGCAAACTACAATTATCGGAACGGAATGAACAGTTATTCTGCTTGTTGAGGCGCTGCCCTAAGCCCCGCAGAACACATTGCCGTGTTCTGGAAACGCTGGATAATTCCAGCGGCTGCGCGATTCTGGGAATCGCTTTTCTTTGAATCTTCCGTAAGACAACGAGGACTGGCATTGTACCTGTTTACTTTACGGGATATTGGGTGAAGGGCCTCAAACCAAGTTCCATTCGCTGATACGAGTTGATAGCTGACATAGCCTCCTCCTCGGTGACGGTTCTCCCATCTTTTCCAGCTTCTACACGCCCCCAGTATAGTGTGATCGGATCACGGACGATTTTTTCGACAAACTCAGGGCCGGTTGCGCCACACCGATAGAAAGCATAGTACTCCCCTTGATCTGACTTTCCCTCTTCGCATTCCTCCAGAATTCCATCTGCGCAAATATAGGAAATATCGCTTGCA
>JALFUW010000048.1 GCA_022786995.1 Clostridiales bacterium
GATAAATTCTCGGTCATCTATCGCAACTACATCATTGCCACAGTTGATGCTGTTGAGGGGAAACTGCTAGAACGCCACATCCGCAGACTGTAACCCATGTCTCTTCCCTATGTGTTACCTATGTTACTCTTGACACACTGGGCGCCCCTACAGTGGCATATGGATTGCTGCAAATTGCAATTTCAAAACGTTTTCTGGTCGAGGGGCCCAAAGGATGTTGGTTTATTACCCAGCGTCCGTGACGCATTGTCTGCGGCGACTCGCCGCCAAATTCCAATTTCTCATGTTGTCTATACGCTTGTTGCATTATATCATTTCCGGGTTCAGTTATCAATAGGACAAACATTTAACGAAATGGTTAAATAAATGCTTGACAAAGGTAGCACCCTGTGCTATACTACATTTAACAGTTAAGTTAAATGTTAAATATGAAAGGAGGAATCGCGATGAGCTTGCAGCAGACGCTGAAGGCATTGGCAGACCCCACCCGGCGGGAAATTCTGAATCTGCTGAAAAACGGGAAACGCTCTGCCGGGGAGATTGCCGAGCAGTTCGACATTACCGCCGCCGCCGTGTCCCGGCATCTGTCGGTGCTGAAAGAAGCTGACCTCATTGAGGACACCCGGGAGGGGAAGTTTATTTTCTATGAGCTGAACGCATCGGTTCTGGAGGAGATCCTGCTGTGGATTTCGGATTTGAAAGGGGAGGAAACGCATGAATAATATATCAATCATATCTATCATGTTAACGCTGATCGTCAGCCTGATTGTGCCGCCTGCCTTTGCGGCGGTGTACGCCAGCCACCATAAAAAGCAGGGCATCTGGAGCGCCTGGCTGGTGGGTGCGCTGGGCTTTTTCGTGCCCCAGATTCTGATTCGGCTGCCGATTCTGGCCGCCCTGTCCCGGACGGACGGATTTATTGCCTTTTCGCAGACCCACACGCTGATCTATGGCTTTGCGCTGGCCTTTACCGCGGGCTTGTTCGAGCTGTCTGGGCGGTACGCGGTAGCCCGCTGCCTAAAAAAGAACCTGACCTACCGCCGGGCCTTGGCTGCGGGACTGGGCCATGGCGGCATCGAAGCCATCCTCATTACAGGCCTTGCCTACCTCAGCAATGTGGTATTTCTGGTGATGCTCCAGACCGGCGGCTTTGAAGCCACGGTTGCCCAAACCACTGCCGCAGGCGGCGATGTGACGGCACTATTGACCGCAAAGGACGCACTGATGAACACGCCCTGGGCCTTGTTCCTGCTGGCGGGTTTCGAGCGGCTGCTGGCCATGACCTGCCACGCCGCCATGAGTATGCTGGTCTGCTATGGCGTACACAGAAACCGCGCACTGCCCGGCGTGCTGGCGTGTCTGGCCATGCACACCTGCATGGACTTCATAGCCAGTATCAGCCTGTTCGTCGGCAAAGGTCTGTCCCAGACCATGGCCTATACCATTATTTACGTTCTTTTGACAGCAGTTACCGTATTTGCAATTGTCATTTTGAAAGCCATCCGCGCCCGCTGGGCCGCGGAAGAAGCACAGGAGGTGCCTTATGATTCGCAAGCATAAATGGGAACTGATTGTTTCCTCTCTGGTGATCTTAATTCCCGTTCTGGTGGGCCTGATTCTCTGGAATCGGCTCCCGGAAACCCTTGCCACTCATTGGGGCTTTGACGGCCAGCCCGACGGCTACGGCAGTCGTCCCTTCGCGGTATTCGTGCCCTATTTGTGCCTGCTGGCCGGACACTGGCTTTGCTTCTTCGTGACCGCGAAAGACCCAAAAAATCAGAATCGGAACGGGAAGCCCATCCGGCTGGTGCTGTGGATCATGCCGGTGCTGTCCAATATCGTGGGCATTATCATGTACTGCCTGGCGCTGGGGGTTCAGGTGTCCGTCAGCGGTATTATGGTCGCCGCGTTGGGTCTGATGTTTGTTGCCATCGGCAACTATCTGCCCAAGTGCCGCCAGAACTACACCATTGGCATCAAGGTGCCCTGGACCTATACCAGCGAGGAGAACTGGAACGCCACCCACCGCTTTGGCGGTCGGGTCTGGATGATCGGCGGCGTGGTAATGATGCTGTCCGCCCTGCTGCCCGCCGGATGGAATGCCGGGGTGATGGTGGCGGCCGTGGTGATTCTGTCCGCGATTCCCATTGTCTATTCCTGGCTTTACTATCGCAAACAGGTACAGCGTGGGGACGAACTGAAGCCTGTTCCCAGCGCCCACACCCGGGCCGGAAAAATCGGAACGGTGGTGGGCCTGCTGATTTTGGCCTTTGTGCTGGTGATGCTGTTCGCCGGAAAAGTGGAGACCACTTTCTCAGACGATTACTTTACCATCAAGGCCAGCTTCTATGATGATCTGACCGTATTCTATGACCGGGTGGAAAGCGTGGAATACCGGGAGGGCAATGTGCCGGGCAGCCGGGTCTTCGGCGTGGGCAGCTTCCGGCTGCTGCTGGGATCCTTTGAAAATGAGGAATTCGGAAATTATACCCGTTACACCTACTACAATCCCCAGGCCTGTGTGGTACTGAAGGTGAACGGGAAAATGCTGGTGCTCAGCGGCAAGGACGCGGAAGAAACACAGGCAATTTACAGTCAGCTTGTGGAGAGAACCCAATAAAGGCTCGTTTTTTCCTTACCGTAGGGGCCGATGCCCACATCGGCCCGTAGTAAAAGTGATCGATGATAGATCGTTTTCGGCGAATTGGAAAATTTACCAAGGGGCGATGTGGGCATCGCCCCCTACGGGTCTACTTTTTCGTCAGCCTTAGCCCTCTCCAAAGGGAAAGGCTAAATTATTCGCGTTCTTGGAAAAATTCCTTGACTGCACAGGAATAATCCACTATAATGTTTGGGACTATGAGAATTATTTCTGAGAAAGGATTTTGAATATGGCCAAGGAATACAAAATTACCAGTCTGCGTCTTGCCGATCTGGAAAAGGAACTGAACTATCTGAAGACCACCCGGGAGCGCGAGATTGCCGCTATGATCGCGGAAGCCCGCTCCTACGGCGACTTGTCCGAAAACTCCGAGTACGATGCCGCCAAGAACGAGCAGGCCAAGCTCTACGGACGCATTGCCGAGATCGAGGACATCCTGTCCCACGCCGTCATCATCGAGGACGAG
>JALFUW010000110.1 GCA_022786995.1 Clostridiales bacterium
TCAACACGCTTGCCCAGCAGATTCTGACGGAACCGGCCCTGCTTGCCCTTGAGCATATCGGAAAGGGATTTCAGAGCCCGGTTGTTGGCGCCGGTGACGGCGCGGCCCCGGCGGCCGTTGTCGATGAGGGCGTCCACAGCCTCCTGCAGCATCCGCTTCTCGTTGCGGATAATGATATCGGGAGCGTGGAGCTGCACCAGCCGGCGCAGACGGTTGTTCCGGTTGATGACCCGGCGGTACAGGTCGTTCAGGTCGGAGGTGGCGAACCGTCCGCCGTCCAGCTGAATCATGGGACGGATATCCGGCGGAATCACGGGCAGCACGTCCATACTCATCCAGCTGGGCTTGTTGCCGGACTCCCGGAAGGCTTCCACGACCTCCAGCCGCTTGACAAGGCGCAGCTTCTTCTGGGAGGAAGCGGTTTTCAGTTCCTCCCGCAGCTGGTTAGACAGCTGGTCCAGATCGATCTGCTCCAGCAGCTCCTTGATGGCCTCCGCGCCCATACCGGCCTTGAAGTCGTCCTCATACTTCTCCCGCATATCCCGGTACTCCTTCTCGGTGAGCACCTGAGTCCGGGCCAGCGGCGCGTCACCGGGATCGGTGACGATATAGGCCGCGAAGTACAGCACCTTCTCCAGAACCTTGGGGCTGATGTCCAGCACCAGACCCATCCGGGAGGGGATGCCCTTGAAATACCAGATGTGGCTGCAGGGAGCGGCCAGCTCGATGTGGCCCATGCGCTCCCGGCGCACCTTGGACTTGGTAACCTCGACGCCGCAGCGGTCGCAGACCTTGCCCTTATACTTAATCTTTTTATACTTGCCGCAGTGGCACTCCCAGTCCTTGGTGGGTCCGAAAATCCGCTCGCAGTACAGACCATCCCGCTCCGGCTTCAGGGTGCGGTAGTTGATGGTCTCGGGCTTCTTGACCTCGCCATAGGACCACTGCCGGATCATCTCCGGGGACGCAATGCCAATTTTAATGGCATCAAAGGTGGCATCTGCCATGTGTAGCCTCCTTATTCTTCGTTGTCGGCATCCATGTCGCCGAACACATCCATAATATCCTCAGGGCTGTCCTCGTCAATGACGAAGCCAGCATCCAGCACTTCATCCGCGGAACCGACCACCAGATCGCTGGTAGCGTCGGCGGCGTAGACGATCTCATCATCGTCGTCCTCGTCCTTCAGCTCGATCTCGTTGCCGTTTTCATCCAGCACACGGATGTCGAGGCACAGGGCCTGCAGCTCCTTGACCAGAACCTTGAAGGATTCGGGCACGCCGGGCTTGGGAATGTTCGCGCCCTTGACGATGGCCTCGTAGGTCTTGACACGGCCGGTGACGTCGTCGGACTTGACGGTGAGGATCTCCTGCAGGGTATAGGCAGCGCCGTAAGCTTCCAGCGCCCAGACCTCCATTTCGCCGAAACGCTGACCGCCGAACTGGGCCTTGCCGCCCAGAGGCTGCTGGGTAACCAGGGCGTAGGGGCCGGTGGAACGGGCATGGATCTTATCGTCAACCAGATGGTGCAGCTTCAGGTAGTAGGGATAGCCAACGGTGACCAGATTGTCGAAGGGCTCGCCGGTACGGCCATCGTACAGAATGGTCTTGCCGTCCTCCCGCAGTCCCGCCAGCTTCAGGGTCTCACGGATGTCCTTCTCGTTGGCGCCGTCGAACACGGGGGTGGCGACATGCCAGCCCAGGGCCTTGGCGGCGTAGCCCAGATGAACCTCCAGCACCTGACCGATGTTCATACGGGAAGGCACGCCCAGGGGGTTCAGTACGATGTCCAGCGGGGTGCCGTCGGGCAGGAAGGGCATATCCTCCTCGGGCAGAACCCGGGACACAACGCCCTTGTTGCCGTGACGGCCGGCCATCTTATCGCCCACACCGATCTTACGCTTCTGGGCCAGATACACCCGGACGGACTTGGTAACGCCGGGAGCCAGCTCGTCGGAATTCTCCTTGGTGAAGACCTTCACGTCCACCACAATGCCGGAGGTACCGTGGGGCACCTTCAGGGAGGTATCCCGGACTTCTCTTGCCTTCTCGCCGAAGATGGCCCGCAGCAGGCGCTCCTCGGGGGTCAGCTCGGTCTCGCCCTTGGGGGTAACCTTACCCACCAGATAGTCGCCGGCGCGAACCTCCGCGCCCACGCGGATGATGCCGTTCTCGTCCAGATCCTTCAGGGTATCCTCGCCCACGTTGGGGATGTCCCGGGTGATTTCCTCGGGGCCCAGCTTGGTATCCCGGGCCTCGGTCTCGTACTCCTCAATGTGGATGGAGGTGAACACGTCCTCACGCACCAGGCGCTCGTTGAGCAGAATGGCGTCCTCGTAGTTGTAGCCTTCCCAGGTGACGAAGCCAATGAGCACGTTCTTGCCCAGAGCCACCTCACCGCCGGAGCAGGAGGGGCCGTCGGCAATGATCTGCTCGGTATCCACCCGCTCGCCAACCACCACGATGGGCCGCTGGTTGATGCAGGTGCCGGCGTTGGAGCGGGCGAACTTGGTCAGGGCATGGACACAGGTTTCGCCGCTGTCATACTTGACGGTAATAGAAGAAGCGGACACAGCCGTGACAACGCCGGGCCCCTTGGCCTTGACGCAGACCTCGGAGTCCACAGCGGCCTTGTGCTCGATACCGGTGGCAACGATGGGCGGCTCGGTGGTCAGCAGAGGCACGGCCTGACGCTGCATGTTGGCGCCCATCAGGGCACGGTTGGCGTCGTCGTTCTGCAGGAAGGGAATGAAGGAGGTAGCGATGGAGATCATCATTCTGGGAGACACGTCGATATAATCGATCATGCCCCGGTCTACCTCGATGATTTCGTTGCGGTGACGGCAGGTGATACGGGCATTGGCAAGGCAGCCGTTTTCGTCCAGAGGCTCGTTGGCCTGACCGATGTAGAAGTCGTCCTCCACGTCGGCGGTCATATACTCCACGTCCTTGGTGACAAAGCCGGTGGCCTTGTCCACCTTGCGGTAGGGAGCCTCCACAAAGCCGTACTCGTTGATCTTGGCAAAGGTAGCCAGGTAGTTGATCAGGCCGATGTTGGGACCTTCGGGGGTCTCGATGGGGCACATACGGCCATAGTGGGTGTAGTGAATATCCCGGACATCGAAGGAAGCCCGGTCACGGCTCAAGCCGCCGGGGCCCAGAGCGGACAGACGGCGCTTGTGGGTCAGCTCAGACAGGGGGTTATTCTGATCCATGAACTGAGACAGAGGAGAGGAGCCGAAGAATTCCTTGATGACGGCGGTCACAGGCCGGATGTTGATCAGGCTCTGGGGGGTAACGGTATCCAGATCCTGCACGGTCATGCGCTCGCGAATGACACGATCCAGACGGGAAAAGCCGATGCGGAACTGGTTCTGCAGCAGCTCGCCCACGCAGCGCAGGCGGCGGTTGCCCAGATGGTCGATATCATCAGGGGTGCCGATGCCCATGGCCACACAGTTCAGGTAGTTGATGGAGGCCATGATGTCGTCCACAATGATGTGGTTGGGAATCAGGTCGGTGAAGCGCTCGGCAATGGCGTCCTTCCAGCCGTCGGCGGGAACGGATTCCAGCATTTCTTTCAGCACAGGGAAGTAAACCTTCTCGGTGATACCGAACTCCTTGGGATCAAAGTCCACGAAGCCAGCCATGTCCACCATGTTGTTGGAGAAGACCTTGACGTTATTGTCGCCGACCTTGACCACGGCCTCATTGACGCCCTTCTTGCTCAGCTCGTGAGCCTGGGCACGGGAGATGAACTCGCCGGGCATGACCAGAATCTCGCCGGTCATGGGATCCACGATAGGCTCCGCCGCTTCCTGACCGGACAGGCGGCTCCAAATGTCCATCTTCTTATTGAACTTGTCGCGGCCCACCATGCTCACGTCATAGCGGTGAGCGTCGAACAGCAGGCCCTCCAGGTGCGCGGTGGCGGTCTCCACCGTGGGAGGCTCACCGGGACGCAGACGGCGGTAGATTTCCAGCAGCGACTCTTCCTTGGTCTTGCAGGGATCCTTGTCGATGGTCGCGAGGATTCGGGCGTCCTCGCCGAACATAGCCTTGATCTGTTCGTCGGTCTGCACGCCCAGGGCACGGATCAGGCAGGTAATGGGCAGCTTGCGGTTCTTGTCGATACGAACCCAGAACACATCGGAGTTGTCGGTTTCGTATTCCAGCCAGGCGCCGCGGTAAGGAATCACCGTGGCGGTGTAGGTGTGCTGGTCAGCCTTGTCCACCTCGTGGCCGTAGTACATGCCGGGGCTGCGGACGATCTGGGTGATAATGACGCGCTCCGCGCCGTTGATGACGAAGGTGCCGCCGTTTGTCATCACAGGGAAATCACCCATGAAGATTTCCTGCTCCTTGATTTCGCCGGTCTCCGTGTTGCGCAGGCGAACCCGCACCTTGATGGGCTTGGCGTAGGTGGCGTCCCGCTCCTTGCACTCCTCAATGGTGTACTTGGCCTTGTCCTCCATGGTGTAATCCAGGAAGGAAAGCTCCAGCTTGCCGGAGAAGTCGGTAATGGTGCCTACGTCCTTGAAAACCTCCCGCAAGCCGGTATCCAGGAACCACTGATAGGAGTCCTTCTGGATTTTCAGCATGTTGGGGATCTCCAGGATCTCTTCATACTTCGCGTAAGACTTACGCATGGTCTTGCCGAACATTACGTCCTTGACCATTGCCATATGGATCATCACAGCCTTTCTTTCGAGTTGTGTGTTGCTTATGATACGCTTGGAGCGGTTGTCGAATTTGGCAAATTTCCTCCTTGACAGCCGCCCATTCCTGTGCTAAAATGACCATGTAAGAGGGGTAGACCGCAGATAGGCATAGTATCACAGTATGGATAGTCATTATATCATCTGCCGTAATTTTTGTCAATGAATAATTTCCACAATTCCGGGGCTTATGCCTCGTTTTTTTGTGCCATTTTTCACCATAAACTACGCCGCCCTGTGGGAATCCCCACAGGGCGGCGTAGTTTATCCGTATCGGGAGGAGGCATTACCGATTCCGATACCAGCCCAGCCGGTTCACCTTTACCGCCTCTTTGTCAAACACATAATTGTAGTAGGCCGTGTTCAGAATGTCCGCCGAGATGGAGAACCGGGTTGCAACCAGCTGGTTCATGTTCTCCACATATCCAGCGGGCACTTCCTCCTGCTCCACCAGATACCGCGCTTTTCCCGTGTTGGCATCGAACCAGACCGTATCCGTCAGCCAGCTTTTATCCATCAGCACCGCCATGTGTGTGCTGTCAGAGAATACATCCGTTCCTGCCAGCATCCGGGAGTCGTAAGAAAGGCCCCACAGATTCAGAATCGTGGGCAGAATATCCACATTGCAGCAGTAGTCCTCCACCACGATGGGTTCTTCCAGTCCTCCGACCCAGAAGATCAGGGAGGACTTGTATTTTGAGAAGGCGTCCAATTCATATCCCACCAGGCTGGAATACTGCTTTTCCGTCAGGCCGTAGGGGAAATGATCACCGGCGATGACAATGGCGGTTCTGTCCGCCACCCCCGCCTGCTCCAGCCGCTCCATCAGATATCCCACCGCTTTATCAAGCTCGATGTTGCAGCTTAAGTAGGCCTTGGTCGTTTTATCGTAGGGCAGATCCTTCACGGCGTCATAATTCCTTTTTGCCATCTCATTGGTGCCGGTATCATACTTATAGTGGCCGGAGAAGGTCATGTAATAGGCATGAAACTGTTCCTGACCGATGTAGTCATCCACAGACTGCTCCATCATTTCCAGATCGGAGGCCGGCCAGGTGGTGGTAAAGCTCATGCCGTCCTTGGCAAAGCGCATGGTGTAACCCATATTGGGATGGGACTCGTTGCGTCCATAATAGGTGCCCTCATAGTTGTGATAGCCCCAGCATTCAATACCCCGCTGCTGCCGGAACGCATTGCCCAGCGTGAAGGGCAGATAGCTTTCCCGGGAAGCGTAGAGGCTGGACACCGCCTTACTGCGGCTGGTGTCGGGGTACAGACCCTGCAGGAGGGCATACTCGCCGTCCGTTGTTGTATTGGGGAAGGAATTGTAGTAGTTTTCAAACAGGATGCCTTCCTGGGACAATTTGTACAGGTTCGGCGTGATCTCCGGCTGAATGGCTCCCGTGTCAAAGCTCTCCGCACACATCACAATCAGGTTATAGTCCCGCAGCAGCCCGGTGTAGGCGTTCTTCCGCGTTCCGCTGAGCTTCTCACAGTATTCATTGATGGTCAGCAATTTTTTATCGTCTGTTCCGGCATCCAAGGCAGACCAATCGATTTCCAGGATATTTCTGCCATAATCAACCTGCGTTTCCTCCGGGATCGCCTCCGGCTCCGTTTCCGTAGGAACGTAGTATTCTGCCGCTTCCTCCCCTCTCTGCCCACGGGTCAGCTCCAGCCGCAGGGTGGTCAGCAGGCCAAATCTCCGGGCTGTCTGGTCTGTGGCGATTTCTCCGCTGGTATAGTAGTATTCATCGGAAAACATCTCACTTCCGCCCGAAGCAATGCCCCAGCGGGTCGCGGCAAATGCCGCCAACGCCAGCACCAGCAAAACTGCCCTCGTCCCGTGTCCAACCGCCCCCGCGGTAAACCGTCTCATCAGCCCCAGAACCACCAGCGGGACAAACAGCGCGATCAGCCACAGGCATTTTTCGCCCATGGTGCTCAGCAGCTCCCGCCAGAAGGAAGCCATGGCCTCTCCGCCCTGGGCAGCCATTGCCACAGAATACAGGGTTCCGAATATGAATTTGTAAACCAACTGGCTTCCGTAAAAAACCGTCAGCACCAGCATCAGCCCCAGATTTACAGCGAATCTGCCCTTCTTCAAAAAGGTCACCACCAGAGCCAGCAGCAGTCCCACGGACATAGAAAAACCGACAGCGTACAGATACGCCCCATCGAAGCGCTCAAATGCCGCCCAGTGCAGCAGCCCTTCCCAGTACAGCAGCGCAAAAATCCAGCAGGCCGCCAGATATGCCCCGGGCGCGACTTTTTTCCAGTTCTCTCCAGCCAACGCGCATTCCTCCAAAATAACTCATAATGCGCAATAATAGCACATATTTTACAAAATTTATACCTGTTCTTTACACAAAAAAACCATCTTCTTCTCTCCATTCCTTGGGCAGATTGAAGATGGTTGTCGATTCCAGAGGCAAAAATAGGCGTGCCGCATATGACTGCGGTACGCCCGTCGTGACACCGCCAAGGCGGCGTCTGGTTTCTGTGTATATATCTATTTCTTTATCTGTTTCTTTTTCTGTATCTGTTAAGGGGGGATAGGGGTTGATAGCCCCCCTATCCCCTTCCGAACATCTCTTACTGCGCGGGGGTAATCACCGGCTTGGGGTCACCCAGGTTCTCCACATTGGAGTCCTTGATCAGACCCTTGGGGCAGACCTTGGCGCACTCGCCGCAGTTGGTGCACTTGCTGGAATCGATCTGCGCCAGATTGTTGGTGATGGTGATGGCGCCGCTGGGGCAGTTCTTCATGCACTTGCCGCAGCCGATGCAGCCGATGGTGCAGGCCCGGTTGGTGACGGCGCCCTTGGCCAGCGAGTTGCAGGCGATGATCACATTCTGGGAAGGCTCCACAGCGGTGATGATCTTTCTGGGGCACACCTGAGCACAGGCCATACAGCCCACGCACAGATCCTCGTCTACCACCGCCACGCCGTTCTTCACGGAGATGGCGCCGTACTTGCAGACCTTGGTGCAGGAGCCGTAGCCCAGACAGCCGAATTTACAGGACAGAGGGCCGCTGCCGCCCACCTTGGAGGCAGCCAGACAGTCGTGGAAGCCCTCGTAGGTGGCCTTCATCTTGGCGCCCTTGGTGAGGTTACCCTCGGCGTCGTAGGTCCGGGCGCCGGAGCAACGCACCAGCGCCACCTTCCGGGTCACTTCTCCGGCCTCCACGCCCATGATGGCAGCCATGGCCTTGGCAGCCTCGTTGCCGCCGGAGGCGCACTTGCCCACGGGAGCCTCGCCCTTGAGCACCGCCTCGGCGTAAGCGCCGCAGCCGGCAAAGCCGCAGCCGCCGCAGTTGGCACCGGGCAGGCACTCGTTGAGCTGCTCCAGCCGGGGATCGGTTTCCACATAGAACACCTTGGAAGCGGCTGCCAGCACCAGTCCGAAGACCAGGCCCAGACCGCCCAAAATACCAATTGCAATTAAAATATCCATACACCGCGCCTCCTTAGAAAATCTTCAGGCCGGAGAAGCCCATGAACGCCAGTGCCAGCAGACCGGCGGCAATCAGCGCGATGGGGAAGCCCTTGAAGCACTCCGGGCAGTCGGTCTTGTCCACCCGCTCCCGGACAGAAGCGAACAGAACGATGGCCAGGGTAAAGCCCAGACCGCCGGCAGCGCCGTTGACCACGCTGAGCAGGAAGTTATAGCCCTCCTGCACGTTCACCAGCACCACGCCCAGCACGGCGCAGTTGGTGGTGATCAGGGGCAGGAACACGCCCAGCGCCTGATACAGAGCGGGGACGAACTTCTTCAGGAACATTTCAACAACCTGCACCAGCGCCGCGATAACCAGAATAAAGGCCACGGTCTGCATGTATTCAAGGCCCAGCATTACCAGCAGCAGATTGATCAGGTAGCAGGCCGCGGAGGCCAGCGCCATGACGAAGGTAACCGCCATGCCCATGCCAAGGGCGGTGTCGATCTTCTTGGAAACGCCCATGAAGGGGCAGATACCATAGAATTTAACAAGAATGAAGTTCTGGCTCAGCAGGGCGCTGAGGATAATACCAACGATCGCTTCCATTACTTCGCCGCCTCCTTCTTCTTATTCTTCATTTCCAGATGCTTCATGAGCTTCTGAGAACCGGCGATGACAAAGCCCAGCACCAGGAAGCCGCCCACAGGCATGACCATCTGCATGGCGGGGAACTGGGCAGGGATCAGGCGAATGCCCTCGCCGCCGTTCAGAATGCCGCCGCCGAAGGTGCCCTTGCCCAGCAGCTCCCGGATGACGCAGACGATGATCAGCGCGCAGGTGTAGCCGATGCCCTGGCACAGGCCGTCCACGGCGGAAGCCGCCACGGTATTCTTGGAGGCGAAGGCCTCCGCCCGGCCCAGAACGATACAGTTCACCACGATCAGGGGAATGAACACGCCCAGAGAGGCCGAAAGCGCGGGGATAAAGGCCTGCAGCGCCAGGTCAACGATGGTCACGAAGCCTGCTATGATGGTGATGTACGCCGCGATGCGGATCTGAGAGGGAATAAAGCTGCGCAGGGCGGAAATCAGCACGTTGGAGCAGATCAGAATGGCGGTAACCGCCAGGCCCATGCCGATTCCGTTAAACAGGCTGGTGGTGATGGCCAGAGTGGAGCACATACCCAGCAGCTGAACCAGCACCGGGTTCTTATAGAGCAGACCCTCTTGGAATTGTTTCTTGAAATCCATTCAAATACCCTCCTTAACCCAGCTTCGCCACGGCGTTCAGCGCGGCGTTGACGCCGGTGCAGACAGCCCGGGAGGTGATGGTGGCGCCGGTCAGCGCGTCCACCTGACCGCCGTCCTTGGAAACGGAGACGCTGCCGCTCATGCCGGCAAACTGGCTCCGGAAGGCGGTACCGGCAGCGCCCTGAGAGGCTGCCTCCGCGCCCAGACCCGCGGTCTCGGTGTGATTGACGATGGAGATGCCCAGCACCTTACCGGCATTGTCCACGCCCACCATCATGGTGACGGTGCCGTTAAAGCCGGCGGGGGTCACTTCCACGGCGTAGCCGGACTGGCCCTTGTAAATGGTGGACACGATGCCACTGTCATCGGTGAAGACAATTTCCTCACCGCCGCCGGGGAGCACCGCCTCGATGGCGGTTTGGGTTTTCTGCGCGTTCAGCGCCTCGATTTCCGGGGCGGTCACGGCATTCACACAGGCCAGCCCCGCCGCCACAACGGCGGTGATCAGCAGCAGCGTGATCGCCAGACGAGCGATGTACGCGGCACTACTTTCCTTCTTCATTATTTCGCCGCCTCCTTCTTGGGTGCGCCGAACTTCACAGGACGGCCGATCTTGTCAAGCAGAACGGTGCAGCAGTTCATGCACAGAATGGCGTAGGAAACGCCCTCGTTGTAGCCGCCGAAGTAGCGGATCATAACGGTCAGAACACCGCAGCCCACGGCATAGACGATCTGGCCCAGCTTGGTCACGGGGGAGGTCACATAGTCGGTGGCCATGAAAATGGCGCCCAGCATCAGACCGCCGCCGAAGACCTGCGCCGCCATCCAGGCAATGCGGTCATTGCCCCGGGGGAACAGGAAGGTCAAGATCGCCACGGTGAGGATATAGGTCACAGGAATCCGGGCGGAAATGACCTTGCGGATCAGCAGGTAAGCAAAGCCGATGAGCAGAAGCAGCGCGGAAGTTTCACCGATGCAGCCGCCCACGTTGCCCAGAAACAGGGCACCGATGGACTCTTCACACATCACACCCTGATGCAGGCTTGCCAGGGGGGTGGCGGCGGTAACGGCGTCCGCGGTGGAGACGATACCGGCGGCGTTATTAAATCCGACCTTGACCCAGTTGCTCATGAGCACGGGCCAGCTGAACATGAAGGCACGTCCGGCCAGGGCGGGGTTCACAATGTTCTTGCCCAGGCCGCCGAAGAGCATTTTTACCAGCATAATAGCAAAGGCGTCGCCCAGAATGATGGTCCAGTAGGGAATGGTTACGGGGCAGACGAAGGCCAGCAGCACGCCGGTGACGCAGGCGGACAGGTCATAGGTCTTGCAGGGCTTCTTGAGAATCTGGCAGTACAGCCACTCGAAGAACACGCAGGCAGCGGCGCTGACCAGGGTGACCATCAGGCTGCGGAAGCCGAAGAAGTAAATAGAACCCAGCAGCGCGGGCAGCAGGGCGATGAGCACATCCCGCATGATGGTGCGGGTGGTGACGGGGCTGTGGGCATGGGGCGAGCTGGAAATCGTCAGCTCATAAAAGTATTTCATCTGTGCCATCTGATTTCCACCTCCTTATTTCTTAACCGGCGCGGACGCGTTGCGGATGGCCTGCTTGGCAACCCGGAAGCCCAGCACCAGCGGCACGCTGGCGGGACAGGTGTAGGCGCAGGAGCCGCACTCGATGCAGTCCATGATGTTGTTCTTCTTCATTGCCTCTACGTCGCCGTCCTGCCAAGCCTTGTACATGAGCACGGGCATCAGCTTCATGGGGCAGGCGTCGATGCACTTGCCGCAGCGCAGGCAGTGGGGATCCTCCACGAAGTGGTGGTTGTTCTTGCCCAGCACCGTGACGGCGTTGACGCCCTTGATGGTGGGCACGCTCAGGTCATACTGGGCAACGCCCATCATGGGGCCGCCGGAGAGAACCTTGTAGGGATTCTCGTTTCTGCCGCAGGCCTCGATCAGGTCGTTGAAGGAGGTGCCGATGGGCACCAGCAGGTTCTTCGGCTCCATGAGAATGTCGCCGGAAACGGTGACGATACGCTGGATCAGGGGCATACCGTCGTAGACCGCCTCGCAGATGGCCCGGGTGGTGGCGGCGTTGAACACCGCGCAGCCCACAGCGGCGGGCAGTCCGCCGGAGGGCACTTCCCTGCCGGTGACGGCATAGATCAGCTGCTTTTCAGCGCCCTGGGGGTACTTGGCGGGCAGCACGTCCACGATAACACCGTCGGCGGCGGCAGCCTTCAGGGCAGCGATAGCCTCGGGCTTGTTGTCCTCGATGCCGATGTGACCCTCCTTCAGGCCGAAAATCTTCATAATGACCTGAAGGCCCTTCACCACCTGCTCCGGGTGCTCCCGGCACAGCCGGTCGTCGGATGTAATGTAGGGTTCGCACTCGCCGGCATTGACGATGGCGGTGTCCACCTTGCCGATGCCGCCGGAGAGCTTGACGTGGGTGGGGAAGGTGGCGCCGCCCATACCCACAATACCAGCCTCGTGAATAATATCCACCAGCTGCTCCGGGGTCAGGGCATCCACTTCCTCCTGGGTGCGGGGCTTCACTGTCTCGCACAGGGTGTCCAGATGGTCATTTTCGATAACCACGCTGAGCACGGTGCTGCCGTTGGTGTGAGGACGAACCTCCACCGCCTTGACCTTGCCGGAAACGGAAGCGTGAACCGGGACGCACAGGCCCTGATTGTCGCCGATCTTCTGGCCCTTGGTCACCAGATCCCCCTTGGCAACCAGGGGCTTACAGGGCGCACCGATATGCTGCGCCATGGGAATGACAACGATGTCCGGTTCGGGAAATACCTGGGTTTCCTTGTCGCACGCGTACCATTTGTTTTCTTTGGGGTGCACCCCGCCGAAAAAAGAAAACGCCATGTTTCTTCACCTCTTTCAAAATTAGCGGATCAAGCCGCAAGTATTCGCGTATATCATAGCGCACTTTTCACGATTTGTCCACATTTTTATTCATAACTTACAAATAATTGCGCTTCATTCTATTTGTATCGATACATGATGAACGAAATGTACAAAAACCTTCCCCTTTGGGGCAATGTCATCAACTTAAGCTTTCGCACATCGTCTACCATTGTCATTGCGAGGAGCGCAGCGACGTGGCAATCCGTTTTCTCCTTGGTAACAGGTGCAAAATCGGGACGTTGTAAGGGGAGCGGATTGCCACACCAGTCTGAGGACTGGTTCGCAATGACAGGGAAATCGACCCGGGTTCCTTAAGTTGATGACATTGCCCTTTGGGGAAAGCAAAAGCCCCCGGCTCGCATTGAGCCGGGGGCAAATCTCATTCTTCATATCGGGAAACCGGGGTCACCACCGGGGTGCCGTCGGGTTTCAGCAGCGGAGTCAGGCCGCCTGCATAGCCGCTGGCGTGAAACAGGTAATTGACACCGATCTGCCGATCCACCAGAACCTTGGAGATGGTCATTCCGTCTTCCGAATAGACCTCGATAAAGCGTTTGTCCTTCTTTGCCATATTATTCCTTCACACTCTCCACAATGCCGCTGGCCATGCCCACCAGGCCCTGCATCTCGCTGGGAATGATGATCTTGGTGGCCTTGCCGTCGGCGATGCGCTGCATCGCTTCGATGGACTTGAGCTTAATGACCTGATCGTTGGGTGCCTTCTCATTGAGCAGCGCCAGAGAATCGGCCATGGCCTTCTGCACGGCGAGAATCGCCTGGGCCTCGCCGTCGGCCCGAAGGATGGCGGCCTGCTTCTCGGCTTCCGCTTTCAGGATGGCGGCTTCCTTCTCGGCGCTGGCCCGGAGGATGGCGGACTCCTTCTCACCTTCGGCGATCAGAATGGCGGACTTCTTCTGGCCCTCGGCCTGCAGGATGGCCTGACGGCGGTCACGCTCGGCCTTCATCTGCTTTTCCATGGAGTTCTGGATGTCCTGGGGCGGCAGAATGTTCTTCAGCTCCACCCGGTTGACCTTGATGCCCCAGGGGTCGGTGGCCTCGTCCAGGATGGCCCGCATCTTGGTGTTGACCACGTCACGGCTGGTCAGGGTCTGATCCAGCTCCAGATCGCCGATGATGTTACGCAGGGTGGTGGCCGTCAGGGTCTCCATGGCCGCCATGGGCTGCTCCACGCCGTAGGCGTACAGCTTGGGGTCGGTGATCTGGAAGTAGACCACGGTGTCGATCTGCATGGTGACGTTATCCTTGGTGATCACGGGCTGAGGGGGATAGTCCAGCACCTGCTCCTTAAGGCTCACCCGGCGGGCAATGCGGTCAATGAACGGCACCTTAAAGTGCAGACCCACGCCCCACACGGTCTGGAAGGCACCCAGCCGCTCGATGACATAGGCCCGGGACTGCTGAACCACAGCAATGTTGCTGACCACGATGACCAGCGCGAGAATGGCAATGATGAAAATAACCAGCATAATAAGTACCTCCTGTTATTCTTTCCGATGGTATTTATACGTTCGCGGGAACCTCCGCCGGGGAAACGAAGGCCTTGACCCCCTCAATTCTGTCCACCTTCACCAACGTCCCCACCGGGATCGGCTGGCCGGAGGTGCTCCGTGCCGTCCACTCCATGGCCCCCAGCTTTACCTGACCGGCGGCGGACACGTTGTCGATTGCAGCGGTGACCAGGCCTGTGGAGCCGATGACGCTGTCTACATTGGTTGCCGTGATTCTGGGAGAGATATACCGCCTCACGATCGGCCGCAGCAGCGCCAGCAGCACGGCGGAGATGACCAGAAACAGGGTGCCCTGAAGCCACCCCGGCCCGCCCAGCAGAGCAACCAGAAGCGCAACCAGAGCGCTGACGGCAAACCACAGGGAAACCATGCTCACGGTTGCCGCCTCCGCCGCCAGAAATACCACCAGCAGCACCAGCCATAGGATTGAAGCCCAATTCATTGGAATACCTCCTTCCGGGAATGTTCCTTGCTTTTTCATTGGGTATGGCTCTATGATAGCAGAAAGCGGGGCTTCCGTCAATGAAGCAAACCATAGGAAACTGTGTCAATTCTATAGTTTTTACACAAATTTTACCAATTCTTTCCGCAGTTTTACGTTGTTTCCAACAATTTCCGTCTTCATTCGTTACAATTTTATCGATTTCTTTCGCAGGGCTCAGGTCATGACCTAAGCCCTATGAAAACATCCCCCAAGCCTGTCCAGCCCCCGCTCGGCCCAGCCGTAGAGGGCCATGCCCGCCGCACCCACAGGAACCCACAGGGCCATGAATGCAGGGCAGATCTGCCCTAAGAAATTGCCCGGCTGGCCCCGGTAGTCCCAGACCACAAAGTCCCGGTTCACCAGCAGTCCTGTCACAAGCTCCACCGCCGTGATCATGCCCGCCCCGGCGCCGGCTTTCACGGGAATGGACAAATTCTTTCTTCGCAGTCCGCCCAGCAGCAGAAAGCACAGTCCCCCCGCCCCGAACATGCTGATGTGACTGCGGCCCCGGTACAATAGCTCCAGTCCCACATAGGCGCTGCCGCCAACGCAGAACAGAGACAGATACTTTCCGATTTTCATGTAAAAACACCTCTCGGAAAGTATTCCCAAAATTTCTGCGGAAAAACCGAAAATAAACCTTGACAAAAAGCGCATCATAAGATATACTGATGAAGCTGATTTCGGCGGTGCCCGAAATCCTTTGACCACACATGGCGGCATAACTCAGTTGGTAGAGTAGCCGGTTCATACCCGGTATGTCATCTGTTCGAATCAGATTGCCGCTACCAGGCCCGTTGGTCAAGCGGTTAAGACACCGCCCTTTCACGGCGGTAACATGGGTTCGATTC
>JALFUW010000115.1 GCA_022786995.1 Clostridiales bacterium
GCAACACCGCTGGCTGAATTTTCAGTCACAGACGGCTCAGAGATTCACTCATACTTTTGTACCAGGTGGCTCAAGTATTCGTTAGCATTAGTGGCTCAAATATTGGCTAGCACCTGGCTCAAATATTCATTGACATTTACAACATGGGAGCCTACCAATCAGCCTTCCTATACAAGAGCACACATCACAATCAGATTCCATAATAAAGCTGGCTATGAAATGTTGATTAGTCCGGAAGATTTCTATATTGGTAATGAAAGAGTGACATGCGTACAATCGGATGGTACCCCTCGTCTTCTGTCTGGAAAAAGCGGAAACTATTCATTCCACATAAAGTATGATTCTGATGAACCGTTGAGTTCATTGGAAGAACTGTATCAGTTGAATGGTAGATTTGAAGTGTTTCGCTATGAAGGTGACACTTTGTATGATGGTTACTATTTCCCGTTCTCTGTTAGCGAAGCATTTTCGTAAAGCGATATCTAATAAGTGCCACGCACAGCCTATAAAAGCTGTGCGTGGTTTTGTATTGCCTGCTCAATTTTCTGCGGCTCAATGCCAATATACCTTTGCGTGGTGGCTGCGCTGCTATGCTGAAGGAGCCGCTGCACCAACGCTATGTCAAATCCGTTGGCATTGTAGATTTCCGTTGCGTACCACTTGCGGAAACTGTGGGTACTGATACCCTCATAGCCCAAATAGTCGCATACAATCCGAAGTTGCTTCTGTACTGCCCTTTCTGTGATTGGGAAAATCAGGTCATTACGCTGGATGCCGCAGCGCAAGCAGTAATTCTCCATGTACTGCTGGATAACCAGCGGGACAGTAAAGATACGCCGCTTGCCTGTCTTCTGCTCCACCACTTCCAGCCGGAAGCGGTCACCATCCCGAACCACATCACTAAGCCGCAGTTTCAATATGTCGCTGATACGCAAGCCCAGATTCCCTTCCAGCACAAGAGCCGTGGCAATCCGCTCATTTGGGCGGCAGCCGCAGAAGCCCTCCCGCATGGTCTGAATGATTTCCTTGTATTGCTCTGTGGTCAGAGCCTTGGTTTTCTTGTTCATGGCTTCCCCTCCAATAGCCAAAGTTCGTATTTTGAGCCGAATATGTTCGCTTTTAGTCACTCTTTTGGAATAAGTGTTGATATTTCACAATTTCTATGTTCGTAAAACATTTGTTATACGAACTTTTGGAATGGTGGGGGCAGATACCCCCACCAAAGTACCTAACCTACCAAAAGCAACTGTTCATCGCAGTCCAAACAAGCCACATTCACGTTGCGGGTGGCTCGGATGCTCATGCCGCAGCAAGGGCAGACATATTTGCGGCTGCTGGACTTGCGGGGTTCCTCGCCGCCAAAAGAGGAAGAACCGCTGTGGGTTCCTGTGCCGGTAATGCGGAAGCCCCCAAACTCGTTGCGGTTAATCAGAATGTCGGTCAGCTCGTATTTCAGAACGAACTCCAAAAGGGCATCGCTGGGAGAAGTGTGTGACCAGCCGTAGCGGTCAGAGTGGGCGACAATCAGACCGTGGGCTTCAGCGGCTTCCTTGAAGCGGCGGTTGTGATAGGTATTGCCCCGGCTGCAATCCTGAATCCCCATCTGATAGTTGTAGTAATGAACCATCTCATGCAGAAGGGTTGCGGCAACTTCCTCAATGGGTCTGGACAGCGTTCCCGCTCCGATGTTGATTTCATGGGTGCCGCCCAGCGTGGAAACCCAGGTGTCCTCCCGCAGAGAGAAGTGTCCGTAAGCCTTGGGAGTGGACTGAATTGTGATGGTGGGTCTTGAAAGTTCACATTCAAAGAACTCTTCGTTCAGAAGGTCGAAAACCTTATTGAGATAACCGGCGACTCGGTTGTAACTGGTCAGCTGCTTCATGGGAATTTCCTCCTTGATTTTGGAGGGGCAGAGGCTTATAATTAGCGTACCCCTTGATTGACTGTGGTAGTTTTTTCTTGGGCTGCCCCTGTCAGAGTTGCCGCTCTGACAAGGGCTTTTTCTTATGCGATGGAGAAGCGGCGGCTACTGACCTGCTTGGTGAAGCTCTTGTAAATGTCGGGCATCACCTTTTTGAAAGCCGTGCTGTCGAACCTCTGGGAGAGAACGGGTGTCCAGCGAACGATGTACTGTCCGGCTTCCATTTCCTCGGTGTTGCGGTTCAGCATTTCGGTCTTGATTTCATCTCTCAGGGTTTCGGCTTCTGCCTTGGCTTCTTCAATCAGGGCTTCCAGCTCCTTCAGTGCTTCGATTTTGGATGTGATTTCGATAGTAGACATTGTGTTGTTCTCCTTTGTTGTTTTGTTTGGTGGGATTGCCAACCCTCAAGTCATCTTCAAGTCATGTCAACGGGGCTTCCGTCTCACTAGTATATGGGCTTGAGTTTGTGAGCGCTTTCGGCTGATTGCTACCCTACTCCCGTGTAGCTTCTCTCGGTTGGCTTTCCCTTACCTTCTGACAGCATTATACACCAAGTTTTGTGCATAATCAAGTTGGGATTATACACAAAGTTAAGTGCATTTATTTAGTGATTATTATGCACTTGACTTAGTGCATATCCTGTGTTATAATACGGACAGTGGAGAAGGAGGTTTTTTACAATGCCCATCGTCTATACCAAACTTTTTGAACTGCTCAAAGCCAAAGGTTACACAACCTATAAAATCCGCCAAGAGAAGCTAATCGGTCAGGGAACGCTGACCGCCATTAAAAACGGAACTGGCGGGTTGGATGCTAAAACCATCGCCCGTCTGTGTGAAGTCCTTGAATGTCAGCCCGGAGATTTAATGGAGTATGTAAAAGAGACGGATGTTCAAGAAACGGTGTGATTTCTTTCGTGAACAAAATCAGCCTTTGATTGAACAAAAACTCCCCACTTCTGGAAGCTCCAGAAGTGGGAAGGAAATGAATAGTTAAATTGGACAGGCAGTGGGGGTATATTTCGGGATAAAGAATTTGTCAATTCTCCAATAGGGGTATAGTGTGGCTCACTCTCCCACCAAGAGTGATTTTCATTTGGGGAAACGGTTTTTACGCCTGTTCCCGCAAACACGCACCCAAAGCCGGGAGGCGAACAGCAACGGAGAATCACAGGAACTGCTTCAGCACCTCTCTGGCATCCACCGCATTCACATCCCACTTGCGCCAATTCTCTGCTTTTGGAATCTGCGTATTCAGCACGGGACGATACTATCGGATGTATTCACCCTCCTTGCTGCCGATTTCTTCCTCGACTTCCGCATACCTTCTGCTTTTGGCATCGTAAAGCACATCAAAGTCAATGCTGTGTCCTTTGCGCTGGGCTTCTGCCAGAAGTCGGTATTTCTTTTCAGAGCCGGTGCGGATACCGACATAATGCTACGCTACACGCACCAGCATATTTTCGCTCTTGCCTATGTAAACAATCTGCCCATCCAGCTTGATACAGTAAATGCCGGGATGCTCATACTTTGGGGAAAGCCCCCTGCGGCGCAGCATGGCGCAAACATTTTCTTCATAGGTATTTGGCATTTCTTCACCCCCTTTGAAAGTGAACTTTCAATTTGTTATCTCTTAATCCTTACATATATATTATACAATATTTTTTAATTAAAATCAAAATAGACCGTTTATCTGGCGTTTTCGGAACTTTTCCAGAAGAAAACAGAAAAAGCGGCAGCCCGCTTCACGATGCCCCTTGCTGGGTTACATAATCGTGTAGCGGGCTGCCGCCTCTTTTATTTCCAGTCCTTAAATAAATCCTTCATCGCCGCATCCAGTGCAACTTGAAGCTCTTTTTCCAATTTTTTATCTCCCCGCTTCTGGGAGCTATCGTATATCTGCCGGGAAGCTGCCCCCATTATCTCATAGGGTGTGTAGCCATCCAGATACATGGTGGGGTAGTAGTCTGGGATATATCTTCCGAATTGTTCTAACATTGTCATCTTTTGGATTCTCCTTCGTCTGAATAATACAAATAAATTAGTCGTTTTTCCATGAGCATAGCCGACGAAGGAGGCGTATGCGGTTAATGGAAACAACGACTAATCATCTGTTCATTATTACTTGAAGAAGATAGAGGGAAGACTGATTTGATTTGCTTAAAATATAAACTCAGCACGATTTATATTTTTATCTATCAAATTATCTGTATTATTATATATTTCTTTATTGCCTTGCGAAGTTACCAGTCTGCCTCGCAAATCATCGTTTCCGTCCGGCAAACTTTTCAGTTCGCAAGGCGAAACCGCTTCCTTATCTTCTTTTCTCTTGGGGACTTCGTAGAAGTCGTAAATATTGCTGTTCTCTTTGCGGGGAACAAGATAGCCCTTCTCTATCATCAGATTCACATACTTGTGATAGGAGGTTTTCTTTATCCCGGCCTCCCGTTCCGCCGCCTCTTGGGACAGAGCAAAATCAAAGCCATCCCTGTTTCCGGCGATGTAGAGATAGAGCTGTAACCCATACGGCTCCAAATCCTTATTGGCAGCATACCAATTATCTTTGCTGATTTGGAGGAAGTTTTTATCGCACTTCTGGCGATTCACATGAACCACTTTCTGGTTCGGCACGGTGTTCGGCATAGCTCTCCCTCCTGTTAGCCCACTTTGGACAGCTTCTGCTTGTACTCCTTGGTATCAGGAGAGCCTTTTGGGGAATTACAGTCAGCTTCCCATCATTGAAAACAACTGCATTCTTGTAGTCGGGGAACTGTGCCTTGAACCAGTCACAAACATACTTGTAAGGGCTTGCCAGAGCAACGGACGCAGCCTTGACAGTTTCAAACACTTCCAGCAGGTCCTCAGCGTTCTCGTAGACCCGAATGTGCTTTTCCATGTTCTCATAGGTCAAACGGTGGTTCGCCTTGGCGGTGGTCTGCACACGCCCGGAGACAACAACCTCCTTCATGCCGGGGAAGTCGCTACGAATATCCTTTAGGAGCGTGTTTTCCTTCGTGCCGTACTTGGCAGCGGCAGCCGCAAACTTGTAATTCATAATGACGGTGTTGGTGTCAAACAGAATCTTGTAGCCCTCACGACCGGGCTTTACCATAGAAGTGTTAGCCATTGTATTCACCTTTCCTTTCTTCTGGATTACATTCCAGAGGCAAAATCATATTCATCTTCCTCGGTGTCCTCTGCCTCAATGACGGCAGAGGACTTGACCACGGCGAAGATGTTCTGCTTCTGGGCTTCCTTCTGGGCTTCTGCCTCAAAGAACGCCTTGTAGCTGTCGTAGTTCTCAAAGGTCTTCCTGAACCATGCCAGAACGCAGCGGTAGGGGTTGGTCTGAACCTTGGACAGCGCAATCTGCTTCTTAAACTCTACCATCAGGGTAGCGGCCTTATCCTGTTCCCGGATGTAGATTGCCATGTTTTCATAGGTCATGTTCTTGGTGGAGGTCTTCTTGTCGGGGTTCTTCTTGATGGTCTTGGTCACCATCTCAGCGGTAGGGCAGTCCAGACGGATTTCCTTCCACATCTTGTATTCGGGTGTGCCGAAGATACGGGCGTTCTTGGCGAACTCCTTGGTCACCAGAACATGGGTGTCATCAACAAAGCGGGGGGCGTTCTTCTTCATCATAGCGGTGGTCTTCATAATAAATCCTTTCTGGCATTTCGCCTTGGCGGTAGGTCGCAACCCTTATTTTTGTTTTCCAGAGGTTTTGTGTTCCCCTGTTCTTTATGGCATTATTATATCATTCGTAGTCAGCGGGTATGGAATATAAATATACCATAAAGAGAGAGGGAAAAGAAAAATGCAGCCCCGTGATGGAGCTGCATCATGCTCGGTGAAAGGAGCGGGTGGCGGCTGGTATGAAGTGCTTCAGAGCGGCGTTCACGCATGACTATCACTTAGCTCTTGAAGACTATAAAGTTGAAGATACTGACTGTAGAGTTCTTGAAAGTTGATGGTAGTTGATGATTTAGAACGATTGAGTGGAGTTTACGTCATCCTAGTACATATTCTCAATGACGGCGTTGCCTTTCTCTCGCAGAGCATCTGTCAAGTGTTGATAGATATTCATGGTTACATCAATCTTTTTATGTCCCAGCCGCCGCTGTACATACTTCAAGGGCGCACCGTTTTCTACCAGCATGGTTGCGTGCGTATGTCTCAAACTATGGAAATCGAACTCTGGCAAGTGAAGCTGTTCATGGATAATCTGTGTTGTGTACTGCATCGTTCTCAAATTGATGTATTCCCCGTTCTCCCGTCTGCAAACAAAGTCCACCTCTTTGTCTACTGGATTTTCTGTGATTCGCTTGCTGGAATCTTCATAATAATGCCTGTATCTCTCAGCAAAATACGCAGCCGCCCGCACTTGTCTGTCCCGTTCTCTCCATAGCAAATCAGTCAATACACTGTCCATGTCGATTGTACGGTTTGAATCACACTTTGGCGCAGAAAAATACCAAAAGCCGGATTCGGCGTATTTGCTGCCGTTGGTTCTTTGCTTTTCTTCCTTGCTTCTGGGAAACTGCTTCCACTGGATTTGTTTGGAGACAGTAAGCTTTTTGTTCTCCAAATCAATGTCATCCCAAGTCAATGCGTACACTTCACCAATCCGCAGCCCGCAACGATAACCAATCATCATGGGGATATAGGATGAACTACCTTCGGGAAACCTTTCAAAAATGCGGTTCATCGTATCTTTGGGAAGATAACTGTGGGGGTCTGACCTTGTGGGAACAGCATTCAGTTCGCATCGTGGAATCCTAAGATTATGGGCGGGAGATAGCTGAATCAAACCGCAATTCACCGCATAAGTCATGGATTTGGAAATGATACCCCGCAATGTGCTGAGGGTGTTTTTGGAATAACCATCATTGTATTTGTCCTGAAGGAATTTCTGAAGTCGTTCCCTGTTTAGCCGCCTTACCTGATAAGAACCAAGTTCAGGCTTGATGTGGATTCTGATTCTCTTCCTGTAATTCAGAAGGGTTGTTTCCTTCAGATTGTACTTGCATTCCTTTTCCATCCATTCGTCCAGAAAATCAGCATAACTGATATCGGACGGTCTTTCCGACAGACCGCACAGGCAATATCGCTTCCATGCCTCAATACCAGCTTGTCTGGCTTCCTCTTCGGACAGGAATCCTCCTTTACTGAGCCACTTACGTTCGCCTCCTACTGGTGCTGTTTCAAAGCGGTACTCGTAGGTTTTTCCATGCTTCATTGACTTGCGTTCCCTGATTCGTACTTCCTCAAACATACTAATCCTCCATTTGTCCCAGCCTTCCACCTGCTATGTGTGGACGATTGTGGACGAAAATTTTTTGTCCACGGAAAAACGGTTGTTTGGGGAAATAGCAAGGCAATCAGAGCACAAAAAAATGCTCCCAACCAAGCGGTCAGGAGCATTTTCATGCTATTTATTAAAGAAATTACTTCTTCAGGCTTTCCTCAACAGCAACAGCCACGGAAACGGTCATACCGACCATGGGGTTGTTGCCTGCGCCCAGGAAGCCCATCATTTCCACATGGGCGGGGACGGAGGAGGAACCGGCGAACTGGGCATCAGAGTGCATACGGCCCATGGTGTCGGTCATGCCGTAGGAAGCGGGGCCCGCGGCCATGTTGTCGGGGTGCAGGGTACGGCCCGTGCCGCCGCCGGAGGCCACGGAGAAGTACTTCTTGCCCTGCTCGATGCACTCCTTCTTGTAAGTGCCGGCGACAGGATGCTGGAAGCGGGTGGGGTTGGTGGAATTGCCGGTGATGGAAACGTCCACGCCCTCATGGTGCATGATGGCAACACCCTCGCGGACATCGTCAGCACCGTAGCAGCGGACAGCGGCCCGCTCGCCATCGGAGTACTTGTACTCCTTGACGATGGTCAGCTCGCTGGTGTAGTAGTCGAACTTGGTCTGCACATAGGTAAAGCCGTTGATCCGGGAGATGATCTGGGCGGCATCCTTGCCCAGGCCGTTCAGGATGACCCGCAGAGGCTCCTTACGGGCCTTGTTGGCGGAGCGGGCGATGCCGATAGCGCCCTCGGCGGCGGCGAAGGACTCGTGGCCGGCCAGGAAGGCGAAGCACTTGGTCTCATCCCGCAGCAGCATAGCGCCCAGATTGCCGTGGCCCAGACCCACCTTGCGGTCCTCGGCGACGGAGCCAGGGATGCAGAAGGCCTGCAGGCCGATGCCGATGGCCTCAGCGGCCTCAGCGGCGGTCTTGACGCCCTTCTTCAGAGCGATGGCAGCACCCATGCAGTAGGCCCATGCCACGTCCTCAAAGCAGATGGGCTGAATGCCCTTGACGATCTCGTAGGGGTCGAAGCCCTTGGCCTGGCAGATTTCACGGCACTCCTCAACGGAAGCAAGGCCATACTGAGCCAGAACGCCGTTGATCTTGTCGATTTTTCTTTCGTAACCTTCAAACAAAGCCATCTTAGCGTCCTCCTCTTATTCGTGACGGGGGTCGATGTACTTCGCGGCACCGGCGAAGCGGCCGTAGGAACCCTTGGCCTTCTCCAGAGCGGTGTTCGCGTCGTCGCCCTTCTTGATGAAGTCCATCATCTTGCCCAGATTGACGAACTCGTAACCGATGATCAGGTTGTCCTCGTCCAGAGCGCAGCGGGTCACATAACCCTCAGCCATCTCCAGGTAACGGGGGCCCTTTGCCTTGGTGGCGAACATGGTGCCCACCTGGCTGCGCAGACCCTTGCCCAGGTCTTCCAGAGAAGCGCCCACAGCGAGGCCGCCCTCGGAGAAAGCGGACTGGGTACGGCCATAAACGATCTGCAGGAACAGCTCACGCATGGCGGTGTTGATGGCGTCGCACACCAGGTCGGTGTTCAGCGCCTCCAGCAGAGTCTTGCCGATGAGGATCTCGGAAGCCATAGCGGCGGAGTGGGTCATGCCGGAGCAGCCCAGGGTCTCAACCAGCGCTTCCTCGATGATGCCCTCCTTCACGTTCAGGGTCAGCTTGCAGGCGCCCTGCTGGGGAGCGCACCAGCCCACACCATGGGTGAAACCGCTGATGTCCTTGATTTCCTTAGCCTGAACCCACTTGCCCTCTTCGGGAATGGGAGCGGGGCCGTGATAGGCACCCTTGGCCACGGAGCACATATTCTGTACTTCTGCACTATAAATCATGGCAATTTTCCTTTCTTTCAAAAGACGTTTTGTCGCCTTTGGATTTACGAACCGAAATCCCGTGGATTTCCGCAAATATTATACAGGCTGCGGCAGGAAATGTCAATTCCCGTTTGTGTAAAATCGGTAAAAATTTATCAGTTGCGTACAAAGCAATAACGGGCGGGTTATTGCCCGCCCATTGCTGCATTTCCAAGCATTCTTTACACGCACTGTGTATCGTTTCTTTTCTGCCCCGAGCAGCAGGCCCACGCCAGAATGATGGGTGCCATGCCGAACAGCGGGTAGGCATAGCGGCATTCCCCGTTGATCGGTGTAAAGATCAGACCGATCATCAGCACTACCATGGGCACGATCAGAACGAGAAGCTCTTTCGATTTGTTCCGCCACGCTCTTCCCGCAGCCAACAGCAGCATCCAGCTGTAGGGCCCCGGGCCGATGAAACGGCTCAGGGAAGGTGAGAAAAGCCAGAATTCCACATAACTTTTGATGTAGCGAACCGGAATGACAAATTCCACATGCTTTCCCAGTTCGGCGATATGGTCGATTCCATACCAGAATTCCGTACTTCCCGTGGACAGAACAGAGAAATACTTCCAGGAAGCTGTAATAACGCTGTATACAAATTCCCCCGGGAAGCGTTTTGCCAGCATAAACCACAGCGTAAGGATTTCCTTCACATCCCCATTAAAGCAGGCTTTCATATTATCTGCGTAATTGGGGTTGTAAAACTGAAGGATATTGTCGATTCCGAGAGCAGCATCGATCCGCTGCCGCAATTCCTCAGGAATATAGTCAATCTGCCGCCTGGTGATATAGCTGACGCTCTGGATTGGGAAGGCCACCAGCTCACTGCTGGGTGCTTCGGCAACACCGAACAGCGGATACAGCAGCTTTTCAGTCCCCAGCACAAGAAGGACGCTGAGCAGGGTGCACAGCACCAGCTTTCTCTTTTCCGGCTTCTTCGCCAGAAGGCACAGTACCACCGCTCCCGCAAGGACGTAGGACAGTGCCGCCTTCCGTGTCAGCGCCGCGACAATGAACGCAAGGCAGAATGCCAGCTGTGTTTTCTTTGTGACGGGAAAATACAGAATCCGTACCAGCACAGTGCAGTAAAGCATCACAAAAGGCAGATGCAGGCTGTCCTTCAGGACAACCCGTACCGCGCCGCCGAAGATCGGAACCAGACCATACAGGATAACCAATAGCCATCTGGGCGCCCGAAATCCTGTCACACGGCAGACGGTCTCAATGGCGAACGCGAAGGATGCCGCATAGAGGAAGAGTTGGCAGATGACGATAAAACCTATGCCGGAGTTGTCCGATCCTCCCAAAAACGACCCGATCCCGTACAAAACTCCGTATACCACCGTGTCAAAATACGGATTGTTGTTGCTGCGGGGGATCATTCCCCAAAACTGCCCAAACTGCTTCACCGTATCGTAGCAGACAGCCCCCGGATAGTCCAGCACAACAAAGGGCAGCCACAAAAGCAGCAGCGCCGCCGCGGTAGCAAAAAACGTCCGGCGGGACACGGCTCCCTCCGCACAGGGACATTCCATGGAATCCAGCTTTTGATTGAGCAATTCCACGCAGCAGGCGAAAAACAAAGACCACGCGGCAAGCTGTCCAAGCCGGAAGCCCGCGCCTGCGCCGGGAATGAAAAAGTCCTCATTTGCGCTGCATTGCTGGCAGATACCAATCGTAAACAGCACCGCATAGACAATCCCCAGCCAGACACTTGTCCGGCGAACCTTCTTTTGGCCGGAAGCAAAAGGAGAATACAGGATGGTCAGCAGGCAAAACAGCAGTCCGAACAGAAGCCATGTCCCCACCGAATGATCCAGCTGATCACGGAACATTTCCACCGAGGTTCGGTTTTCCTGCGCGTACAGAAACGTACAACAGAAAAACCAGGCTGTAAAATACGCTGCCGCCACAGTTACGAATGTTGAAAATCTCCTCGTCTGTTTGAAAACCATTTCATCACCTTCAAGCCCTTGTGTGGTACCCAATCTCCGCCGTCACCGCAAGCCAGCCACTATCCATGGATGATTTTTACAAACGCCGCCCGATCTGCCGCCTTGAAATAAGCAGAGCCGGTGACCATGACATCCACGCCGTTTTTCTTGCAGATCCCCTGGGTCACCGTGTCGATGCCGCCGTCCACCTCAATGAGGCAATCCGGGTTCACATCGTCCAGAAGCGTTCGCAGACGGCGGGTTTTGTCCATCATATCCGTCATGAAGGACTGTCCGCCGAAGCCCGGCTCCACGGTCATCACCAGAATCATGTCGCACTTGGTCAGATACGGCACCGCCGCCTTTACCGGCGTTCCCGGCTTCAGGGACAGGCCCGCCTTGCAGCCCATGGCCCGGATCATTTCGAGACAGGTCATGGTGTTCTGGGGCGTGTCCGCCTCCAGATGGATGGTCAGCCAGTCCGCCCCGGCCTTGATAAACCGTTCGGCATAGCGTATGGGACGGTCGATCATCAGGTGCACATCCAGCGGCAGGTTCGTAATCCGTCGGATATCCCGCAGCACCGGCAGACCGATGGTGATGTTGGGCACGAAGCTGCCGTCCATCACGTCCACATGAACCCAGTCGCCGCCGTTTTCCTCAATATTGTGAATGTCCCGCTCCAGATTGACAAAATCCGCAGACAGAATAGAGGGCGCAATTTTCGCCATAATCAGTTCTCCCTTCGTGCTGAAAATAGGAAAGCAGCCACACGGCTGCAATAAAACAGCAGTCCTGTTTTTAATAAATGTGCTTATCGGTTTCACTCAGCCGCTTTTTAGAGTTGACAGTTGATAGTTGACAGTTGACAGTTAAGAAAACCCCTGCGGGGATGATTTGAAAAAAATTGCGCAATTGCTAAAAAGAAGCGAATATACCTCGTTCTGACACGATCATATTTCCATTTATCCCGAAGGGATACCACAACTGTCAACTGTCAACTATCAACTGTCAACTCAAAAACTACCAATTTGTCTGTTTACTGGCTTAAGATATGAATATCAATAAAAATACCACACATCCATTCAAAATGCAAGCTTGGAAAGCTTTTCCTGAATACGTTTTTCCCATCAGGCAATACTAACCCCGAATTCATTCAAAAGGAGGAAGAAGCAATGGATTGTCATGCCAACAAGAGCATCGAATGCACCGTGCACCAGTGCGCCCATCACTGTGAGAACGAGAACTACTGCTCTCTGGATCGGATTCTCGTGGGCACCCACGAAGTTAACCCCACCATGGATCAGTGCACCGACTGCAAGTCTTTCCGTAAGCGCTGATCGTTTTCATGAGGCTCCCGGAACAGCGGGAGCCTTCTTTTCTGTTGCGCGGCTTGACACAAAGCGAAAAAACCGATATGATGAATCCGTGAATTTATAGTTTATTCCCTTTGAATACACAAATTCTTCACAAGTAGGCAGTAAGCTTTATGTTAAGAAAACAGATAAGGAGGCATACATTATGGAATCCTTTGAAAACAACGAATTTGAAAATGAGCCGGAGGTTTCGCCGGAATCCTCCGCCCAGCCTTCGCGCTATGCCGCCAATGACGGTGCGTATCAAACTGCCGGCACCGGCCGTCGGGAATCCCCCTACGCCGACTCCCCTTACGAAATGAACCATCAGACTCAGAGCGGCTGTCAGGCGCCCCCGACTCCCCCTGTCCATCACCCCCACAAGGCGAAGAAGCCCCAAAAACCCGTCTGGAAACCTGTTCTGGCCTGTCTTCTGGCTGTGGCGCTGGTAGCCGGCGGCTGCGGAATCACCGCCGCCATGGTAAATCAGCGCTGGGAAACCCGGGAACAGGCCCTGACGGAGAAGTTGGATGTCCTGCAGAAGCAGATCACAAGCAGCACCGCCTCCGGCAAGGGCACGCTGGTGCCTACAGACGGCAGCGCCATGACACCCAGCCAGCTCTACGCGTCCTGCGTTGACAGCGTGGTGGCCATTTCCGCCACGGTGACTTCCACCGGCATTTACGGAAATACCTCCACCGGCACGTCCTCCGGCTCCGGCTTTATCCTGACCGACGACGGCTACATCGTCACGAACTACCACGTTGTGGAGGGTGCCACTGAGCTAACCGTCACCACCCATGACGGCACAGAGTATTCCGCGGAGCTCAAGGGCAAGGATGCTACCAACGATGTTGCCGTTTTGAAAGTCGAGGCCGAGAATCTGCCCGCCGTGACTCTGGGCAGCAGCCACGATCTGGTGATCGGCGACATGGTGGCCGCCATCGGCAATCCCCTGGGTAAGCTGGCCGCCACTCAAACCATCGGCTATGTCAGCGGCATCAACCGGGAGGTCGCCACCGGCGGTGTCACCACCATCAGCATGATTCAGACCGACGCGGCCATCAACCCCGGCAACTCCGGCGGCCCCCTGTTCAACATGTATGGTCAGGTCATTGGCATCACCACCGCCAAGTATTCCGGCACCACCGGCTCCGGCGCATCCATTGAGGGCGTCGGCTTCGCCATCCCCATTGACGATGTGGCCGCCATGTTTGACGATCTGATTGATTTCGGCTATGTCACCGGCAGCTATATGGGCGTCAGCGTGGAGAACGTAGACGAGGAAGCCGCTTCCCGGTACAGCCTGCCCACCGGCGCCTATGTGGTCAAGGTGGAAAAGGACAGCGCCGCCCAAAAGGCCGGCATTGAGGTCAAGGACATCATCACCGATGTTGGCGGTCACAGCGTCAGCAACGTTACCGATCTGACCCGTGCCCTGCGGAACTTCAAAGCCGGAGATTCCACCACCGTCACCGTCACCCGGGGCGGCAAGCAGGTCGCGCTGCAGATTACGCTGGATGAACGTCCTCAGGAAACCGAGGAACAGCCTCAGCAGGAGACAACGCAGACCATGCCGAACAGCGGAAGCTTTGACGAGTGGTACGATTATTTCCGCCGTTATTTCGGCGGCTAAGCCGAATAGTTAGACGCTCTGGGCGTGCTGCGTTACGCGGCGCGCCCGTTTGTCGATAATTGTCGAAATCCATTCCCCCTGTCTTTGTTGAAAAAAGTGTGCAATTATGGTATTGTATTTCTTGATTCTTGAGGGATAGGGGGACAGAATATGCAGACGCTGCTGATCGCCGACAGCAACGACGCCTTTCGCCAGCAGTTGGCGGAAGCTTTCCAGCCCTACTACCATGTCCTGACCTGCCGCAATGGCCTTGAAGCATTGGATATTTTATGCCGTGAGCACTGTGAGTGTCTGGTGCTGGAGCTGACGCTGCCGGAGCTGGACGGCATTACCATGCTTGAAATGGCAGCCGCCAGAGACATCCGCCCCATCGTAATTGCCGTCAGTCCCCTGTTTACCCAGTATGTCTTTGACGTAGCGGAAACCCTGGGCATCGGATATTTGATCCGCAGGCCCTGCCCTGTCCAGTCCATCGTGACACGAATGCTGGATCTTAGGCAGCGCCTGAACCCCATCTGGGCCTCCCGGGAGCAGGTCATCAGCTTCCTCTACTGGCTGGGCGTACCCTCGGTTTATAATGGGTATCCGTCTTTGGTGGAGGCGCTGACCATACTGGCGGAGGATCCCTCCCTGTCCATCACCAAGGTTCTGTATCCCGAGATCGCAAAGCGGACCGACAGCGGCCCCAAAGCCGTGGAGCGCAATATCCGCAGCGCCATCGAGCAGACCTGGAAGGTTCGGGATGTGGAGCGCTGGAACCAGCTCTTCCCCGAGATGAGCGAGCGGCCCTCCAACAGCCAGTTCTTCAGTCGGGCGCTGGAAGCTCTGCGCAACGGTCACTGGGAATAATTCAGCGGCAGTCGTGCATATTCTGTTTCATCCATCTTCCCACTTACGGAGGAACGCTTATGAAACGAAAACAGCACGATACCTTTGCGCGCGCTTTCATGAAGCTGATTTGCTTTCTGCTGGCTCTGATTCTGGTTTTTTTGCTCGGCGCGTCCGCCCTGTTTCAGCAGGTGCTGGGAAAAATCCACTACACCCAGCCAGCTGCCGACTTTGGCACCAGATTTTCCGGCTTTCTGACCAATCTTGCGTCGGATGGCTTCGGAAAGCAGGCCGATCTCATCGGCGGTACCGGCAGCGGAATCGTAAATATCCTGCTCATCGGTCAGGATCGCCGGGAGGGCGAGGAAACCGCCCGGTCAGACTCCATGATCCTATGCACCTATCACCGCAAGACCGGGAATGTGACCATGACTTCCTTCCTGCGGGATCTGTATGTACCCATCCCCGGACACCACGATAACCGCATCAACGCTGCCTATTCCGAAGGCGGTGCCGAGCTGCTGAACGACACCTTGAGGAGCAATTTCGGCCTGCACATAGACGGTAACATTGAGGTGGACTTCTCCCAATTCTCCCAGATCATCGATCTTCTGGGCGGTGTGGAGCTGGAGCTTCGTGAGGATGAGGCCGCCGAAATCAACAAGGAAACCGGCAGCAGCCTCACAGCCGGTATCCAGACGCTGAACGGTGAACAGGCCCTGACCTACGCCCGAATCCGAAAGCTGGATGCCGACGGCGATTTCAGCCGTACCAGCCGCCAGCGAAAGGTCATGAATGCTCTTATGCGCAGCTACCGCAATATCAAGTGGAAGGATCTGCTGCCGCTGATGGATCAGCTCCTGCCGCTGATCAGCACAGATCTGAATTACGGTAAGCTGGTACTGCTGGCCATGGAAATTCTCCCAAAGCTTTCCGATGCCCAGATCGTCAGCCAGCGGATCCCGGCAGACGGAACCTTTACCGACGAGAAAATAGACGGCATGGCAGTTCTGTCTGCCGATCTGGATGCCAACCGAAGAATTCTCCGGGAAACCCTCCTGGGTGAATCATGAATGTACACGGCGAAAACGTTTGCGTTTTCGCCGTTTTCCTTGTGCCATGTACATATTTGTTTCCATTTTCCTTCTTTATTTCCCGCTTCCCCGCGAAATATGATTCGGCACACTTTCTGATGATTTGTGCCGCAGGAATAAAAACAGCTCCTATAAATTTGCGAATAAATACAATTATCATCCGTTATTTTCGTTATTACCCAATAATTCGATGATAAAAAATTCAAGTTTTTACATTTTCCAGATTGACAAAATACGGTTGGTTGACTATAATGATGGAGAGTTCAGGCGAGGAGGTGTGTGGATGGAACTCACAAAAAGTGAAATGGAAATTATGGATGTTCTTTGGGAAAGCGGCCAGCCCCTGTCCCGCTCCGATCTTCTGGAGCGCTCTGAGGAAAAAACCTGGAAAGACAGTTCTGTGCATATCCTGCTGAATGGTCTGCTCCAAAAGGGCGCGATCCGGGAAGCCGGTCTCGTCAAGCGCAGCAAAACCTACGGCAGAGTCTTCTGCCCAACCATGACCCGGGAAGAGTATTTCGCCACCACCATCTTCTCTCACCGCCACAAGCCGGAGATCGTCGGTCTGTTCGACGCGCTGCTCCAGAGGGATGATATCTCTCAGGAGGATCTGCGGAAGATCTCCGGCCTGATCAGTCAGAAATCCGTGTAATCTTGAAAGGAGCCGTTCTGCGGCTCCTTTTTTTGCGGAATCGAAGTCTAAAATGAGAAAGTTTCAGTCGGATTTTATACATTTTTCGCCGCAGCCGTTGACAAATCATCTCACACGTTGTATAGTATTTCCGTTCATTTTGCCGTCGGTCTCAGACCGAAGGAGGTATTATCATGCTGAAAGTTAATGAAATGTATGACCTGTCCCACTCCATCGCCGGGCAGTATCTGTCCGGGTTCGAGTATCCCTGGCAGGCGCTGGGCGGAATCAAGGCGCTGATTCTCTCTCTCGGCCCTCAGCTGGGCGAGGGTTACCGGGAAGTGTCCCCCACCGTCTGGGTTCATGAGACCGCCACCGTTGCGCCCACCGCGTTTCTGGGCGCTCCCTGCATCATCGGCCCCGGCACGGAGGTGCGCCACTGTGCCTTTATCCGCGGCAGCGCGCTGGTGGGCGCGAATTGTGTCGTTGGCAACTCCGTGGAGCTGAAAAACGTGATTCTGTTCGACAATGTGCAGGTGCCCCACTACAACTATGTTGGCGACAGTATCTTAGGCTATAAGTCCCACATGGGCGCGGGCAGCCTTACCTCCAACGTCAAGTCAGACAAGACGCTGGTGGTGGTCAAGAACGGCGACGAGCAGATCGAGACGGGCCTGAAAAAATTCGGCGCCATGCTGGGCGATTTCGTGGAAGTGGGCTGCAACAGCGTTCTCAATCCCGGCACCGTCATCGGCCGCCACACCAACATCTACCCCACCTCCTGCGTTCGCGGCGTGGTGCCGGAAAACAGCATCTGGAAAACCGGCGGCATCGTCGTAAAAAAAGTCTGAAATCCGCAGCACTTTCTTGAGATACAAGATACAAGATAGAAGATACAAGATATGGTTGTGTCGTGAATATCTTGTATCTGGTATCTCAGTATCTTGTATCTTGTGAAAAGGAGTTCTCTTATGGGTAAATATTTTGGAACCGACGGCTTCCGGGGAGAAGCCAACTGCAATCTGACCGCTGACCACGCCTACAAGGTAGGCCGCTTCCTGGGCTGGTACTATACCCAACTGAAGCGCCGCAGCGGCGCCGACGGCCCTGCCCGCATTGTCATCGGCAAGGACACCCGCCGTTCCAGCTACATGTTCGAGTATTCTCTGGTGGGCGGTCTGGTCGCCTCCGGCGCGGACGCCTATCTGCTGCACGTTACCACCACCCCTTCCGTTGCCTACGTTGCCCGGACGGAGAGCTTTGACTGCGGCATCATGATCTCCGCCAGTCACAACCCCTACTATGACAACGGCATCAAGCTGATCAACAGCTTCGGCGAGAAGATGGATGAGAGTGTCATTGAGCTGGTGGAAAGCTACCTGGACGGTCATCTGGAGGCCTTCGGCCACAAGTGGGAGGAACTGCCTCTTGCCAAGCGGGATCAGATCGGCCGCACCGTGGACCATGTGGCCGGACGTAACCGCTACATCGGCTACCTGATTTCTCTGGGTGTTCATTCCTTTAAGGGCATGAAGGTGGGTCTGGACTGCGCCAACGGCTCCTCCTGGAACATTGCCAAGTCCGTTTTTGACGCACTGGGCGCCAAGACCTACGTCATCAACGCCGAGCCCGACGGCTACAACATCAACATGAACGCCGGTTCTACCCACATTGAAGGGCTGCAAAGGTATGTGGTGGAGCACGGTCTGGACGTGGGCTTTGCCTATGACGGCGACGCCGACCGCTGCCTGTGCGTGGACGAAAATGGCAATGTTGTCACCGGCGACCACATTCTGTACATCTACGGCAAGTACATGAAGGAGCGGGGCAAGCTCCTGATGAACACCGTTGTCACCACCGTCATGAGTAACTTCGGTCTCTACAAGGCCTTTGACGAACTGGGCATCGACTATGCCAAGACCAAAGTGGGCGACAAGTATGTCTACGAGTACATGATGGAAAACGGCTGCCGCATCGGCGGTGAGCAAAGCGGCCACATCATCTTCTCCAAATATGCCTCCACCGGCGACGGCATCCTCACCAGCCTGAAGATCATGGAGGTCATGCTGTCCAAGAAGAAGACCCTGAGCCAGCTGTGCGAGGGCTTCACCTTCTATCCTCAGGTGCTGAAAAATGTCCGTGTCGCCGATAAGGCCACAGCCCAGGCTGACCCCGATGTCCAGGCCGCCGTGTCCGCGGTTGCCGCCAAGCTGGGCGACACAGGCCGCATCCTCGTCCGGGAGTCCGGCACCGAGCCGGTGATCCGGGTCATGGTGGAAGCCGAAAGCAAGGAAATCTGCGAGGAGTATGTTGATTCCGTTGTTGACGTCATCCGCAGCAAAGGACATACCGTATAATCCAGGCAAAAAGCGCTGTGCCGTGTGTACAGCGCTTTTTTAAGTTGCAAACCCCTCCTGTTTGTGGTAGACTATACACGATAATGACTTGGAGGGACACCATGGACGACGAGAAGCTGAAATACCAGATCGGTGCGAATATCGCCGCCTACCGTAAGCAGGCGGGTCTGACCCAGGCCGGGCTGGCGGAGAAACTGAATTATTCCGACAAGGCCGTTTCCAAGTGGGAACGGGGCGAATCCGTGCCGGATGTGCTGACGCTCATGCAGCTGGCCGTCCAGTTTGACATCACCGTGAACGACCTGCTGGTAGACCCGGAAGCGCTGCCCGGAAACCCCGGCACTCTGGAAAAGGCCATGACGCAGGTCTCCGAGAAGGCCCTTAAGCGCAAGGCCAACAAGAACGTAATCCTTGCCCTGTCCTCTACGCTGGTGTGGTTCGTGGCGCTGTTCGCCTTTGTGATTCTGTCCTCCTTTGACTTTCTGGACAAGTACAGCCTGTTGCTGTTTTTCTACGCCATTCCCGCCAACGCCATCGTCCTGCTGAGTTTGCGCTCAGCCTGGCATGATTTCCGCTGGAACAAGGCCCTCATCAGCGCCATCGTCTGGGGCAGCCTGCTGAGTATTTATGTAACACTGAAAGCCGTCATGGGGATCTGTTTCTGGAAGATCTTCCTGCTGGGCATTCCCGGGCAGATCGCCATTTTCCTGTGGTTTCGGATGTTCCGGGGCAGCGACGCAAAGAAGGAGAATACCAATGGATAAAAAAGAACTGCGCAGAACCATCCGGGAGCGCAAGCGGGCCATGACCGAGGAGGAAATCGTCAGCCGCAGCGAGAAGCTGGGGGTGCTGTTTTCCCAATCCGAGGCCTACAAGGCCGCGAAGACCATCTACGGCTACCTGCCCTACAATCAGGAGGTACGCACCGTCCCCATGCTGGAACAGGCACTGAAGGACGGCAAACGGGTGGCCGTGCCCAAGGTCTATGGGGACGAGATGAAATTTCTGTATCTCGACGACCTGACCCAGGTATCCAAGGGTTACGCTGGAATTCCGGAACCCATAGCCGACGGCCCGGTGGCTGACGACGAGACTGCGCTGGTGCTGATGCCCGGCCTTGCCTTTGACCCGGCGGGTCACCGCATCGGCTACGGCGGCGGCTTCTACGACAAATTTCTTGCCGCGGAGCCGAACCATCCCACGCTGGCTCTGTGCTATGAATTTCAGATGCTGCCGGAGCTTCACACGGAGGAACACGATATCCCCGTGGACACGGTGCTGTGGGCATAACGTTCTGTCATTGCGAGCCAGTGAGCACACTGGCGTGGCAATCCGTTCCCCAAAATTATAGAAAGGATTCACCATGACATTTTTCCTGATTTTACTCATTGCCGCCGCGGTCTTCGGCCTGTGCTTCGCGGTGGACAAGGCCTTTGCCAAGCTGTTTCGCAGCAAGGCCCAGCACCGCAGCGGGCTGGCTGTCCGGGCTAACAAGCGGTATGGCCTGTTCGGCGTGATCCTGTCTGTGCTGGGCATTATGGCGGTCTGCGTGGGCATCGCCGACGGCTCCGTACTGCTGTGGGGCGGCGTCATTGTGCTGCTCATGGGCATCTGCCTCGCGGTGTATTACTTAAGCTTCGGTGTCTTCTACGACGGCGAGACCTTCCTGCTGTCCCGGTTCGGGAAAAAAGAGGTTACATACCGTTTTGCCGATATCAAGGGCCAGAAGCTGTATCTGGTGCAGGGCGGCAATGTCATTATTGAGCTGCACATGGCGGACGGCAGCACCGTCAGCCTCCAATCCACCATGGATGGAGTCTATCCCTTCCTGGATACCGCCTTTGCGGCATGGTGTATGCAGACCGGCCGTGACCCTCAGAGCTGCGACTTCCACGACCCCAGTCAAAGCCTGTGGTTTCCCACTGTGGAGGAAACGTAAATGGCCCATGTACCCACCGTCGCCACGACGGAATTGGAGCTGCTGACCTTCCGGCAGGCGCTGGAAGCCGCCAACACGCCATCTGAGGAATACGACATTCAAAAGTGGCTCTATGCCCCCAATTTTTACTCGGAATACCGTTATCTGCTGGGCACCAGAGGAAAAAATCCTCTGATCTGCATTGGCATCAACCCCTCCACCGCAAAGCCCGACGCCCTGGACAACACCCTGAAATCCGTGGAGCGGATTGCTTTGGGCAATGGATTCGACAGTTTTCTCATGTTCAACGTCTACGCCCAGCGAGCCACCTCCCCCGACGATATGGAGAAGGTTTATAACCCGGCCCTCCATCGGGAGAACTTAACCGCCTTCCGTTACATTCTCTCCATTTCGGACAAGCCCGCTGTGTGGGCGGCCTGGGGGGCCATTATCGAAAAACGGCCATATTTACCCGACTGTGTACGGGACTTGGTTCGCGCCGGCGAAGAATTCGGCGCCAGCTGGTACTGTGCCGGAGCCATCACCAAAAAGGGGCATCCCCATCATCCGCTGTACCTGCGCAAGGACGAAAAACTCCGGCCCTTTGACGTCAAAGCTTATTTGGAAACACTATGAAGCGGGGCAATGCCCCGCTGTTTTTGGAGGTATCGTTATGAAACTGATTATCGCGTCCGATATCCACGGCTCCGCCTACTGGTGTGGAAAGCTGATGGAGCTGGTGGATCGGGAGCAGCCGGACAAGCTGGTGCTGCTGGGCGACCTTCTCTACCACGGCCCACGAAACGACCTGCCCCGGGACTACGCTCCCAAAAAAGTCATCCCCATGCTGTCTGAGCGAAAAGACAGGATCATCGCCGTCCGGGGCAACTGCGAGGCGGAGGTTGACCAGATGGTGCTCCCCTTCCCCTGCATGGCGGAGTTTTCGGAACTTCTGCTGGACGGCAGGACTTTCTATCTGACCCATGGTCATCACGCCAGTCCCGACAATCTGCCGCCCCTGCCGGAAGGCTCCGTCTTCCTGTTTGGGCACACCCACGTCAAGCTGGATGAAACCCGTAACGGCATCCGCTGCCTGAACCCCGGCAGCGTTTCCATCCCCAAGGACGGCAGCCACAGCTGCCTTGTCTACGAAAACGGCGTTTTTTCCGTAAAAATTTTGGAGGACTGACATGGATTCGACGGAATGCGACAGCTGCTGGTATTATGATTATGATGAGGAATACGAGGAGTACTACTGCATGATGGACTTAGACGAAGACGAAGTCTGGCGCATTATGACCTCCCGCAACCAGCACTGCCCCTACTACCGGCAGGGCGACGATTACACCCTCGCAAGGAGACAATAGGAAATGAAGAAAGTCCTCTGCCTGATGCTTGCCTGTCTGCTGCTTGGCGGCTGCTCCCCGCAGCCTGCCCCGGATACCGCCGTATCCGCGCCCACCGTTCAGACCTCTCCCACCGAAGAAGCGCCTATGGGCCTGTATGTGCCGGAGCATCCGCTGGAGCAGTCTGCTCCCGGCGCTCTGCGCGTTTTTCCCCTGCGGCGGAAGGCCCACGGAATTCTGGCAATGGGCGGCAATCTCATTGCCCTGTGCGGCAGCGGCACCACCGTGCTGACGCTGCTGGCCGGTCAAGACTTGACGGTCGCCGCCACGTCAGAGCTGGACTTTCATCTTTCGGAGGATGACCCGTCCCTGCAAATCGGGCCGGATACCCTCTCCTACTATGACCCTGTGCGCAGGGAAACCGTGATTCTCAGCGATCAGCTCAGGGAAGTGGGCCGCGTTGCCGCCCCGGAGGGATTGACCGGCTCCCCGATTCTCTCCGCTGACCGCTCCACCCTGTACTACTGCACCGCCACCGCCATACGGGCCTGGAATCTGGAAACCGGCATCCGGCGCTGCGTCAAGGAGCTGTCCTATGAGGTTCAGGAGCTTGTGGGGCTGCATCAGCAGGACAGCATTCTGCAGTGCCGCATCGTCCGGGACGGGGAGGAACGCACCCTGTTTCTCACGGCGGACACGGGACGCCTGCTGCGGGATGTTCCCGGTGATGTATGGCTGGAAACCCAGGGCAGCGGCTACTATGCCTCCGTCCCCGACGGCCCTGTCCGGCTCCAGCTGTTCGGTCAGGGCGATGGGGAGCCTCAGCTCCTTACCCCCGGTGACATCTATGCAAGCAGCTTCTATCTTCAAAACCAGCTGCGTGTGATTACCGTGTCCCAGCGGCAGTCCCCCACCCTCGACTGCTATGATCTGAATAGCGGCCTGCGGGTCGCCAAATTGTCCATTGATGGTGAATACGAGTTTGTATCCGTCACCGCCCGGGACGAGGATTCCGTCTTTCTTCTTCTGAAAGACCGGGATGAAAACGGCATCCTCTGCCAATGGAATCTCTGCGCCGATGCCACCTGTACCGGCGACAATCAGCGCTATGTGGGGCCAAGGTACACGGAGGATTCCCCGGATGTTGCGGCACTTACCCGGTGTCAGGCGGAGGCCGCCCGACTTGGCGAAAAATACGGGATTCAGGTGCTTGTCTGGGAAGACCCCCTGCGCGTCGCGCCCTGGGATTACGAGTTTACGCCTGAATATCTGGCCCCGGTGCTGAGCCGGGAGCTTACCGAACTGGATCAGCGGCTTTCCTACTACCCGCCGGAAATTCTCGAGGGAATCAAAGCGCACTTTTCCGATCTGACCATCTGTCTGGTGCGGAAAATACAAGGCTCCCCGGAATCCGGCAGTCTGGAAACAGCCACCGGCGTCCAATTTTATGAGGGAAGCCATGCCTACATCACCATTGCCGTGGGGAAGTATGCCGAGAGTGCACTGTATCACGAGCTGTATCATGTAATGGAAACCCGTCTGCTCACCGACAGCACCGCCTTTGACCGCTGGGACGCTCTGAATCCCAAGGGCTTTACCTATGATTTGGACTACTCCGCGAACCGAACCCGTCACGCGGAGGAATACCTGCAGCCGGACAGCCGTTCCTTTATCGACACCTATTCCATGAGCTTTCCCAAGGAGGACCGGGCGAGAATTATGGAATGCGCCATGTGCGATGGAAACGAAGACCTGTTCCGCTCCTCGACCATGCAGGCGAAGCTGCGCTGTCTTTCTGTGGCAATTCGGGAAGCCTACGGACTGAAAAAGTCCACGGAAACCTTCCGCTGGGAGCAGTATTTGAAGCCGTAAAGCAAAAAAGCCCGCTTTCCATAACGGAAAGCGGGAGTCTTCTATGTAGTCTTAGTCTTCGGTAAACAGCTGATCCCGGCAATACTGGATGATGGCCTTACGGGTGATCAGGCCGATAAACGCGCCGTAGTCGTCCACCACGGGGACAAAGTTCTGATTGGACGCCCGGTCGATCAGGTCGTGCATGGAAGCGGTGATGCGAACGGGAACGTTATCCTTCCGGCGGGAAATCTCCATGATTCGCCGGGCCTCCGCCTGCCGCATATCCATGTAGCACATATTCTTCAGCGCCCACAACAGATCCCCTTCGGTCAGTGTCCCCCGGTACTCACCCCGGCGGTTCAGGATGGGCAGAGCCGCATAGCCGGAGGCCTCCATCTTTTCCAGTGCCTGTCGAATGGTAAAATCATCGTGCAGATAAGCGCACATTGCTTTCGGTGTCAGAAAAAATAAGATACTGTTCATCGCCTACTCCTTTACGGTCATAGCTCAGGAGCCTTCGGCTCCTCCAGTCATGAATATTATAGCACAAACCGAAAGGAAAAGTATGAATTTTTATCGTTATTTTGTCTGCAGCGCGTCAAATATCTTACGACACCATTGTGCATTTTGCACAGTTATTCCGAAAACGTGAACTCCGTGCAGTCGAAAGTGGCAAAATAATCCTGAACGGTCTCCGCCCGGCGGATCAGCTTGAAGCTTCCGTCGGATTTGAGGAGCACCTCGGCGGAGCGCAGCTTGCCGTTGTAGTTGTAGCCCATGGAAAAGCCGTGGGCACCGGTGTCGTGGATGCACACGATGTCACCGATCTCAATCTCCGGCAGACTGCGCTCAATGGCGAACTTGTCGTTGTTCTCACACAGGCCGCCGGTGACATCGTAGACATGGTCAAGGATGGCGTCCTCCTTGCCCAGCACCGAAATGTGGTGGTAGGCGCCGTACATGGCCGGACGCATCAGGTTGGCGGCACAGGCATCCAGACCGATGTACTCCCGGTAGATGTGCTTCTGGTGCAGGACGGTGGAAATGAGGTGGCCGTAGGGCGCCAGCATGAACCGGCCCAGCTCGGTGAAGATGGCGATATCGTCCATGCCCTGAGGCGTCAGGATTTCCTCATACTGCTTGCGCACGCCCTCGCCGATCAAGGCAATGTCGCTGGCGGGCTGCTCGGGGCGGTAGTCTACGCCCACACCGCCGGAGAGGTTGATAAAGGAGAAATGGCAGCCCGTGGCGTTGCGCAGACGCACCGCCAGACGGAACAGCTGGCTGGCCAGTTCAGGATAGTAACCGTTCTGGGTGGTATTGGAGGCGAGGAATGCGTGGATGCCGAAGTGCTTCGTGCCCAGCTTCATCAGCCGCAGGATGGCGCCCGCCATCTGATCCTCCGTCATGCCGTACTTGGCATCCCGGGGCATATCCATGATGGTGTTGCCCAGAGAGAAGGAGCCGCCGGGATTATACCGCAGGCACACCGTCTCCGGCACCTTGCCGTCGGCAATTTTTGCCAAAAACTCCACATGGGTGGCGTCGTCCAGATTGATGTAGGCCCCCATCTCGTAGGCCTTGCGCATATCCTTCTCCGGGGTCACGTTGGAGGAGAACATCACATCGTGGCCGGTGCAGCCCACAGCCTGGGCAAGCAGCAGCTCTGCGTAGGAGGCGCAGTCACAGCCGCAGCCCTCCTCCTTGAGGATCTGGATGATATAGGGGTTGGGGGTGGCCTTTACGGCAAAATACTCCCGGTAGCCCTTGTTCCAGGAGAAGGCCTTTTTCAGCGCTCGGGCATTGGCCCGGATACCGGCCTCGTCATAAATATGGAAGGGCGTGGGGATTTCCGCGATAATCTCCTTGGCCTTGTCCAGTGTCAGAAACGGTGTCTTTTTCATAGTTTTCCCTCTTTTCAAACAAATAAAAAGCCCTGTGCCGCATGCACAGGGAAAAACGCATTGGGTTTTCCCGGCAGCACAACATCCAGTGGATGACAGTTCCGCGCATATTCTGCGCGGCCCCAGGAAATACCCGCTTGGCATCGGATATAACCTTCGGCGAAAGTCCCTTTCGCGGCTCGGCAATCGCCACACCGACCCGGTACTGATGGCTTCCGCGACCTCAGCCGTAACGGGGTTATTGTATGCGAAACACGCACATTTGTCAACCCCAAATCCCACTCTACCGCCGGTAGAATTGGCATTTCTCCCGGGGATAGAGCGTAGAATGGGGCAGTAGGTAGCTTTTTGCGAAAACTGTGGTATGCTGACAGCAGTCTTTACACGAGGTGTTATGATGAAACGAACGAAACTGTCTGACCGTCAGCTGCCGGATTACTCCCGGGGCGAGGAACTGATGAATATGATCACCCACATCGTAGGCGGGGGCTTAGGTGTTATCGTGCTGCTGACCTGCGTGGTGCGCTCCGCTCTGAACCAGAATTATTTCGGCATCGTCAGCTGCACCATCTACGGCACCACCTTCATTACCATGTTCACCATTTCCAGCGTCTACCACGGCCTGAAGCCCGGCATGAGCAAAAAGGTGATGCAGGTCATTGACCACTGCACCATCTACTTTCTGATCTGCGGCACCTACACCCCGGTGGTGCTTTCCGCCATCCGGCCCCTGCACCCGGCGCTGGGCTGGAGCCTGTTCGGCTTTGAATGGGCACTGGCGGTTCTGGCCTGCACCCTGACCGCCATTGATCTGAAAAAGTACAGCGTCTTTTCCATGGTCTGCTATATCGGCATGGGCTGGGCGGTGATTCCCTTCGCGAAGCAGACCATGCAGGCCCTGGGCCTGCCGGGCTTCCTGCTGCTGCTTCTGGGCGGCATTGCTTACACCATCGGCTCCGTGCTCTACGGACTGGGCAAGAGCAAAAAGTGGATGCACTCGGTGTTCCATATATTTGTGGTTCTCGGCGCGGTGCTGCAATATTTCGCGGTGCTGCTGTATGCCATTTAACGGAACGCGCCCCTGCCAGGAAACCGGCAGGGGCGTTTGCTTATTCTTCGCTTTTTTCTTCGTCTACCTTTTTCTCTTCTTCAAAGCCGTCGAACATGGCGGTGGTAGAGGCGTCTCCCACGGATTTGCCCTGCATGATGGCCTCGAACTGTTCGCCGGTCATGGACTCGTGCTCCATCAGGAAATCCACCACAGCGTTGAGCTTGTCGGAATTCTCCGTCAGGATGTTCTTGCAGTGGGCGTAGGCCCGGTCGATCAGGGCCTTCACCTCATCATCGATGGTGCCCGCCACCTTCTCGGAGTAGCTCTTGGTGGTCTGATAGTCCCTTCCGATGAAAACCTCGCCGCCGTCCAGATAGGAAACGGTGCCCAGCGTCTCGCACATGCCGTAGCGTGCCACCATGTCCCGGGCCAGCTTGGTTGCCCGGTCGATGTCGTTGGACGCGCCCACGGAAATATCCCCGATAAACAGAGCCTCCGCCACCCGGCCGCCCAGCAGAGAGATAATCTGCTCATACATCTGATTCCGGGTCAGGTTGGAGGAATCATCCCTGGGGAGACTCCAGGTGGAGCCAAGGGACTGGCCCCGGGGGATGATGGTGATGTGCCGCACCGGGTCATGGGTGGGCAGGTAGTACATGGCAACGGCGTGGCCTGCCTCATGGATGGCCGTTTCCTTCAAATCCTTCCGGGTCTGGACACGGCTCTTTTTCGCGGGACCGGCGGTGATCTTCATTAGCGCCTCGTTCAGATCCTCCATGTTCAGCACCGGGCGATTCTCCCGGGCAGCCAGGATGGCAGCCTCGTTGAGAAGGTTGCTCAAATCCGCGCCGGTAAAACCGGCAGTGGAGCGGGCAACGGTTTTCAGGTTCACGGAAGCGTCCAGCTTCTTATCCTTGGCGTGCACCTTGAGAATGTCCTCACGGCCCTTCACGTCCGGGCGTCCCACCTGAATCTGCCGGTCAAACCGGCCGGGGCGCAGCAATGCCGGATCCAGAATATCCGGGCGGTTGGTGGCAGCCAGCACAATGACGCCCTCGGTGCGGGAGAAGCCGTCCATCTCCACCAGCAGCTGGTTCAGAGTCTGCTCCTTTTCGTCGTGTCCGCCGCCAAGGCCGGAGCCCCGCTTGCGGCCCACCGCGTCGATCTCATCGATGAACACAATGGCGGGAGCGATCTTCTTGGCCTGTTCAAACAGGTCACGGACACGGCTGGCGCCGACGCCAACATACATTTCCACAAAGTCGGAGCCGGAAATGGACAGAAACTGCACCCCGGCCTCTCCTGCCACCGCCCGGGCAAGCAAGGTCTTGCCGGTGCCGGGAGGGCCTACCAGCAGCAGGCCGTGGGGAATCCGGGCGCCGATCTCGGTGAACTTCTCGGGGTTTTTCAGGAAGTCTACAACCTCCTGCAATTCCTCCTTTTCCTCGTCCGCACCGGCAACGTCCGCAAAGGTGACCTTTTTCCCGTCGGGCACACCCAGAACGGTGCGGGCCTTGCCAAAATTGTTCAGGGGATTACTGTTATTGGCACGGCCTGCCATGAAGCCCCAGGCAAACAGCAGCACCAGTCCCACAATCAGCAGGGGCAGAATCAGGTCATAGGCAGACGGGCTCTTTCCGGCGCGGAAATGGAAGGATTCCAACACGCCGGAATTGGCCTGCTCCACAAACAGGTCATCCATTTCCGAGCGGAACCGATCGGTATCCGCCAGTGTTGCTGTGACGGTAGTCTGTCCGGCGTAAGGCTCGTACAGCTCCATGGTGATCACATTGTCATCTACCACAAAGGACCTGACCTGCTGATTCTGAAACAGCTTCAGCACATCGGAATAGGGGATCTGATCCTGGCTCTGGGTAAACAGGCCGCTGGCCCAGGAAAACACCGCGATGAGCAGCACCAGATACACGATCATCGGGATAATTCTACGATTCTTCAATGGGTTTCTCCTTACTTTGTATATACTTCCGGCTTCAGGATGCCCACATAGGGCAGGTTCCGGTATTTTTCGTTGTAGTCAAGGCCATAGCCCACCACAAAGGCGTTGGGAATGGTAAAGCCCACATAGTCAGCCTTCAGTGTTACGCCCTCCCGGCGGCGCTCAGGCTTGTCAAGCAGGGTGCAGATTTTGATGGAAGCGGGGTTCTTCTCCTTCAGATGGTTCACCGTGAACTCCAAAGAATTGCCGGTGTCGAAAATATCCTCCAGAATCAGCACATGCCGGCCGGCAATATCCGCAGTCACATCCTGGCGTACCAGCATTTTGCCGGTGGAGTTGGCGCCGGAATAGGAGGACAGCCACATAAAGTCCATCTGGCAGGGCACTTTAATTCTACGAACCATGTCTGCGTAGAACACCACCACGCCCTTGAGAACGCCCACGATCACCGGGTTTTTGTCGGCATATTCGGCAGTGAGAATTTCGCCCAATTCCGCAATTCGATTCTGAATCTGCTCTTCCGTCAGAAGAATCTGCTCAATATCCTTATCCATTCTGTTTCTCCCCCTGTAGTTTTTCAAAACGAACCGTCACAGCCGGAAGCGACTCCGCCGCCCGGTCTAAATTTACGCCAATGGAATAAACGCCCAAAATTCCAAGGTCATCGCACAGCACCGGGATTTTTTCCCGCTGGGAAGCCGGAACCTTTCGGTCGATCAGCAGCTTTTTCAGGCTCCTACTGCCGCCGGGAAGCCGCAGAGCATCCCCGGATTTCCGGGAGCGCAGTAACATCTCTCCTGACGGACATACCGTTATGGTATCCGGGGTATTGCGGATCTCCACAGAAGGTTCGCAGATCACCCGGTAATCCCCCACCACAGCCTGTCCCGGGCAGGGAAGGCTGGTTTCACAGATCTTCGAATCCTCCGCCAGAACCGTCAGGGTATCATAGCAGCGGGAAATGGTGACACCGCCGGGAAAAGCGGCTCTCGCGGATGGGTTGTCGGAGAAAACCAGCGCTTCCGCCTGGGAGATATGCACATCCTCCGGCTCCGGGATTCCGTTCCGCTTCAAAAAAACCTCCAGTGCCCTGCCGCGCAGCGCCCGGGGCATAGCGCGCAGGGTGTTCACATCCGGCAGCGTATCAAACGTGCTCTGCTGGGTCAAGTATGCTTCATCCAGACGCAGCCGCAGAGCCATTTGGGACAGGTTTTCCCCAATCCTAGGGTTTTCCTGACGCAGCAAGGGCATGACATGATGGCGGATACGGTTGCGAAGAAACACGTCAGTCTCATTGGAGCTGTCCTCCACATGAGGAAGACTCCACTCCTTAAGAAAGCTTTCCACCTCTTGCCGGGTAACACTGAGCATGGGGCGAATCAGCCTTCCCCTTTGGGGTGCGATGCCGCCCAGCCCCTTCAGGCCGGTGCCCCGAATCAGGTGCAGCAGCACCGTCTCGGCGTTGTCGTCGGCGGTATGGGCCGTGGCGATTTTTCCATCCAACGATTGGAGGTAGGCATACCTTGCGTCTCTTGCGGCGGCTTCCAGCCCCTTCTTTCCGGGCTGCACCTGCCCTCCGCCCACATGGAGCGGGATATCATATCGGGCGCAGAAGTCCCGGACGAATTCTTCGTCCCGCCGGGATTCCTCCCCCCGGAGATGGTGGTTAAAATGGGCGGCTTCCAGTGAAATACCCAGCTTCCCCTTCAGAAGATACAGGGCAAACAGCATTGCCACGGAGTCCGCCCCGCCGGAAACAGCGCAGATCACCCGGTCTCCCGGTTCGATCAGCCCTTGCTCCCGGATGAATTTCAGCAGCTTATTCTGCATGCTTCCACTCCCGATCCGCAAAGGTCTGGTACTGGCCGATCCATTGCAGCTTTACCGCGCCGGTTTCGCCGTGACGGTTCTTTGCCACGATGCACTCGGCAACACCCTTTTCTTCCGTGTTTTCGTGATAATATTCGTCCCGATACAGGAACATAACGGAGTCCGCGTCCTGCTCGATGGCGCCGGATTCCCGGAGGTCCGAGAGGATGGGCCGCTTGTCGGTACGGCTTTCCACCGCACGGGACAGCTGACTCAGGCAGATGACGGGCACATTCAGTTCCTTCGCCATGATTTTTAGAGAACGGGAAATCTCACCCACCACCACCACACGGTTTTCATTGTTTTTGCCGTAGCCGGAGCCCTGCATCAGCTGCAGATAGTCGATGATCACAAGGCCCAGGTTGTCAAGCCTTCGGCACTTGGCGTTGATATCCGCCACGGTGACGGAGGGGTTATCGTCAATACGGATGTCCGTCTGGCTTAAGGCGGCGGAGGCCATGCACAGCTTTGTCCACTCCTCCTCGCTGAGCTTGCCGGTGGCTAATTTTTGCAGCTCCACAAAGCTTTCGTTGGCAAGCAGACGCATGGCAAGCTGCTCCCGGGACATTTCCAGATTGAAGATGGCTACCGTTTTCTTATACTTTTTCGCCACATTCACCCCGATGTTCAGAGCAAAGGCGGACTTACCCATGGCGGGACGGGCGGCAACCAGCAGTAGGTCGGATTTATTCAGGCCGTTGATTTTGGTGTCTAAGTCCCGCAGACCCGTAGAAAGGCCGGGAATCATGGAATCCGACTGGGCAAGCTCCGTCAATCGGTCAAAGACCTTATGCAGGGTGGTGCCGATGTGCTCTAAGCTGTCCCCCCGCTCGCCCTTACGCAGGGCATAGATCTTCTTTTCCGCGGATTCCAGCATTTCCGCCGGGGTGCCCACCTCGTCGGCCACCATCTCGTGAATATCTGTGGCAGCCTGATTCAGCCCCCGCAGCATGGCCTTGTCTCGGACAATACCCGCGTAGCGCACCACATTGGCAGCGGTGGGGGTAATCTCCATGAGCTGCAAAATGTAGTCCTTGGAATTGTCGTGGTAGTAGCCCAGCTCCTTCAGCTTATCCAGCACCGTCACCGGGTCAATGGTCTGGGAGAAGTTGAACATGGTGTAGATGGTCTCAAAAATCTCCCGGTTCTGCTGTAGGTAAAAATCCTCCGGCTTTACCAGTCCCACCACATCGGTGATGCAGCGGCTGTCGATCAGAATGGAGCCAAGCACCGCCTGCTCCGCCTCCAGCGACTGGGGCGGCTGACGGGTCAGCAGTTCTTCATCCATGTTCCGCTCTCCTTTCCTGTAAAACCTGTGCCCCCTGGCACTGTAATGAAACGTTGACGCAAGGGCCGATGTGGGCATCGGCCCCTACGGTATGGCACATCGTCAACCGTTACGCTTCCTCAATCTTAACCGTCAGGGGTGCGGTGATCTCGTAGCCCAGCTTGCAGGTGACGGTGTAGGTGCCCACATTCTTGATGGTCTCGCTGAGCACGATCTTCCGCTTATCCAGCTTGATGCCGGTCTTCTTTTCCAGCGCTTCGGCGATTTCCGCGTTGGTAATGGAGCCGAACAGCCGTCCGTTGCCGCCGCCCTTGGCGGTGACGGTGACGGTCAGCTCCCGCAGCTGCTTGGAGACAGCCAGCGCTTCCGCCTTTTCTCTGGCGATGCGCTCCTGGGTGGCCTTGTCGTTCATACGCATGGTATTGATGGCGTCAGGCGTGGCCTCAATGGCCATTTTCTTGGGCAGCATGAAGTTCCGGGCGTAGCCGTCGGAAACCTCCAGCATCTGACCCTTTTTTCCCTTGCCCTTCACGTCTTGCAATAAAATAACCTTCATGATAAAATCTCCTTCAGATTTAGATACAAGATATAAGATACGAGATACAAGATAGGGGGAACTACGGAAGATATCTTGTATCTTGTATCTCCGTATCTTGTATCTATACAAACCGCCTTAGTCTTCGTAGAACCGATCAATCGATTCTACCAGCCGGTCAAGAACCTCCTTCACGTCGGCGTTCTTTACCTGCGCGCCGGCGGTTGCGGTATTGCCGCCGCCGCCCAAGGGCTCAAGAATCATCTGCACATTGGCCGAGCCGATGCTCCGGGCGGAAATAATCACCTGGTCGTCCTCCGGGTACAGCACAAAGGACGCGGTGATGCCGGAAATGTTTAATAGCTCGTCCGCCGCCTGAGCAGCCAATATCCGGCTGGTGGGGTTATTCAGGGCGGCAATGGCAATCTCCTGCCGGTAGAGCCGGGAGGATTTGATGATCTGGTACTTGGTCATGGTGTCTTGGAAGTCATTTTGCAGCAGCAGCTTAACCTCCGTGGTGTCCGCGCCCAGCCGCCGCAGAGACGCCGCTGCCTCAAAGGTGCGCTCGCCGGTGCGGACATTGAAGAACTTGGTGTCGAGACAGATGCCCGCCATCAGAGATTTGGCCTCAATGGGCAGCACATCGTTTTTCTCCACCGCGTATTGCAGCAGCTCCGTCACCAGCTCCGCCGTGGAGGAGGCGTACGGCTCATGGAAATTGACCACCACAGGACTGATATAGTCCGCCGCCCGGCGGTGATGGTCGATGACGCAGACCTTGGTAATGGCTTCGAGCAGGGGCTTACACTCCACCTGATCGGGACGGTTGGTATCCACCACGATCAGAATGCTGCGGTTGTCCGCCATCAGGAGGGCGTCCTGCCCGGAAATGAAGGCTTCCCGGTACTGCGGCTCCGCCTGTATCTGAGAAATCAGCTTTGGCGCGGCATTCTTTTCGGTATCGATGACGATGCTGAACTTTTTGCCCTTCTTTCTGCACAGGCAGCACACGCCCATGGCAGCGCCTACGGCATCCAGATCGGCATTTTTGTGACCCATGACGAACACATGGCCGCTCTGTCCGATCAGCTCCATCAGAGAATTGGCGGTGACACGGGAGCGCACCTTGCTGCGGTAATCCGCCTCCCGGTTCCGTCCGCCGTAGAAGCTGAAATTGAACCGATCCTTCACAACCGCCTGGTCGCCGCCACGGCTCAGGGCCATTTCGATGCTCAGGGCCGCGAAATCATAGGCCTCCTCAAAGCTCCCGCCGTCCACGCCAAGGCCGATGGAAATGGAGGCCGGCAGGCCAGATGGGTTGGTAATTTCGTGAATGCTCTCCAGAATGGAGAATTTATCCTCCACTGCCCGCTGCAGATCCCGCTTTTCAAAGACGAACAGGAAGCGGTTCCGCTCCAATCGCCGTAGAAGGCCGTGATACCCCTCCGTCCACTGGGTAATGGTATCATTGATCCTGGCGTTCATGGTGGAAATGGCGCTTTCCGTCAGGTTTTTGGTCAGTTCCTCATAGTTATCAATCAGGATAATGGAGACCACCGGACGGGAGCGGATATATTCGTCCCGGATCTGGTACAGCTCCGTCAGGTCACTGAAATAGAGCGCCCCCAGCATGGTGCCGCGACTGTCCTCCGCCCGGACGGTGGTACCGTAGACCCGGTAGCGTCTGGAGCCAAGGGCAGCATCCAGCGGGCTTTCCGTCTTGCCGGATTCCAGCCAATCCAAAGAAAAGTCCGGCAAAACCTCCTCCAGCTGCTGCTCCATCATGGTGTCGGCATAGCCCGTCATCTCGCTGAAGCGGTGGTTCGCCCAGATGATCACCCCGTCGCCCAATCGCACGAGCACTGCGGGCAGGGGGCTTTCCCCCTGAGCGGTTGCTTCCAGGGTGTTGGACATGGACTGGATATAGTGTTGGAGCTGTCTGCTCCGGCGGTTGCGGTTCATCACATACAGCATGAACACCACCAGTGTAACGCTGGTCTCCACCGCTGCCAGCCAGTAATACCCTTGCGCCAGCGCCGCCGCACAGAAGGCCGCCATCACGAAAAAGTATACGCCCATACCGGGCTTTAAGAGCCTGTCCAGCTTTCTGTTCATCTGACCGTCGCCTCCTTACGCGCATAGCAATCCATAGTAGGACTCCCATTATAGCAAATCCCACCAAATACCGCAACTACTTTTCCGAGATTTCGTAAAAAAGGCTTTATAAATTTCTGTATACTTTTGCGCGTTTTTGTGCTATACTATTGATGGCGCTTTCCGGGTCGGGCTTTTGCCGGAAGCAAATTCCGCGCTTTCGCGCGCATTTGGAAAAGAATAGATTGCAGGCGTTCTCCATGGTGAAGGCGATTCAGGGCCTTTTTCCTACGGAATGCGGCTGCCTGCTTGTTGCGTCCATTTTGGACATATCTGCCGCAAAGAATCCCTTTGCGCACACTGAAAGGAGTATTGTTTTGGCTGAAAAACTGAAGATTATCCCTCTTGGCGGTCTGGACGAGATCGGCAAGAATATTACCGTTCTGGAATACGGAAAGGACATGATCGTGGTGGACTGCGGCGTGGGCTTTCCCGAGGAGGATATGTACGGCGTGGATCTGGTGATCCCGGACTTTTCCTATCTGGTAGCCAACCAGAAGAAGCTGCGGGGCTTTTTCATCACCCATGGTCACGAGGATCACATTGGCTCCATCCCCTATGCCATGCGGGAGGTAAACTGCCCCATCCACGGCACCGCCATGACCAACGGTCTGATTAAGCTCAAGCTGGAAGAGCACAAGCTGGCGGACAAGGTCAAGCTCATCACCCATAAGCCCGGTGACGTGGTGAAGGCCGGATGCTTCCAGGTAGAATTTATCCATGTGAACCACTCCATTGCCGACGCCGTGGCCTTCGCCATCCACACCCCCGTGGGCACCGTGGTCATGACCGGCGACTTTAAGATCGACCCCACCGCCAAGGACGGCATGATGGACTTAGCCCGTCTGGGCGAGCTGGGCAGCAAGGGCGTGCTTGCCATGCTGTCGGATTCCACCAATGTCGAGCGCAGCGGCTACACCCCCAGCGAGAATCTGGTGGCGGAAAGTCTGGAACGGCAGTTCCGCAACTGCGACCAGCGCATCATCGTCACCACCTTCGCTTCCAACATGCACCGCATCCAGTCCATTGTCGCCACGGCCCAGCGTCACGGACGAAAGGTGGCCGTCACCGGCCGGAGCATGGAAAATATGCTCAAAGTGGCCCAGGAGCTGGGCTATCTGAAGGTGAAACAGGGCACCATTGTAGACCTAGCCTCCATCAAGAGCCTGCCCAAGAACAAGATCGTCATCGTGTCCACCGGCTCTCAGGGCGAAAATATGTCCGCATTGTACCGCATGGCCTTCAACACCCACAAGCAGGTGGAAATCACCGCCGGTGATCGGATCATTATTTCCGCCTCCGCCATCCCCGGAAACGAGAAGGCCGTGTCCAAGATCATTAACGAGCTATACCGCAAGGGCGCGGATGTGGTCTACGAAAAGAGCGAGGGTCTGCATGTCTCCGGCCACGCCTGTCAGGAGGAGCTGAAGATCGTTCACGGGTTGGTCAAGCCCCGGTTCTTCCTCCCCATTCACGGCGAGCAGCGGCATCTGCAAATTCACTCGAAGCTGGCCCAGACCATGGGCATGAATCCCAAGAACATTTTCATCGGGGAGATCGGCTCTGTGTTTGAGCTGACATCCAAGAGCTGCAAGCTCAAGGGCACCGTCACCGCGGGCAAGGTCTTCGTGGACGGCACCGGCGTGGGCGACGTGGGCAGCGTGGTGCTGCGGGATCGGAAGCACCTTGCCGAGGACGGCATGATCGTGGTCTGCGTGAACCTGAGCGCCGAGGACGGCAGCATCATCACAGGGCCGGACATCATCACCCGGGGCTTCATCTACGTCAAGGAGTCCGAGCAGCTGATGGACGCCCTGCAGAACGTGGCGGCAGAGGCCATCGAGCGCTGCCAGCGCAAGAACATCCGGGATTGGTCCGCCATCAAGTCCACCATCAAAAATGACCTGAGCGGCTACCTGTACAAGGCCACCAAGCGCAACCCCATGATTCTGCCCGTTATCTCGGAAATCTGACCGCAGAGCGGCCATCCAATGCGTTACGAACGCCAGGTGGGTATCCCACATCCTTTGGGCCCCTCGACCGTAAGTGATTTGGTAGATAAAGAAGAACTTTTCTGATTTAGGATGTCATTGCGAGGAGGGCGAAGCCCGACGTGGCAATCCGTTCCCCTTTTCACGCTCTAATAACGTACCCGTTACAATATGGAGTACGGATTGCCACGCCAGTGTGCGCACTGGCTCGCAATGACATGCTTCTTAATGAT
>JALFUW010000051.1 GCA_022786995.1 Clostridiales bacterium
TGTACACATCCACGGAAGTTACCACCTTTTCTTTTCCTCCTACAATAGCTCTGATCCTATTGTAGGGCATCTTGCAAGGTGGCTCAAATATTCGCTGTCATTTTCCCGGGGTGTGGCTCAAGTAGATATTAGCATTTACAAATATGGATTTCATGAAAATAACGGAAAGCATCTCGGTACTACCAATTTCCCGGCATAAAAACCAACCAGGAAATGCACCTGGTTATAACGACATTTGCAAAACCGCGGGTTCCTTTCCCCTGAAAGGGCAAAGTGTTATACCGACTTTTCTACCCGAAGTTGTTGGCGCTGCGGGCCTTTTTTGAAAAGTCGGGATAACATGAAAGTCGGGATAACCAGTTTAAAACAAATTTGGTATAAAATTGGCAAGCAATGCTTATGGCGCGCCATATGCAAAAAACGCGCAGACCCGCCCTGGCGGATCTGCGTGTTTTCTACTTGTTGAGGCTCCGCCCCAAACCCCGGTGAACAAGAATTGTTCCAAGTAACGCTGCCCTCCGGGCATCGGCTGCGCAATTGGGAATTGCTGCCGGAAGATCAAATGGCAATCTGCATGCATGAGATTATCTTGGTATGCCGAATTCAGAACCAGTTCGTCCCTTGTATGTTTTGTAACGGCGGCACGGAGGTTTTACGCTTACACAGCCAAAACCATAGTGAACAGTAAATGCAGATCATCTTCCTTTCCGAAGAGAATCTACTTTTCCTTTGGGGTATTATAACAGCCCCATTTTATCGTCGCCAGAGTTTTGCATTGGAGCAGAACGGAAAATGCCGCATCATTGAACGACTTCATAGATCCGAACAGTTGACGTCTCGTAGGCTAAACGGAGAATACTGCTGTTGCCCTCAAATCCGGGGGTGATCCGTTTTGTTTGAATCACATAGTCAATGTTTTCCTCTGCGATGCGCTTTAGCGCATCTTTATCGTTTGCAAACACCTGCTCAATGAACAGCCTGCGGCGGGTTCTTTCTTCGAGATATCTGTCTCTGAAGTATCTATCGCCCTCCAGATATTGCTGTCGTTCGGAAAACGCTCCGTAATACATGAATCCATCTTCTTTATTAATCACAGATCTGTCGCTTAACAGCACGCTATCTCTGGGAGTATTATCGCGAACCCACGCCAATGCATCGTAATCAGCGAAGGTAAACGAGGAGGCATCGCAGAATTGTTGGGCTACAGCATCCTTGCAAAGAATATTTTCTAATCCTTTCTTAGCATACTGACCAATTCCTCCGTGATAGCCCACAAACAACATGGAGACAATCTCTCCGGCCATCACAAATCCGGCCAGTGTAGCAACCGTCCTCGTTGCGACGATATGTTTCCACTCATATCGGTCTAATATTTCTGCTGCGAATAGCAGACACGGCACAAATGCAGACATCGTAAAATACATCTCACTATGGCCGTCCTGAGTCACAATAACACCCAGAAGCAAGCCTGAAAAGCCGCATAACGATGCCGCTATGCTGACAATACTTCTTACTTTCTTATCCAGAACAAACAGGCCCAGACACAGTGCAAACAAACCAATAATAAGTGGATTTGAATATACAACCGTCTGCAAAACTTTCTCACCGTCTGGCACGGAAATTTCCATACTTCCGTTTCCTACGGACGCTATGAAGAGTCCGATACAGGTTATCATGATCAAAGCAAATATAAACAGCAGGGAAAGCCCGTACCCGAATGCCTTAGTGTATTCCTTCTCAGTCAGCCACTTCAAGCAGATTACTCCAGGTATTACCAGGATAACGAGCGCATTAGGTGCCTTGCTTCCGCAACAAACAGCAAAGAACAGAATGCACAGCAGGAAGTTATTGAAATCAAAACTGTTTTCTTCCTGGCGCAAAAAGCAATAGAGAAATAAGGCTTCGAATGCATAGCCGATATCAAATCCAAATGGATTGATCCACAAATGGTGGCAATATGTAACAATCGATTTTTCTTCCAATCCCGTGCAAAATAAAATTGCAATCAGCCCAAACCATTGCAGCTTTGGTGAATACCTGCTTAGCAGAAGATAAAACGCCCCGAAACACAAAACTGTCTTTCCAAGCGCAAAAAAAACCGTACCTAATGTAAATATATCCGCCCCACTTAAAAGACTGACATATGCAATTTGAATACTGGAAAAGAAGTGATAATAATATGTCTCCCCTACGCTCACACGCGGATCTATGGGCAAAAAGGAATTCGCAAGTGCGGATGCGTTTTCAATCCAGTACATCAAATCCGTTGCATAAGTGGGATATACGTTGGAAACAGGAGCCGCATTATATGCGCTGTAACACAGATAAGTGATCCCAAGGCACACAGTCAAACATGCCAATCCCATCATGTCTGCTCTCTTGATTTTTTGAACCGAAAATCTGAATTCACTTCTCACCAGCACAAAGAGAGAACCCACAGTTAACGCAATTCCCCAGTATGGAATCAACATCTGCAATTGAAATGGGACGAACAGAAAATATGATAGGATGTTCGCGCAATAACCCAAAGCAAAGCTGATTGTAAGCCACCCGATGATACGGTACTGTGCGTGCTTTCTGGACAGCAACGCGGCCAATGCCATTCCAGGGAGAATGGTACCTGCTATGTGCCATAGTGATACAGCCATGGTATCAAACAACGAACCCTTCAAGAGGATTCCCATACAACAATACACAAAAAAGCATATGGTAAGCGTCACTAGAATGCCGCAGGCTTCCCTGATTTTAGAATGCATTTTTCCTCTCATCCTTTTCCAAATCGCAAATAGTAAAACAGAACCACATGAACACAGTGAGTCAGCAGCCAAGAACAAATACCGCCATAAAAAACAGCGTCAAAAAACGCACGAAAGCACTTTGCAATAAGGCGGAACCTTAAGCGAAATTTGTTTCTCATCCTGATTGTATTATACCAAAACGACATTTGTAGGTTAATACAAAACTGTGGATACAAAGCGAAGTCCTTCTGACAGAAAGAACTTTGGACAGTCAGTACCTATGGCAGCATAGGCTTGTGCTATTACTATCCAGAATTTAATGCACAAGCTTGGCGGAGCCAAGGCAAAATAGTGACAAGCAACTATTTTGCCGCAGAGAACGGGACTTTTTAAAAGCACCCTTTATGTTATGTTGGATCGCAGATGACCAGCAAGCCCTTTTCGTGATCGAAACGGAAAAGGGTGTTGGCCCCGATTTGGGACGGGTCTTCAAACAGAACGCCGAAGGTATCCACAAAGTAGTCATCCGCGTTCAGAATTGCCACATAATCGTAATCTGCGTTCAGGCAGTCCCACCAGCTGTCGGCTGAAACGGCACGGTCAGAAACGCCGCCCGTGTCCATACCTGTCGGCTCAAAGCACATTCCAAAGGGACTGCCATTCAATTTGGCAGGATAGGCAGTGAAGCGCATGATCAGTGCCGCGTCCTCCACGTACTCCTGACAGACTAGATAAACTCTGTCGCCCGGATCGCAGGTGTCTTCGATCCGCTCTGTCAGCGGGATGAACTGCCCCCGACGGGCAAATGACTGCTCCACATCATCCCGGGTGATAAAAAGGAGGGCATCGCTGATGGGCGTGACGGCAAGCAGCACAGCCAGTCCCGCTGCGGCGCACGACGTGGCTCGGCGCGGGGAAGCCATATGAGAAATCAGCTGGCAGAGGCTCAGCCAGAGCACGATCCACACAGATACAAACGCCATGCGGAGATAGCGGTCATAGGATGCCAGCTCCAGAGCTTCGCTTTCACCAAAGTTATACACATAGGTCGCGCCCATGGAATAGATGTAGACACAAAGCGACAGCAGCAGAAGCACGGCTGTGCTGATGGTAGCCCTCTTGGGAGATCCCTGACGGATCAGTCCCCAAACGAGCAACGCCAGCAGCAGGGTGACTACGCAGAATGCCGCAAAATAGGTGACGGGAATAGGGTTATAGAGGATGCGGAAGGTGGAGAAAGCGTCCTTATAGCGGTCAACTGCTGTCTGACGGAAGGTGCTGTCACCACCCAGAAAAAACATTTTCGTGTAATGCAGAAAATCGATCTTATTATGGAACCGCACCACACAGCCGGAGAAGTCAACCTCAAGCTTCCACAGCAGCTTTGCCAGCAGCGATGTGATCAGGGGAAGTCCCATAACGAGAACTTCCCGGCGGTTTTTCAGCCCCCACAGCCGCCGGATAAGATAGGCGATGGCAGCAAAGCAGGCGAAGAATAGTCCCACGTCCTTGGATAGCACCAGCATGGCGCAGTACAGGCAGAGGTATGCCGGCGTCAGCGGGTCGCAATCATTCCCCAGAAGTACCATAGCGAAGGTATAACCGGCAGCGGCGCCGACAAAGGCGTCAATCATCACACCGGTGAAATTCCAGGGAAAGAAAAAAGGGAGATGAATAAAGACGGGGATCGCAGCGCTCAGCAGCAGCTCCAGCGGACGCTTAACGGACAGCCGCCGCAAAAAGGGCATTGCCATGGACACCAGCAGAAGCTGATAAGCAAAATACGCGCGCCATTCACTAAAGGGCATTCCCGGCTTTGCCAGCAGATAGATCTTCTGGAAGAAATACTGAAACAGGCACATTCCCGGCGGATAGGAGGGGAACGTGGAATAGGCAGCGGGGTTTGTACTCAGATCGTCCAGATACGTTGTGGTTTTTACACAGTACATCCAGTGGGAGAATTCATCTGTCACGGTTGCGCGGAGGTTGAAATCGCCCAGCAGGTAAAAGCAGAAGCAGCCCAGGAAAATGAGCAAGCCCGGGGTGAACAGATGCCGGGCAAGGCTGGCCCGGTGCTCTTTTCGCAGGCACAGGAAGGCGACATAGCCGTAGATACCCACCGCCGCCGCGATGACGGCGTATACGCCCCATAGCAGATGATCCAGCAGCCCAAACAAGAACAGAATCATGACGATTCCGATGCAGGTGATGGGGATGATCTCCTCGAACCGCCTGTGAAACCGTACCGCGCCAAGCAGGCTGCCGGAGAGTAAAATGAGAAGCGTCAGGAAAAGTGATATCATAGGGCCGTGAGTCCTTTCTATTTCTGTCGGAGAGATACCTCAGCAATGGAAAGATCACTTTCGTGGTCGATATCGATGGAACGCTCCGGGGGCATAACGAAACAATGGCAATGGTCAGCATAAAAATTGTAGCTAGGATCCCTGATGCGGTCTGCCCGAACCAAATACACGGCACCATTGAGTGTATAATATGTTTCCAATTCCTGCCGCCGTTTGTAAAAGTCGGGGGAAGATGCAGCTTCCGCCATTGAGCCGTCCGAAGGCATTCGGAAGCACCACTGCACCGGGTGGGAAGTCTGAGTCACAGTTACAACATTCTCAACTTCAGGGCGCGCCAGCATTCGAAACACGCCACGGATATCTTCCACATTGCGAAGGGGGGTTGTGGGCTGAAGCAGCGCCACATAATCGAAGGTCATTCCCAGTTGATCGTAGTTGGTCAGCACCTCCCTGACCACGTCCCAGGAATCGGCGCTGTCGCTGGAGGTAGTTTCCGAGCGCAGAAAGGGCACCGACGCGCCGCACTGCTGGGCAATGTCTGCGTACTGCCGGGAATCGGTGGATACCATGACCTCCGCAAAGCAGCCGGAGGAAAGAGCGACATCAATAGTGTAGAACATCAGAGGTTTTCCATGAAGCGGCGCGATATTTTTATGAGGGAATCCCTTGGAACCGCTTCTCGCGGGGATGACTGCCAAACATTTCATAATAAATCCTCATAGAGAAAAATCAATATCATAGAAGGTTTTTTCCACACAGCCAGGGTTCCTGGTCAGATACCGCATCAGGATCGACACAATCTGCTGTGATGCGGTGCCGTCACCGAAGGGAGATGGGGCAGACCGGGCCATCTGCAGGAACTGAGGTGTCAGTGCCTTTTCCATGGCGGAAAAAATGGCGGCGGCTTCCGGCGGAACGCACAGAACACTGTCTGCCATCATCCGGCCTTTCTGACGGTCTCCAATGTTGATGGTGGGCGTTCCCAGTGCCGGTGCCTCATAGATCCCACTGGAGGAATTGCCGATGACCAGCCGTGCATAGGACACCGCGGACAGATACCGCTGGACCCCCAGAGAGGAGACTACCAGCCAGTTGGGGCGTTTCTTTCCCTCATCCATCCAAATATCATTGATTAGACGCCCTCCCGCATCGGCGTTTGCCATGGTGATCACATAGGACATTCCATCCATGGCATCCATTGCCCGAATCAGCTCCCGCACCTGTCCTTCGGCAGTATTTGTCTCCATCGTCACCGGGTGGAAGGTCACAACACTGTAATCTCCCAGCAGCTGGGGGAAATGCAGATCATCCACAAGGGTCTGACGGGATAGCTTTGGCAGGCGGAGACAGTTATCGATGCCCGGCTCGCCTACATTGAACACGGTTTCCGGCTGCTCGCCCATTTGAATGATTCGTCTTGCTGAATCCGCGCAGCCTGGGAAGTGAAGGGTGCTCATTTTGGTAATCGAGTGACGGATGGCGTCATCCACAGCGCCTTGGGTCACGTCGCCGCCGGAGATGTGAGCGATGGAAATGCCCATCAGATGGGCTGCCGTAGCGGCTGCAAAAATTTCGAAACGATCTCCAAGAATCAGAAGAACATCCGGCTTTTTATTGCGAAACAGCTCCGCAAAGCGTTCCAGCGCCACGCCGGTGGTGACTGCCATTCCGGCTTTGCTGTCATCCTCCATGGGAATGGGTACTGGGATATAGGTGAAACCATCTTGGGCGATTTCCTGCTGGGTATTGCCGAAGCTTTCCAGCAGATGCGTCCCTGTCACAGCCAACAACAGCTCTACATCGGGCCGCGCCTGAAGCAGAAACAGGCAGCTGCGGAGAAGCCCGTATTCAGCTCTAGTTCCAGTCACAACGCAGACTCGGTATTTCGCGTTCATGTCCATCAAAATTCAACACCTTCATCCACACGATAGTCTTTTTTCGCAACGGTGCCTACAACCAGATCCCACACGCTGGCAGGAAGGCCGGTATCACTGCGCTTGACGGACAGATCCTCCGGCTCCAGAAGTTTCCCGGCAGGGATAGGTCTTGCTGCGACAATCCGTTTGAGAACAACCTGCGAGATTTCCATCTCTGCCGGCGTCGGCGCTTTTCGACTGGTTCCCAGAGCGGCTTCCACATTTCGGATAGCCGTTGTCATTGCCCTGAATTCTTCCGGCTCGGTGCTTGCCAGGTGATCTGGGCCTTCCAAATGCCGGTTCAGAGTGAAATGCTTTTCAATGATTGTCGCACCCATGGCTGCTGCTGCAATGGGAACCTCGATTCCTACGGTGTGATCAGAATAGCCCACCGGCAGGCTGAAGGCATTTCCGAGCGTATTCATAGCCCGCAGATTGACACTGTCATAGGGGCAGGGATAGTTCGTTGTACAGTGCAGCAGTGTGATGTCCTCCGCGCCACCTTCCCGCAGAGCGTTCACAGAGCGTTCCACATCTGCCAGCATGCTCATGCCGGTGCTCAGAATCACCGGCATTTTTTTGCTTCCCGCATACCGCAGATAGGGAATGTTGCCGATCTCTCCAGAGCCAAGTTTGATAAACGGGATACCCAAATCCACCAGGAAATCCAGACTGTCCGGCTCATCGGCGGTGGAGGCAAATTGAATGTCAATCTCATCACAATAGGCCTTGATTTCTCGGAACTGGTGGTGGGACAGCTCCAGCTTTTTGAGCATATCGAACTGTGACTGTGCGTTTCCGGTGTTTTCCGCCTGATAATCTGCCTGTCTGACAGTCCGGGTGATAATTTTTTCAGTGATCCAGGTTTGAAACTTGACGGCGTCTGCTCCGGCTTCCTTTGCAGCCAGACACAGCTGCTTCGCCAGTTCCACACTGCCGTTGTGATTCACACCGGCTTCCGCAATGATATAGACACCCACAGTACTACCTCCGATATTGAATCATGAATCCGTTGTCTGGATCAAATTCGGGATTTGCGCGATGTCTGAGAGCCAGCAAAGCCTCATACGCATCCCGATTGAAAATCGTTCTGCCAACCTCAAAAGGTGCCCGCCCACTTTTGTTAAACTGCTTTTTGAAGCCAAAAAGGCTATCCTCCGGCGCCATACCGCCGCCAAGATGGAACTGCTTGATACCATCTTCACTTGCTCGGCATGCTGCATCATACAAAAGCAGATTACTTGGAGCATATTTCCGAAACTCCGCTTTGGAACCAGAAAGATGGTAGTGCATATATCGGTCATTATAGAGCATAATGGAGCCGGCAATTGGGATTCCGTCAAGGACAGCATACAGAATATAAGCATGATCCGCCAAGGCCCTTAAGGATGCAAAATAGTGTTCATCGAAGGTATAATACGCATCGGCTCCATTTCTTTTCATGGTTTCGGCATACATGATGATGAAGTCATCGTAATCCGCAATATCTCTTTTTTCTATGGAGACACCGCTTTTCTGCGCCTTCCGAACCATATTTCTGTTTTTACTGTCCATGTTCTGCATAATGATCTCAGGACTTGCAGTATCCATAAAAATCGTATCACGGAGATATCGCGTTTCTATTACTGCGGGTAGTATATCGTAATTCTTCAGCAGGGGATGGAAACGTACAAATTGGGAGACAATGCGCCGCTCACGGCAGTAAGCCAGTATCTCCGAACGAAACAAGTTCTGGGTTGCTTCGGAAATTGCCCCGTCTGTCAATGGTCCCCCATAACCGTAAGGCGTTTCCCAGTCGTACCAGGTTTCTTTTTCCAACAAACCTACATATTGCGGCGCATAGGAAATATCGCGCTGCATTACAACATAACAGAACCGCTCCGAACCATTCTCAAAACAAATTAAATAGATGTCTCCATCTCCGTGGAGCATGAAGGAATATGCGTATTCATACAAATAGTAGATATCCCAATTACAGAATGAACGAACATAGGAATTCCACTCTTGCTGATCATCCTTTCCATATACGATTAAAATGACAGGTCACCCCCGTATTTGCGTATAACTTCAATCATATAGTCTATTTCTGTTTCTCCATAGCGCTGATCAATCGGCATCGAAATCAATGTTTTCGAATTGTACTGCCCATTCGGGCGTTCTTCGGGCATCAAACCATCAAATGGCCAGTGGACTGCACAATAGATTCTGTTCTGAATCAGGTATCGGCGAAAATTGTCTCTATTGTTGATTCGTAACGGCAGTGCCAATGGACACTCATTTTCGCTGAATTGCCGAATCATAGAAATCCCAAACTCCCGCAGCCCCTTTTCCAATCTGGCCGCATTTGCTTTTCGTTTTGAAACCAATTCTGCAATATCCACACATCCAACGGCAAAACGTGCAAAATCTGAAATCAGCCGGACTTCTCCAGCGGTGTCTGCCATTTGCTCGGCGTTCTCAAAAATCTCTCTGTATTTTTCGTTTGTATCGTACCCCATCTTCAAAAACATATCCTTGAGAATCATACCGTAAACTCTGGAATTATCGCTGTTCTGACGATACATTCCGCAATCAGGAAGCTCTTTCCTGCTGGAATAGAGCACACCTCCCATGGGGATTGGCATCCACTTCCGAACACTGGCAAGGGCATAGTCACCGCATAGTGCATGGGACGAAAACAGACTCTGCGTTGTATCCTCAATGACTGTAATTTGGTATCTGTCGGCAAGCTGCCGGATTATTTTCAGAGAGTTTGCCTCCTGCAGAAAACCAAAGTAGTGCGCCAGATAAATACATCCCGTATCTTCATTTACTTTCAAGGTCATCAACATCAATTAAAAACTGATCATCAATGCGATAAAAGTTAATATGTTCTTTAGGAAAGCAATTCGTGACAGATTCACAAATAAACTCAGGAAGAAGTACCGTCTTCTCCTTCTGAATTGGGATATGTCTGATCGCAGAGCGTCCATAGTCAAACCACTGCGTTTTATAGTCACGCAGATAGTAAAACAAATTGTTTTCTGTCTTACACAGTGCGTTCGGCGAGAGATTGAATTCACTTCCAAGTTCGATCCTATTCTCCATAAAGCCGTTTTCTCATTCTCTCAAGTTCTTCCAACTGACCCATATCCAGCCACTCGTTTTCGCTGACGGGGTACACCGCAACCTTCCGGCCCTTGGCCCGCTGTTTTTCCAGAATGTCAGGGAAGCCGATGGGTACGCCGTCCTCAATATCCTCCAGTACTTCCGGCTCCACCAGATAAATACCTGTGTTGGTCAGGTAGGATAGCTCCGGCTTCTCCTGCATGGATTCAATGGCCCCGTCCAGCCCCATATGCACCACGCCGTAGGGAATGACAAAATTCTTATAGGCGCAGATCATGGTGATGACGTTGTGACTTTCCCGGTGGAAGCGGAGGATGGAGGCGTAGTTGGAAAGCAGCAGGTTGTCGCAATTGGTGAAGAAGAACGTCCCGTTTAGCTTCCCCTTCAGATAGCACAGCCCGCCGCCGGTTCCCAAAGGTGTTTCCTCGTCATACCAGGTGATGTCGTATTTCTGTTCGCTGTCGGCAAAATAGGCCTTTATCAGCTCTTTTTTGTAGTTAACAATGATGCTGAACTGGCAGCATCCAAAGGCTTCAAACCGACGCATGATGTGCTCTGCAATGGGAAGCTCACCCACAGGGATGAGGGGCTTTGGCAGGATCTTGGTGTATGGTTCCAGACGGGTGCCCCTGCCGCCGGCGTTCATGACGACCGGGATAGACAGCGCTTCAAACTGCTCCGAGTTATCCTCGCCCAGGTAGATATCCACAATCTCCCCGTTCTGACGGACAATGGGAATGGCCACATAGTTTCTACGGTGGTACAGCTCCTCTGCCTCCTGACGGTTGGCAGCAGTCAGGGGGTGATGGTTGGCTGCATCCAGTGCAGGATCTGTCAGTTGCCCGCCCTTCAGAAGAAATCTGCGCACATCGCCGTCTGTCAGGGAAGCCGCCAGTTTTTTGCCCACCACCAGAAATACAATCTTTGGGGTTACGTTGTCGATTTCCTTCATGGCATCCCGAACGGTCAACCCAGCTTCGATGCAATGGCCGGAGCTTGTCATTTCTGTCACCTTCTTTTCCTTATCCGGCAAAGCCGGTCAAAACCTCTTTGATCTGCTGTGCGCACCAGTCGATCTCCTCGGGAGTGATCTGAGTGCTGCAGGGAATATTCAGAATCCGATGGGCATACCAGGGGGCTTTTTCCAGCTGGTAGGTATCCTCAGCGCGGTAAGGGAGCTGCTCATTGATCAAGCCCCAGATGGCGCGGGTCTGAACGCCCCGCTGCTCCAGCGTGGTAATGATCTGCCGCATGGAGGCTTTTACCCGATCCCGGTCGATCTCCAGAGAGTAGAACCATTTGTTGGAGGAGATCCCCGCTCGGAAGGGAACCATACGGACAAGGGAGAAGCCTTCGAACAGCCTACAGTAGCGGTCGAAGTTTTCCTGCTTGCGGCGGATAAATTCCGGAAGCTCCTCCATCTGGGCAACGCCCAAGGCGGCCTGCAGGTTGGTCATTCTGTAATTATAGCCTACCTCGTCGTGAATGTAGTAGTGGGGATCGTTCTTGGCTTGGGTGGACAGGTAGCGAAGATGATCCACCACTTCGGGCGTGTTAGCGGTAACCGCGCCGCCGCCGCCGGTAGTGATGATCTTGTTTCCATTAAAGGAGTACGCACCGAAATCACCGATGGTACCGGCGTACTTTCCCGCATAGCGGCCTTCGGTATAGTACGTTCCCAAGGCTTCCGTAGCGTCCTCGATTACCTTCAGACGGAATGTCTCCGCCGTATCCATGATGGACTCCATGTCCGCCATATTGCCAAACACATGAACGACGACAACTGCCTTTACCGCGGCACCCTTATAGGTAAGCACGCCGTCAGCGAAAACGCATTCCTCCTCACAGAATCGGCGCAGCTTCATCGGATCCATACAGAAGCTGTCGTCGCAGTCGATGAACACAGGGGTAGCGTACTGGTATTTCACAGGGTTGACCGCAGCAATGAAAGTCAGAGGAGGTACCAGTACCACATCATCAGGCTTCACACCAGCCTCCACCAGCGACAGATGCAGGGCGGAGGTGCCGCTCTGGCAGGCGGCTACATTCTGCGTGTGCAGAAACAGCGCCAGCTGCTGCTCCAGTTTTGTGATGTATGCGCCACCGGTGGAAACCCAGCCTTGTTCCAGCGCGTCGTCAACATATGTTTTCTCGTTGCCCTCAAAATTCGGAATGGACAATGGCACGAATTTACCCATATTGCGCCTCCTGTATATTACATTTTACTGTCCAGTGACCTGCCGGTCTCGATATGTTCAAAATTCGGAAGGTAGGCCTTGAGAATTTCCACGATTTCTTCCTTGGAGGTATCTTCCTTGTCGAAGGCGGCGTTCAGTTGGCCGAACAGTAGGTCAATCTTCTCACGGGGCGGAATCTGCTTGCAGGTGACCACGCCCAGTGCCCGAAGACGGTCAAAGTCCACCTGCTCCTGCTGGGTATAGAACTCCTCGTAGGCTTTTTCGCCGGAGGTATCAGACACGGAGAAATGCACCGGATAGCGGCTGCTGCCGTTTTTCAGCTCCACGGCCCGTTCTATGGCCTCTTCATCGCTGGCGCATTCCAGCGGCTCATAGCCGTGGGCTTTCAGCAGGGAAATCGCAATACGGTCGAAGGTCATCATCTGTTCTTTCTCTAACTTCGGGAAGAAGATCTCCCGGTTTTCTCCCAGCATACATGCCAGCATACAGATATGTCCGCTTTCCTCCGGGGACACGAAGTACCGCTTTACATCTAACGGTGCGCTCAAAGGCTGGAGCTTTTGCAGTCGGGCAAGAAATCCCGCCGGCAGGGAACCATTGGAAAAGGCAACGTTGGCAAATCGGGCAGTCTTTACCGGGAATCTGTCGGAATAGGAGAAGATCACATCCTCCATGATCCGCTTGCTGGCGCCCATAATGTTGACGGGATTCGCCGCTTTGTCGGTGGAGACGCAAAAATAGGTCTCGGGCGGGAACAGGCTCAGCAGTTCCAGCAACCCCCTCGCATGGAGCACATTGTTTTGCAACAGCGCCTCCACGGAATAAATGTCCTTCTCCGAGCGTACATGCTTATGGGCGGAGAAGTTGCCGACGATGTCGAAGCCGCCCCGCCGACGGAACATTTTTTCAAACACCGGCGACGCGAAATCCATGGGGTAAGTGACATATTCCGGCGGCATATACATTCCCCGGGTGGAGCGCAGATCACGGGTCAGCTCCGCAAGGGCATTTTCATTGGTATCAACGACCACCAAAGAGGCGGGATGGAAGGGCAAAATGGCCCGTATAAAGGAGGAGCCGATGGAGCCGGCGCCGCCGATGACCAGAATGGTCTTACCGCAGATCTTCCGGGACAGCGTCTGGGCATTTTCTTCAATATCCTTAGCAAACATGCTCTCCGAGCGGAGGGTCACATACTTTCCAAGAAAGGCATCTAAATCAAACACTTGCACTCTTCTCCTTTTAGAACAGAGATTTTCTCTGCAAAATCCTTCGCAGCTCCCAGATACCCAGCACCGCGCCGATGGCCCAGCGGACGAGAAACAATCCATTTCCTATCCAGCTGATGGACAGGCCCACTGCGATTACCAGCGCCATGGGTGTCAGCAGAAAGCTGGGACGAAAGGGAAAATCATTTTTGCCGATGACTCTCGCGGCGACAAAGTAGTGGAAAGCGAACTGGCAGCCCCGGGCAATGGTGGTGGCGAAGACTGCGCCAAACACACCGAAGATGCGGATCATGATCCAGTTCAGGATCAGGTTGACAATGCCGGACAGGAGGGTTCCTGCGGCAATGGTCTTGGTTCGTTTTTGATAGAACTCGTAATTGACAGGGAAGCTGTAAAGATACACAAAGTAGAAGCCGATGACGAAAATGGGGATCATGCTGATGCCGTCCCAGTAGCTGCGATCTGCGTAGATCCGGAACACATCGGGACACAGCAGCAGAAACCCCAGCGTCAGGATGGTATAGAGCTCCATATATCGTCCGGCGCGCTGATGCAGCTGCGCATATTCTCCCCGCCGGGTGTAATCATAGTAAAATGGAACCCAGGCAGTGTTCAGCGAACTCCAGATGATGGAAATGATATTGCTGAACGCGTAAGCAAGGCTGTAAATACCGACTGCGGATTCTTTCAGATAGTAATTCAGCATGATACGGTCACTCTGGCCGAGAACCTGACCAGACAGGCCGTGCACGATCAGCGGAAGGCACAGGGGCAGACAGAATTTCCAGTAGTCCGCCTGATACAGAGTTTTCCCTTTTGCGGTAAAGTAAATCAGGATTCCAACACCGCACAGCAGGTATACCGCGGTCATTCCCCCGATGCGGCCCATATAGTTGATGTCAGCCGGGAGGGCAAATACAAGAAGCAGGGACAGGCCGGCTGTGGCGACGGCAACGCAGACCGACAGAATACAGTTGACGTCCGCTCGGTAATCGTGAATCATTTTTGTGTTCAGATACTGAACGCAGAAGGAGCCGAAGGCGTAGGGGAACATCATGACATAGGCTGCCCTCGGAATGCCCAGCAGATTGGACAGCGGAGCAGCGAACAGCAGGCACACTCCGCTTCCAACAAGGAAGAAGGCCGTGGACATCCACATGACGGAGGAATGGTATTGATCCAGAGCGTTTTCGGGTATGTGGGATTTTGCCATGGGCACAACGCCTGATGTCTGTGCGCCCAGTGTCAGAATCAAAAACCCGGACCAGGTGTTGAACAGGGAGAAAATGCCGTAATTGGCCGTGCCCAGCAGCCGGGAGAAGACGGGAGCGGTCAGCATGGCAATGCCTTCCAGAATGACGGTGCTGATCACGTTCAGAGAGATGATTTTATTGATGGAATGCTTTTCGCGCATTGGCTGGCCTCCGGGGGATCATTTGATCGAAAGCAGTTTATGAATTATCCGCGGCTTTGTGGAACTGTGTGCTCTTTGGAAATACATCCACATAGGAATTTACGGACAGATTGGTCACGCTCACGCCCTGACGGCGGGCGTACTGGGCCAGCTGGTAAAACTGGGCAAACATGGTCTGATACCCGCCCAGAACTCGGAAGAACTCTCCGGCAGCTGCGTCGGTTCGGTATTTACGGTTTGTGCTGTAACTGTGAATGGTATCTGCATAGATCCGATTCTGCTCATCAACAAACAGCTGCTTGAATTCGCTCATGTCGATGCCGGCGTAGTAAAGCCGGGGCACCCGTCTGCTGATAAAATAGCAGCCTGCGCCAATGACGACGTTCTGGCAGCCCGGAATCAGAAGGTTTTTTCGGTAAAGACGATCCAGAAGGGAAACCAGGTGGCTTGAGGAATAGGAAAAGGCAGTCAGCATTTCAGGATGCAGGGAGGCGTTTTCTATGGGGAGCTTACAGCCCTGTGGAACGATGATCCGCATGGGCCAGGTGACCTTTTCCAGCGCGGCCCACAGCTGGGTGACCTCCGGCGTGCGCTTTTCTGCTGGGCGGTGAAAGTCGGGATCGAGCAGGAACAGGTATGCCGGACGCAGGGTCCAGAAGGACTCGTTCCGACTCGGGAAGAAGTTGACACAGGCCAGCTCGATCCCTGCTGCCGTCACAGCCGGAAGGTCGATGTCGTTCAGGCTTGGCCCGTTCCCAAGAACCATCACGGGCTTGTCCAGCGGCTCCGTCAGGTCAGCGCGGGGGCCGTGGGCGAGGGTCCAAAGAACTCCATAGACGAAGTGGGAAAGGGTGGAGAGTGTGCCCCCTGCTCGTTTCATGAAGCGGATAATGAAGTTTAACAGGGTGACCATAACACTGTGTCTCCTTTTCTGCCAAGAGAACCCCAGCTGCGGCGTTGCCCCAGCTGTGATCTTCGATATGATATTGGATGAATTATTCTGTCTCTTGTCCGGCTTTTTCCAGAAGGATCCGAGAATCCCGGAAATCCTGAGCGTGGGCACGAAGCCAATCTTCCTCCTTGTCCCACCATTTCAGCTTCAGCAGTCCCGCAATGGTATCCTCGTCGAAGCGGTAACGGATCAGCTTTGCCGGCACCCCCCCAACAATGGCATACGGCGGCACATCCTTCGTCACAAGGGCACCTGCTGCCACGATGGCGCCGTCTCCGATGGTGACCCCTTCCATGATCCGCGTATACGCGCCGATCCAGACATCGTTTCCAATCACCACACGGTAGGGCTTTTTTGCAAAACGCTCCTCCTCAAAAATAGTCTCGTCCACATAGGTGAATCCCATCTGACCTCTCGAGGAATAGAAAGCGGGATGGGTAGAAGCAATGGTTCTGGTGGGGTGCTGCCCGAGAACGACCTTTACATCCGGCCCCAGCGTGCTATATCTGCCAATGGACACGCTATCCAGGATGGAGTCCCGGCTGATTCCCGAACCATATCCCATGGTGGTATCAAAAACCCGGCAGCTACTGCCGATGTGGCAGAAGGGCTCCATCTTCACATTGCGGATCACACAGCCTTTTTCGACCCGGCAGCCCTTGGGATATCCCAGTAGCTTTGCCCGCATGAAATCAGCATTTCGCTGTAGACTATGCCAGCATTGCTTCAATCTCTGAATCCATTTCATAAGTTCTTTTTATCCTTCCGATACCGGTAGCGGCTGCGCAGGGTAATATAGCATTCCCGCATCAAAGTCAGCAGACCTGGATTTCCTGCCTTGTGCAGGAACAGCACCGTTCCGTAATGATCCTGCGGATGCTCCGGCACATGGTAGGCATAATAGGGGCTGTAGAAGGTTTCCGGCCAGTTACCCCGTTGAGAGGGGTCACGATGGGCCTGAATACCGTTTTTCTTGCAGAGCAGGCTGAGAATGGACTGATCTTCCCGGCTGGCAACAAACCCATTGCCCCTTTTCTGCGTGAGCTTGAGACCGCCTTCCGGGGCCATCAGCTCATAGTCCTCGCAGTAATGTAGCCACTGCTTGACAAACTGCCTTGTCTCCTCGCAGTTTTTCAGCATCAGATAGGTCGCCTGAATCTGATTGGAGCTTCGAATCTCCTCTGTATCGCAGTCCAGCCGTTCAAAGCAGATGGGCTTTGTGAAGCAGGATTCCAGCAGCGGATTGTCGGAAACCCAGATATTCTCATGTTCTCCCATGGAATCGATCAGTTTATCGATCTTCTTTACAAAAAACGCACCGCTGTCCGCGTAGAATACGATATCGCCGTCATCGCACTGTCCCAGCACTCTGTCGATCAGATAGGGCTTCCACAGCCACAGGCCGCTTCCACGGGGCACATCCAGAATATCCCGGTGCTGTTCATAATAATCCGGGGCAATATCAGACGGGGAAAATTCATACACCCGGTCAAATCCCGCGATATGCGTTCCCGTCCATGTGTTCCACATCTGAGCCTTTCGGTATGGCTCGTTGGCGTAATTGATTAAAATTTTCATTCTCAATGCCCTCCGCGAAAGCGCTTCGCTATTTTCTGATCAGAATGCGGATATAAGGAATAATGGAATATAGTACAGCTGTAAAAGGATTATAGTTGTCTCTCAGGTAGATATACCATTCCCTCCGGGGCAGGCCCTTGGGGGTTTCCTTCCGCCGCAGACGCTCCATCCGGGGCAGGGCAGAATCGGCCCAGGTGCCCTGATCAGAATTGTTGGAGCAACGCCCCACAAACCGGTCGGAGACCCGCAGATGGACACCCCTACGCCTGAGCTGGAATCCAAAATCAAAATCCCCCATGGCGTGGGTGTAGACAGGCTGAATGTTGGGCGCGGACAGAAAAATCTTCCATGGAATCAGAACACAGTTTGCATTGAAGGTATCGCACTCCAGCCCCTCCGGGGTGGCGGCCATCACCTTACGCACCGCGGGACGCCACCGGGAAGCCTTGACGATTCCGCCATAGGACAGCGCGCCTGCCTCGTCACAGGTGGGGCCGACCCACACGGTATTTCTGTCCTTTTCCGCCAGATATTCAATGGCACCGTCATAAAACGCTACATCATCATTGAACAGCAGGCAGTAATCATAGGTCTTGCCTGTTTTTTTTGCGCAGTCGACGGCAAGACGCATCCCGCCGCTGTAGTATAGAGACCCGCTGCCGGTCAGTACGGTGACGTTTTCCTTTTCCGCCAGCGCCTGAGCGGTGCCGTCAGTGCTGCCGTCATCCGTGATGATAAAGTCGAAACGGATGGACGGGTTGCCCTCCATCAGACGGCTAAGGGACGTCAGGGTCTTCTCTCTGCGGTTAAAGCAAGTGGCAATGCCCAAAACGCTTGTTTTCAATGACCGTTTTCCTCCTTGCAGTACCCGGATAAACCAGACTTGCCTTCAGGTACGGGAAAGAATGAAGAATGCTGTTTACTGTTTCATGATACCATATCCGCTCATCAAAAGCAATCCTTTTCGCCCCTTGAGTCGCCAAACGCATGAATGCTACCCTTGGTCTAATTTTCAAAGGGCATTTTTTAAGAATGTAGAGTGAGAAATCAAGTTGACACAGCAACCTCCAGTTATGGCTTCTCCCAGACCCTTTTCGCATTCCGTGAGACTTTGCGGGCGGCTATTTACTTGGAGCTATATGTATTGGCTTGTTTTCGGGAAAAATTTGGGAAACACCACATAATGGGGCAAAAGATCCGCTGAAGCCTGCAGCTCTCATTGTGCGGTGTTGCCACAAAATGGACGAGGTGAATTACTGCAAGTTGGCAGATATGGGAGCATACCTGCAAAGTGTCGATGAATGGATGCGCCGATGATACCATATATCTTCTGATGATGGCGAGGCCCGTTCGGATTCTGTGTTTCAGCAATTGACGAAATACAAATAATGATGTATGATAGTAGGCGTTAAATTGGGTTCTTGCCGGGATTTGGCGGCTTTATGGTTGGTCAGCGGGAATAAGGAGAGGCTATGAGAGTATTTGTAACCGGTGTCGGCGGTCAGCTGGGCTATGATATGATGCGGGAACTGCTTCGGCGGGGACACGAGGGCGTTGGCAGCGACCTTGCCCCTGACTGCGGCGAGGGGTTCGACTATGTCCGGCTGGACATTACGGATCAGAGGGCCGTGGAGCGCGCGATCTGCGAGACGCGCCCTGACGCGGTCGTCCACTGCGCCGGATGGACGGCGGTGGACGCGGCGGAGGATCCGGAGAATCGTGGGCTGGTGCGCAGAATCAATGTGGACGGCACCCGGTATCTTGCGGATGCCTGCAAAAAAGCGGGCTGCAAAATGCTGTACCTGTCCACGGACTATGTGTTCGACGGCAAGGGCGAGACTCCCTGGCAGCCGGACCGTAAGGACTATGACCCGCTGAATGTTTACGGCCAGTCCAAGCTGGACGGCGAGCTGGCGGTGCGCGACACGCTGGACAAATATTTCATTGTCCGTACTGCCTGGGTATTCGGACGGAACGGGAAAAACTTTGTCAGAACCATGCTGGGGCTCAGCGAAAAATATGACACCATCCGGGTAGTCGACGATCAGGTGGGCACGCCGACCTACACCGCCGACCTGTCCCGGCTGCTGGTGGATATGCTGGAAACGGAGAAGTACGGCTATTACCACGCCACCAATGAGGGCGGCTATATCAGCTGGTACGAATTTACCTGCGAGATTTTCCGTCAGGCGGGAAAAACCACCAAGGTCATCCCCGTCACCACGGAGGAATACGGCCTGAACAAGGCCAACCGGCCCTTCAACAGCCGACTGGATAAGTCGAAACTGAGAAGCAGCGGCTTTACGCCCCTGCCGGACTGGCGGGACGCTCTGAGCCGGTATCTCAGAGAAATTGGGGAAGCATGAGGGAAAGTATGTACGATATTGGCATTGTTGTTCTGAATTATGTAAACTATTCGGAGACCATAAAATGCGTTTCCAGCCTGCTGAAACAGGAAAACGTCAGCGCCCGGATTGTCATTGTGGAGAATGGCTCGGGAAACGAGTCCGCGGAGCGGCTTCGCGGGGCGTTTGACGGTGAGGAAACCGTGACGGTAGTGGATACCGGCAAAAATCTGGGCTACGCTAAGGGCAATAATATTGGCATCCAACGGCTTCAGGAGGAGGGCATTCAGCGGATTTTTCTGGCAAATTCCGATCTGGAATTTCGGAATCCGAACACCCTCCGGCAGATTTCGTCGGCCTGTGAACCGGGCGTAGGACTGATCACGCCGGTCATTATCAATCCGGATGGCTCTGCCGCGCCCCGGGTGGTCTATAAAAAGAAGTACCTGTATCTGCGCATCGCCAAGCACGTCCTGTTCCGGCACCTTCGACTGCGTCAGAACCAGGCACGGCAGGCGGAAAGTGTGGAAAAGGGCAAGGAGCTGACCGGCCTGCAGGAGGACGCCTATGTGGTGTGCGGCTGCGGCTATCTGCTGACGGAGGAATTTTTCAAATACTACGATGGTATCTTCTCCGAGACCTTCCTGTACTACGAGGAATGGGCCACCAGCATCCTGCTTCACAAGGCGGGGCTGAAAACCAAGGTGGCAGCCTGCAGTCCCATCATCCACCTTGGCGGCGCTTCCACCCCGGAGGATATCCGCAGGGAAACCCCCCGGAGCCGGAAAATCCGCAACGAAAGCGGCAGGAAGGTCATGAAGCTGATGTTCATTCCCCGCAGATTTCTGGAACGAAAGGACTGACCTCATGGCGATTCCGGCGTGCGTTAAAAAGTTGCTGGCAGTTCTGCCCGGCTATACATGGCTGAACCGCAAACGGTGCGAGCGTGCGTGGCGGAAGGCCAATGCCCACAACTTTACGGTGCTAGGGAAAAATCTGGTCGAGCGAGAGAAGATACGGATCGGCAATGGCACCTACGGGCAGGTGACGGTCTGTCAATTTGACACCTGCGGCGTTCTCAGAATCGGAAACTACTGCTCCATCGCCCCGGAGGTGACGTTCCTGACCGGCGGGGAGCATGACATTGGTACGATTTCCACCTATCCCTTCAAAAGCAGGCTGCTTCATCAGTATGTGGACACCCGGACAAAGGGCGATATTGTTGTCGATGACGATGTATGGATTGGCTATGGCGCCACCATTCTTTCCGGCGTCCACATTGGACAGGGAGCCATCGTTGCCGCCGGGGCGGTGGTAGCGAAGGATGTTCCGCCCTATGCCATCGTAGGCGGCGTGCCCGCGAAGGTGATTAAGTACCGCTTCCCGCCGGAGATGATCGGGGAGCTTCTGAAGGTGGATTACAGCCAGTTAAGCGATGATATGGTTCGGGAGCATATTGATGAACTGTATCAGCCCTTGGAAGACCCGGAGCAGCTTGCGTGGATGCCGAAAAAGGACGTACTTTTGAAAAGTAAGGATAACGAAAATGGATAAACCGTTATTGAGCATTTGTATCCCCACATACAACAGAAGCGAATATTTGAAACGCAGCATTGAGTCGATCATCTGCCAAAAGGAATTTCTGGAGGGAAAGGTTGAGATTGTAGTCTCGGATAATACCTCTGAGGACGATACTGGTTCCGTGGTGAAGGCCTATTGCGATCAATTCGATAATGTCTATTACTACCGAAACACCGAAAACATCCGCGACCAGAACTTTCCACTTGCATTGAGCCGGGGGCACGGCGTGCTGCGGCGTGTCTGCAACGATACGCTGCTCTACCTCCCAGGTTCCCTTGGCGAAATGTGCGGGGTGATTGAATCCTGCCTCCGGGACAAACCCTTTATCTGCTGGGCCAACGGGGACGCAATGGACAAACAGGAAGTCCTGAGAACGGATTTTCATGGATATGTCCGGGATATCAGTTTTTATATGACATCTCTGGGCTGCTTCAGCATATGGGATGAGGAATGCGAGGATATCCAAAAGGATACCGATGGCTGTGAATTATCCCTGTGGCAGGTCAGAAAAGGCCTGGAACTGGCAAGCCGGAAAAACGCGGTGCTGGTCAGCAATGTCCGCTACACGGACACCCAGGTAGTTGAGAAAAAGAATATCAGCTACGGGCTGTACAAGGTCTTCTGCGAGAACTTTTTCTCGTTGGTAAAGCCGTATGTGGAAAGCCACGCTTTGAGCCAGGAGGATTTTGCCTTTCTGGAAGAGGATATCCTGTTTCGGTTCTTCCTGTACTGGTGTGCCAGATGGGAGTTAAGGGATAAAGGTCTGGAATACTCGAAAACAGAAAATCTAAAGGAGTCGATCCGGGGCTATTACAGAGAAAAACCGTACTGGAGACGTTACCAGATGCTGTATGCCTACAGGCTGTGTACCATGGGCACAAAAAAAGTCCTGAAGCGGCTTTTGAACAGATAAAGGGACAGAAATGAACCGAACGAATTTTAAGACCAATACAATCTACAATACCATCAAAACCCTGTTCGGAATCGTGTATCCGCTGGTTACGTTCCCCTATATTTCCAGAGTTCTGATGGCAGAGAATGTTGGAAAAATCAACTTTGCCAACTCCGTGGTCAGCTATTTTTCCCTGATTGCGTCGCTGGGAGTAACGACGTATGCGATTAGAGAGTGCGCCAAGGTTCGGGGCGATCAGGAAAAGTTGAATCAAACCGCAAGTCAGATACTGTCGATCAATTTTGTATCCACATTGGTTGCCTATCTGGCGCTTGGTGTTACACTGATTGCTGCCCGGCCTTTGGATCATTACCGAATCCTCATTTGCATTCAAAGTTCGACACTGATTTTTTCTACACTCGGCGCGGATTGGCTCAATACGGCCATGGAGGATTTTCGGTATGTGACCATTCGCACGATCAGCTTCCAGTTGATTTCGCTGGTATTGATGCTTCTGATGGTAAAACGGCCGGAGGACTATGTGCGATACGCGCTGATCAGCGTGATTGCGTCAAGTGGTGCAAACGTAGTCAACATTTTCTACAGGAGAAGATTCTGCAGAACGCGCTTGACACTCCACTTGGATATCAGAAGGTACCTTCCACCAATCTTGCTGCTCTTTACCGTGACCTTCGCCCAGATAATTTACACAAACTCCGATACGACGATACTGGGCCTGTTCCGCGGCGATTTTGAGGTAGGGCTTTACAGCGTGGTCATAAAGATATACCATTTGGTTAACACGACGATTGCCTCCGTGGCGTGGGTGGTCATGCCGCAGCTTTCGGCCAATTTCGCGGAAAGGAACTACACTGAGGCGAACCATTTGCTGAAGCATTCCCTGAATTTCATCATCATTCTCGGCCTGCCCGCCATTGTCGGCATAAACGCGCTGGCAAAGCCGATCATTTACCTGATGGCGGGCAGAGAATATCTGGGTGCGGCTCCCGCACTGCATATTTTCACGGGTACGTTGTTCTTCTCTCTGATCGGGGGCTGGATCGGCAATATGACCATGCTTCCGGCGGGAAGGGAAAAGCTGTGCCTGGTTGCCAGCGTAGTCTCTGCGCTTATCAATATTGTACTAAATCTCATTTTGATTCCGAGTTTCGGAATCTGTGCCGCTGCGGCGACGACGATGGTCTCTGAGGCGGCTTGCGTTTTGATTCTGGGCAGAAAAATGGATCAGGGCATTCGGATCGATGGCTGGCATGAAATGCTGAAGGCGCCGATTGTTGGCTCAATTGGAATTGTGGTTGTGTGTGTCGCTGTCAGGCTTCTGGTGAAGTCCTATGTCCTGGCTGCTGTTTTGGCGGTTGCCCTGAGCGTGCTCGTATACGGCGTAAGCCTGATTGTTCTGAAAAATGAGTTTACTCTGGGTTTTCTTCAGCCCATATTGAAAAAGAAAATGAAATGAGGGACTGTGCATGAAGGTTGTAATCCTGGCCGGCGGCTTTGGCACCCGGATCTCCGAGGAGAGTCAGTTCAAACCGAAGCCGATGATCGAAATTGGCGGAAAGCCCATTCTGTGGCATATTATGAAGGAGTATTCCTACTACGGCTTCAATGAGTTTATCATTTGCGCCGGGTACATGCAGCATGTGATCAAGGAATGGTTTGCTGATTATTTTCTGCACAACAGCGATATCACCTTTGATTTCACCAAAGGCAGGGATGATATGATTATCCACAACCAGCATTGCGAGCCATGGAAGGTTACGGTGGTGGATACCGGACTGAATACCATGACCGGCGGCAGAATCAAGCGGGTTGCTCCCTATGTCGGAAACGAGCCGTTCATGATGACCTACGGCGATGGCGTGTGTGACGTGGATATCGGAAAGCTGGTTGAATACCATCAGTCCCACGGAAAAATCGCCACGCTGACCGCGGTCATACTGGAGCAGGAGAAGGGCGTATTGGATATCGGCGGCGATAACGCGGTGAAATCCTTCCGGGAAAAGAGCCGGACGGATGGCGCACCCATCAACGCCGGATACATGGTGCTGAATCCTGAGATTTTCGATTATATCGAAGGAGACAACACCATATTTGAACGCGGGCCTCTGGAAAAGCTGGCGGCTGAAGGCCAGCTGATGTCCTATATGCACCGGGGCTACTGGCAGTGCATGGACACAAAGCGGGAAAAGGATATGCTGGAAAGATTGCTGGAACATGGGTCTGCCCCGTGGAAAAAGTGGAAGGACTGAATTAGCAGGCGTATGGAAATGAATCTTTCGTTTTATAAAGATAAGCGCGTCTTCGTCACCGGCCACACCGGCTTTAAGGGAACTTGGCTTTGCCGTATGCTGGTGGGCGTGGGGGCCATTGTCACGGGATACAGCCTGGAAGCGCCAACGATGCCCAACCTGTTCGCGCTGGCCGCGCTGGAAGACAAAATGACCAGCGTAATCGGGGATATCCGCGATTTTGAAAAGCTGAAGACCGCTTTTGACGCGGCGCAGCCCGAGATTGTGCTGCATCTTGCTGCCCAGCCCATTGTCCGGGACAGCTACAAGGATCCCAGATATACTTACGAGACCAATGTCATGGGCACGGTGAACCTTCTGGAATGTGTCCGGCTGAGCACTTGTGTGAAAAGCGTGCTGAATGTGACCACCGACAAGGTCTATCACAACAACGAGTGGTGCTGGGGATACCGGGAGGACGAGCCGCTGGATGGTTTCGATCCCTACTCCAACAGCAAAAGCTGCTCAGAACTGGTGACCCACAGCTACATCAACAGCTTTTTTGCCAGCGGGAATGTGGCGGTGTCCACCGCTCGGGCTGGCAACGTCATTGGCGGCGGGGATTTCGCCAACGACCGTATCATCCCGGACTGCGTCCGTGCCATGAAGGCCGGAAGAAAAATCGGTGTGCGCAATCCCTATTCCACCCGCCCCTATCAGCACGTTCTTGAGCCGCTGGCAGTCTATCTGACCATTGCCCAAAAGCAGTATGAGGATATCCGCTATGCAGGCTTTTACAATGTAGGCCCCGATGATTGTGACTGTGTTACCACCGGCGAACTGGTAAACCTGTTCTGTAAGCACTGGGGAGAGGGAGCTGCCTGGGAGAATCAGGCGGAAGCAAACGCACCCCATGAGGCCAATTTCCTGAAACTGGATTGCAGCAAAATCAAGGCGACCTTCGGCTGGAAGCCCCGGTGGCATATTGACGAGTGTATGAAAATGACCTGCCGGTTCAGCAAGGTCTGGCTGGCGGGTGGGAATATCCCTGAGGAGATGGATCGGGAAATCGCGGCGTTTTTGGAGGCGGACATGTGATCGCTTTTGATACATTGAAGGAAATGAATAAAGAGAACTGGAAAGAGACGCTCGTTCAGTTTATCAAGTTTGGAATCATCGGTGCCAGCAACACGATCATCTCTACCTAGGTCTATTACTAATTTCTCTGGATTGACCCGAAGTTATATTTCGTGGGGAATGTAGTCGGCTGGATCGTAAGCGTATTCAACAGCTTTTTCTGGAACAACCGGTATGTTTTTACGAAATCAGAGTATTCCTGGGGACAGAAGCTGCTGCGGACCTATCTGGCTTACGGCGGCAGTTTCCCTGTCGGAAGCGCGACGCTTGTACTTTTGGTCAGCGTCCTGGGCGTGTCGGAATGGCTGGCTCCCTGGATCAATCTTGTTATCACCATTCCGCTGAATTTTGTGCTGAATAAATTCTGGGCCTTTAAAGCCTGATGGGAGAAAAGACAGATTGTATGAAGAATATACAGCTCCTGGATTGCACCCTGCGTGACGGCGGGTATCTCAACGACTGGGAATTTGGACACGATACCCTGGTAAACGTATTTGAACGGGTTGTCAGTGCCGGTGTGGATATTATCGAAATAGGCTTTCTGGATGATCGCCGTGAATTTGACATCAATCGCAGCATTATGCCGGATACGGCTGCTGTCGGGAAAATTTTCGGCCAGCTGGATCGCAAGCAGACAATGGTTGTGGGGATGATCGACTATGGCACCTGCGCTATTGAGCATCTGCAGCCCTGCGAAGAGAGTTATCTGGATGGCATCCGGGTGATTTTCAAGCAGCATGTTATGCATCAGGCTATTGATTTTTGCCGTAAGGTCAAGGCTTTGGGATATAAAGTGTTCGTTCAGGCGGTTTCCATTACCACCTATTCCGACAGCGACCTGCTGGAGCTGGTTGAGCTTGTAAATGATCTGCATCCGTATGCCATGTCCATGGTGGATACCTATGGCCTGCTGCATCAGAGTAACCTCTATCACATCTTTGAAGTTCTGGACGCCAATCTGAAGCCGGACATTCGTATTGGCTACCATGCCCACAACAATTTCCAGATGGGCTACGCCAACGGCATCGAAATGATCGAAGCGAAGACGGAGCGCGATATGCTTGTGGACGGCTCCCTCTACGGAATGGGAAAGAGCGCCGGCAATGCGCCGCTGGAGCTTCTGGCCATGTACATGAACGAGCATTGCGGAAAGCACTACCATGTCAGCCAGATTCTGGAGGCGATTGAAACCAGCATCATGGAGATTTATAACCGGGTTCACTGGGGCTATAACCTGTTCTACTATGTCGCCGCGTCCAACAAGGTGCACCCCAATTATGTCTCCTATCTGATGAATAAGCACACGCTGTCTATCAAGTCCATCAACGAAATCCTGAAACGGATTGAAGGATCCAAGAAGCTGCTTTATGATAAGAACTGCATTGAGCAGCTCTATCGGGAGTATGAAAGCTACGAATGCGATGATACCGCAGCGATGGGGGCTTTGGCACAGCAGTGGAAGGGAAGACATATCCTGGTAATCGGACCGGGAAAAACCTGCCTGGACTGTGCGGAGGAGATTGAACGCTACCGAAATACCAACGAATGCGTTGTGATTTCCATTAACTTCATTCCTGATGGGCGGAAACCGGATTTTCTGTTTCTGACCAATTCCAAGCGCTATCTGCAAATCAGCTCCCAGCTTAGCCGCGAGGAGAACCGTGGGATTCAGGTCATTGCCACCTCGAATGTAACCAAGACCAGCGGTGACTTTGACTATACCCTGAATTACAGCAATCTCATCGATATCAATGCGCAGGTGCGGGACAATTCCCTGCTGATGCTGATGCGCGCGCTGATGGCGATGAATGTTTCCGAGGTCGCGCTGGCGGGCTTTGACGGCTATGACCCGGAGAAGATGAATTACTTCAGAACCAACATGGAATACAGTGACATCCGGGAAAAGGCACAGGAGCTGAACAGGACAGCACGGAATTTCTTCCGGGAGAACGCAGCGAAACTGGCTGTAACATTTATCACACCATCCCGTTATCAATAAGCCTGCCGGTGTGAACGATTTGAGATATATTGGAGAGAACTATGGGAAGACTGGAAAATAAAATCGCACTGATTACAGGCGGCACATCTGGTATCGGATTTGCCTGCGCGGAGCGGTTTGCGGAGGAAGGGGCCACTGTGATTATGGCCTCCCGCGGTGAGAAACGGGGAAAAGAGGCAGAGGCAGCGCTTCACAGCCAAGGGTACAACGCTTCGTTTATTTCCTGCGACGTTTCCAATAGAGAAAGCGTAGAAGCCCTGAAACAGCAGGTTCAGGAGCGGCATGGCAGGCTCGACATTCTGGTGAACAATGCTGGTGTGCTGCGTACCGGCAGTCTGGAGGAGATTACAGACGAGGATTGGGATCTGACCTACAACACCAATCTGAAGTCCATGCTGTATGTGTGTCAGAATTTCATTGATATGCTGAAGGACAGCCACGGCGTCATCTTAAACAACACCTCCATCAACGGCCTGCACCACTACATCAAGGGCAAGAAAAGCTATATGTATGCAACGTCCAAAGCGGCTGCCATACAGTTTACCAACTATCTGGCGAAGAACTACGCGCCGGACGTCCGGGTCAACTGTCTGTGTCCCGGCATGACAGTAACCAATCTGTTCACAAACCGGGATTTTTCCAGATTCAAGGGCTGCAACCTGCTGGACAGAATGGCCGAGCCCCGGGAAATTGCCAATGTTGCGCTGTTCCTTGTATCGGACGAGGCATCCTTTGTAACTGGAAGCGTCATTGTAGCCGACGGCGGAGAAACCCTGCTTTAACTCACTGGGAGGTAGAACTATGCTGATCCAATCCGCAACAAAGAAATATGAGGTGTCCATTCACAGCAGCCTTGATCCCGTGAAAGACATGGCGGTGGACGAGAAAACCTTCGTCGTCATTGACAAACAGGTTTATGAGCTGTATTGCGGCCAGCTGTTCCAGAATATTCCGCAAGACAGGCTGTATCTTCTGGAAGCCACAGAGGTGAACAAGGTGCTGGACACGGCGCTGGATATCTGTGAATGCATGACGAGCATCCCCGCCAAGAGAAACGCAAAGCTGATCTCTCTGGGCGGCGGCATCGTTCAGGACGTGACGGGCTTTGCCGCCAACATTCTGTATCGGGGCATCCACTGGACTTTTTTCCCGACGACTCTGCTTGCCTCCTGCGACAGCTGCATCGGCGGAAAAACCTCTCTGAACTACAAGAAGTTCAAGAATCTGCTGGGTACCTTCTATCCGCCGGACAGCATTCACATCTGCACACCCTTCTTTAAGACCTTAACGGAACGTGATTACCAGAGCGGTCTGGGCGAAGTGGTGAAATTTAATGTCATGCGCGGCGAAGCCGGAATCGAGAGTATGGAGGCGAATATTGGAAGACTGCTGGAGCGGGATGACGAAACGCTGCTAACCTTCGTGGAAAGCAGCCTCGCGTTTAAAAAGGCCTTCATTGAGCAGGACGAATTCGACCGGGGCGTACGGATTCAGCTTAATTTCGCCCATACCTTTGGACATGCCTTCGAGTCTATGTCCAAATATGTCATACCCCACGGAACTGCCGTTGCCATGGGAACCATCGCTGCAAACCGAATCTCTGTGTCCAGAGGCTGGATGACGGAGCAGACTGCACAGCGAATTGAAAATGTGCTCTATCAGATTATCCACATTGACAAGCAGGATATCGCTGTCAGCATGGACGATATTATCAGCGCGATCCGCAAGGATAAAAAGCAAACCAGCAGCAGTCTGACGGCGGTTCTCATGAAGGGTGAAGATCTGAAACTTGAGATTGTCCATGACGTGGAACCCGGAGAAATTGAAGCCGCTGTCGGCTATCTGTTTGAACACATTTGAGGTAGGGACATGAAAGTAAAAGTATCTGACTATATAGCCGATTTTATGGCTGAAAAGGGAATCTCGCAGGTGTTCACCGTCTGCGGCGGCGGTTCCATGCACATGAATGACTCCTTCGGTCACCATCCGAAACTGCATACGGTTTATAACCACCATGAGCAGGCCTCCGCGATTGCAGCGGAAGGTTATGCCAGAATCCACAATAAGCCTGCCATCTGCTGTGTGACCAGCGGCCCGGGTGCAATCAATGCCCTGAACGGTGTTGTGGGCGCTTATCAGGATTCCATTCCCATGCTGGTTTTTTCCGGTCAGACAAAAACAACCCTGACCATTAAGCTGAACCATCTGCCTCTTCGTTCTCTGGGCAATCAGGAAGTCGATATCGTACCCGCTCTCGGAAATATGACGAAGTATGCCGTCATGGTGGAGCGCAAGGAGCAGATTCGCTACTGTCTGGAGCGGGCCTACGCCGAGGCGACCTCCGGCCGTATGGGGCCTGCGTGGCTGGACATCCCGCTGGACATTCAGGGTTCCTATGTGGATCCCGATGAACTGGTGGGTTATGAGGGGATGGCGCAGGATATGCGAATCTTCACGCCGGAAAAGCTGAAGAAAACAGCCCGGACTGTGGTGGAAAAGCTGAAGACTGCTCAGCGTCCCGTGATCTACGCCGGCAACGGTATCCGCCTGTCCGGCGGTGTGGCGCTGCTGCGGGATATGGTGCACGAAATGGGCATCCCGGTGGTCACCTGCTGGGACAGCATCGATGTGATGGCGACGGAAGACCGCTATTATTGCGGCCGCGGCGGTAACATGGGCGACCGTCCCGGTAACTTTGCTGTGCAGAACAGCGACTTGCTGATCTGCATTGGCTCGCGTTTGAACATCTATCAGGTGGGCTTCGATGTGAACCTGTGGGCGAGAAATGCCTATGTGGTTGTGGACGATATTGACGCGGATGAGCTGCGCAAACCCATTATGCGGGCAGATCTGCCGGTCTGCGCGGATGCCAGCGACTTTATGAATGCTCTGCTGGATGCCTACCGGGAAAATCCCTGCGACGAAAAGACCTCGTGGGTCGATCAGTGCTGCACCTGGAAGGAGAAATACCCCGTGGTTCGGCCGGAGCAGAAGGAGCAGAAGGATATCTGCAATGTCTACGCCTTTATCGATACCCTGAGCCGTTCCCTGCCGGACAATGCGGTGACAGTGGTCGCCAACGGTTCGGCAAGCGTTGTGGGCAGTGCGGCCTACTACATCAAGGGAAATGACCGTTTTATCATGAACTGCGCCCTGTCCAGCATGGGCTACGACCTGCCCGCTGCCATCGGCGCCTGCGTCGCGGCTGACCGGCAGGATGTGGTGTGCATCGCCGGCGACGGCAGTATCCAGATGAATCTTCAGGAGCTTCAGACCATTGTTACCAACCGGCTGCCCATTAAAATTTTCGTAATCAACAACGCGGGCTACCACCAGATGCGTCTGACGGAGCAGAATCTGTTCAAAAACGGGATGCTGGGCGTTGGCCCGGAAACCGGAGATCTGGGCTTCCCGGATTTCTCCAAGCTGGCCTATGCCTATGATATTCCCTATTCCGCAATTCACACAAACCAAGAACTGAGCGATGGGATCCGCGGGGTTCTGGAGGCCCCCGGCTTCCGGATGTGCGAGGTATTTGTGGATACCATCCAGAAATTTGAGCCCAAGTCCGCCACCATGCGGCGGCCGGACGGCAGTCTGGTTTCTCCACCGCTGGAGGATCTGGCTCCCTTCATTTCCCGGGAAGAATTGGCTGAGAATATGTACATTCCAATGATGGAGGAGACGAAGTGATGGAGCTGAAAAAGATCATCCTCACCGGCCCAACCGGCGCGGTGGGGGTATCCCTCATTGAGGAAATGATCCGCAGCAATGTCCATGTTACAGCGGTCTGCCGGGAACATTCTGCGCACTTGGATGCGATCCCCAAAAGCGACCTTGTGGATGTGGTGGAGTGCAATCTGGATAACCTCAAGAGCCTGATCGGCAAGCTCCCCAAGGAGTATGATGTGTTTTATCACTTCGGCTGGGACGGCCCCTGGGGGCCTCCCCGTGCCGATTTGACGCTGCAAACAAAAAATGTTTTGTATTCTCTGGACGCGGTGGAGCTGGCTCATGCTTTGGGCTGCAAAGTATTTATCGGCGCAGGCAGCCAGAGCGAATACGGTCATGTGGACGGCGTTTTGCGCCCGGATATGCCCTGCAACCCGGATAATGGCTATGGCATCGGAAAATTGATGGCGGGTCAGATGACCCGCCTCAAATGCCGTGAGTATGGTATTCGCCACGAATGGGTTCGGATCGTGTCCATGTACGGCCCCCACGACAGAACCTACACCATGGTCATGAGCAGCATTCTTAAGATGCTGAAGGGGGAGCGCGTCCAGTTCACGAAGGGCGACCAGATTTGGGATTACATCTATAACAAGGATGCGGCACGGGCATTCCGTCTGGTGGCGGAGTCCGGCAGGGACGGTGCCATCTACCTGTTCGGCACCGGCAAGCCCCAGCGATTGAAGGACTACATTCTCATGATCCGGGATGCGGTCAATCCGAATCTGGAAATAGGCTTAGGCGAACTGGATTACTACCCCAACCAGGTCATGCACCTGGAGGCGGATATCTCCGACCTGACCGCCGATACCGGGTTTGTTCCTCAGTACAGCTTTGAGGAAGGCATCCGGGAGACGGTTGCGTGGGCAAGAGAACAAAGCAAATGATCCTTTAGGCAGGGAGAGAAAAATGGAAGTAAGCATTATGGATAACCGAAGATGGTGGCTGCGGTGTGCTGCGGCCTTTGCCAGTCAGCTGGCGATTCTCGCAATATTGATCGCAACAGGAAGGCTGGTGTACGCAACCAATGATGACACCACCATGGTAGCCATTGCCAGCGGCGGATATGGAGCACCATCTCAGTATGTCGTATTTCTGCATCTGATTCTTGGCTATCTGCTGAAATTTCTTTTTACAATCTGTAATGGAGTGAACTGGGTCACTGTGGTGTTCCTTTTTTCGGATATGCTCAGCGTGCTGGTTCTGGACATGGTTTTCGCATCTGTGAAGCGGGAAAAGATGGGGTTCGTTTGCACAGTGATCGTGCTGGATGTGGCGCTGCTGATCGTCTTGGCGTATTTTTCCTTTACTGTGGTGGCCTATTGGGCGGGAATTGCGGGACTGATCGGCATGACCTACGCGTTCATGGAAAATATTGACCACGGACATAGATTATTAACAGGGATCTGTGCCGGAATCGCGTTTGTCTTTTGCATGATGATCCGCGCGGAAGCGGTTTTGTCACTGGTTATTGTGTACGCATCGTACATTTTTGTATCTCTGATATTCAAAAGAAATTGGAAGCCCCTGGTCATAGCGCTGGCAGCGGTATGCTGTATGCTGGTTTTCAAGGAAAGCAACGCATGGATGAACGACTTGAATCCGGTTCAGCGGGATTATATGGCCTGGAACAAGCTCCGCAGCGCGGTGGGAGATGCACAGAAGGTTCCCTATGAGGAAGCGGATTTCTCAGAAAAAGATATTAGCTATAATCAATATCAGGCGATTTACGGCGCATTTTACTACGATTTTGATATAGTAGATACGGAGTCAATGGAAGCTTTGATTGAGTTGGACTCTCTGCGGAATCGGTATGATTTTGATGTCATGGGAATGCTGGAAAATCATTTTTCCGTGTGGGGAAGCAGACAGCAATTGCTGTCATTCACATCCCTGTATCGAATCCTGTTTGCGGCGGTTGCGGTGTTTTATCTTGTATTCGGGAAAAAAGAGGACTATCCGCTTCTGCTCCTGACGTGGGGGAGTACGATTGCGGCAGAATGCGTATTCTTTTTTATCCGCAGACCTGTGTACCGTGTTGTAATGCCCGGTTTTCTGCTGGCGGTTATGCTGATTGTGCTGTGCTGCACCATAGATCCCCAAAAAGAGCAAAAATATTGTTCTCTGAATATCGGCCTTCAAAAGATTACCGTCGCGCTTTCCATCTTGCTTGCCTGCGGCAGTGCTTACCTGTATGCCCTGTGCAGTGATTATCAAGCGTGGAAATATTCCGACACGGAGCGGGCCGTGCTGGATTATATGGCGGAAAACGATGACAAGGTATTTCTGGCTGGTGACATCGGTGCCTTTGGAATTGATGTGGCTGATTCGGTTTGGAATCACCCGGGAAAGCGGGGAATCTGGAATCTGATCGGAAACTGGGAGACCTACAGTGTTCCGTATTTTGAACTGATGGAAAGGCAGGCAATTCAGGACCCGTATAATGTTCTGTATGAGGCGATTGACAATGATAATATCCTTCTTCTGACGAGGTTAGGCGATGATTTCCCGTTACATTATCAGTGGATACTGGAACTGGTTGAAGAAAACTACAATGTGAAGGTTGATTTTGAAAAGGTGGAAGATGTGTCCCGGACAGCGGTCATGGATGGTTTTGTCGTTTGGTCGGTATATAAACTTGCGGAAAGGGAGATGAAGTAGATGGAGTTAAAAGAGAGAAATAAGGTTGATATGCTGAATATCCTGCGGTTTGCTGCGTTTATGTGCATTTTTCTGCTGCATACCAAGATATTTTTACTGATGTGCTGGAATGAGGCCCTTCCTCTGCCCTGGCTGACGTATACGCCGGCCTGGGCGGGTGTGTGGATCTTTTTCATCCTTTCCGGCTATGGGATTGGCTTCGGCTTTTCTCAGAATAAGTATGAGCTGTCAAAAAAAGGAATTATCAGGTACTATGTTCGACGCGCAGCGAAAATTTTGCCGGTATACTGGTTTTACATTCTGGTGGTTGCGGTTTTTATTACGCCGGAAATCTTGCAGCCGACGTTCAGACATATTTCCTATTTGCTGTCGCTGCTGCTGTTCCACTATCAGGAAGAGTTCTATTCTCTGGAATTTGGGCTTGCCTGGTATTTGACGACGCTGATGCGCCTGTACTTGGTGGCACCGTTTATCTTCATGGTTCTGAAACGGTATGTAAACAGCAGGGCGAAGACCTACGGGGCGATTGGCGTGATCACCGCTGCTGGATTGGTTTTCAGATGCCTTATGTACTATCACATTATCACGGCCAACGGCGATTGGAGCACCGAGGTTTACAGGCCTTTCTACTTCAATCTGGATTTCTTCTGCGTGGGAATGCTGCTCAATAACCTGAGGCAGCCCAAAACAGATACGCTCCCCAGAAAGGCTATCAAGCTTGGCGTTGTGTTCGGTTTCGCCCTGCTGGTTGCATTTAATGCCTATATCTACTATTACGGGATATTTGCACACATAGGAAAGTACATTACAATTTATCGCTATGTGCTGCCGTCGGTCTATATCGTTATGACGAGCGCGTATATTGTCCTGTTTGACTGTCAGAAAGATTATCGGCGCGTTGGGATCTCCGCAGCCGCGGTGAAAAAGAATCCGCTGCGTATCTTTGACTTCTTCCCGAAAATTCAGATGGAAATGTATTTGTTCCATGCCACGGTGCTGCTTTGCCTCCAGCGGGGATATTCCGATGAAATATATCAGATGTATGTAAGCATACTGGGACTGGACGGAATCCGCGGGGAATGGTGGAAGAGCTGCCTGTTTACAGTACTGGCGTTCTTTGTTACACTGGTGTTGTCGATTGTGATATCCTGGCTCTTTGCCGGTAAACCCTCAAATAATACCGTCAACAAAATAGAGCGCGCTGTCGAGCGGTTCCTGAAGGGGACAGAAAATACTGTGCTTGCCGTACTGCGCACATTGTTCCCGGCGGAGAAGACAGGTGGCTAAGATATGAAGATAACAATTGAGACTGAGCCGGATGAAATATGGCGGGAATTATTGGAATATGACAAGAGAACATATGAAAAGGGAGCGAGAAAATGATTAGCTTTAATATTCCACCCTTCGTGGGAACAGAACTGACATACGTTCAGCAGGCAATTGATGCCCATAAGATCTGCGGGGACGGTCAGTTTACAAAGAAGTGCAACCAGTGGCTGGAAGAGCGCTTTCGTGCGCAGAAGGTTTTGCTGACGACCTCCGGAACGACGGCACTGGACATGGCGGCGCTGCTGTGTGATCTGAAGCCAGGCGATGAGGTCATTCTGCCCAGCTTCACATTCTCCAGCACGGCGACCGCATTTGTACTGGCAGGGGCAAGATTGGTGTTCGTGGATATCCGACCTGACACCATGAATATTGACGAAACCAAGATCGAGGCGGCCATTACCGAAAAAACCAGAGTGATTGTGCCGGTTCATTACGCCGGTGTAGCCTGCGAGATGGACACCATTATGGAGATTGCCAAACGGTACGATCTGATGGTGGTGGAAGATGCAGCTCAGGCGGTCATGAGCACATACAAAGGAAAAGCACTGGGGACAATTGGAGATTTTGGTTGCTATTCTTTCCATGAGACGAAAAACTACTCCATGGGAGAAGGCGGCGCTCTGGTAATCAACAATGCCGTCTACAATGAGCGGGCGGAAATTCTCCGTGAAAAAGGAACCAACCGATCCAAATTCTTTCGGGGTCAGGTAGATAAGTATACCTGGGTGGACTTTGGCGACAGCTACCTGCCCAGCGACATGAACGCGGCTTACCTCTGGGCGCAGCTGCAAAGGGCTGACGAGATCAACAATGACCGTCTGCGCACATGGAACGCCTATTATCAGGCGTTTCTGCCCCTGGCGGAGGCAGGAAAGGTGGAGCTGCCCACGATTCCCGAAGGGTGTGTCCACAATGCCCATATGTTTTACATAAAATGCAGGGACCTTGAGGAGCGTACAAGGCTGATTTCATATATGAAATCAAATGAAATACTATGCGTATTTCATTATATTCCTTTGCACAGTGCGCCGGCCGGCGTGAGATTTGGAAGATTCCACGGTGAAGATGCGTTCACAACAGCTGAGAGTGACCGCCTTCTGAGACTTCCCATCTATTATGGGCTGACGGATTCTGATTGTTCCAGAGTTTGTGACGCAGTGCTGGATTTCTATCGGGAGTAGGATATGAAACTGGAAAAAGAAGGAATTTATCTTCGCCCGATTACTGCGGACGACACGGAAATGGTTCTTCACTGGCGGAACAGCGACAGCGTAAAGAGATTCTACCTTTATCGGAAGGATATCACACCAGAAGAACATAGTCGGTGGCTCAGTGAAAAGGTTGATAAGGGGCTGGTGTATCAGTTTATTATCGTAGTCAGCGAATCGGATAGGCCAATTGGGTCTGTTTATATCCAGCATATTGACCAGACCAGTCAGCGCGGGGAGTTTGGAATCTTTATTGGGGAGACCTCCGCGGTAGGACGTGGTTTTGGAACGACAGCAGCAGAACTGATTGTGCAGTTTGCGTTCGGCGAACTTGGACTCCATGAGCTGTATTTGCGTGTGCTGTCCGATAATGTCCGGGCGATTCGAAGCTATGAACATGTTGGCTTTTCCGTGGAAGGCAATACGAGGGAAGTGGCTTGCATTGACGGTGCGTACCACGATGTGATCAGAATGTCAATTAAGCGTGGGGAGTAAAAGATGGAGAGAATCAGCTTTGTTATTCCGTGTTATCGTTCCGAGAAAACACTGGATTCGGTTGTACGAGAGATTGTCAGCACAATGGATGAGTTGACAGAACGCTATACCTACGAAATCATACTAATTGATGATTGCTCCCCGGATAATACATATCGGGAGATTCAAAGAATCGCTGGTTTACACAACAATATTATTGGCGCATCGTTGGCCAGAAATTTTGGGCAGCATTCTGCCCTTATGGCTGGTTTTCATTATGTAAGTGGTGACATCGTGGTTTGCCTGGATGATGATGGACAGACACCTGCCAATGAGGTGGGGAAACTCCTCAGGAAAATAGATGAGGGGTTTGACGTAGTATACGCGCAGTATGCACATAAGCATCATTCGACATTCAGAAATATGGGCAGCAGGGTAAACAGCCTGATGGCAGAAGTGATGCTTGGAAAGCCCAAGGAACTGTTCCTTTCCAGCTATTTTGCGGCCCGCCGGTTCGTAGTGGAAGAGATGAAACGCTACGGCGGCGCATTTCCTTATGTGATTGGGCTTGTCCTGCGTTCTACAAAAAGAATTACAAATGTTATCGTAGAGCATAGAGAACGAGCCTGCGGTGTATCCGGTTACAGCATTGGAAAGCTTCTGGGGCTGTGGCTGAACGGCTTTACGTCCTTTTCTGTCAAACCGCTGCGAGTGGCATCCTATGTGGGAGTAATTTTCGCGTTTTGCGGATTGTGCTACCTGATTTATGTGATTGTTTTGCGGATTGCTGTCAATTCAGCCCCTACTGGCTGGAGCACACTGATAGGGATAACGCTTATTCTTGGCGGCTTGATCATGCTGATGCTGGGGTTGATCGGTGAATATGTTGGCAGAATCTATATGTGTATTAACAGTACGCCACAGTACCTGATTCGTGATCAGGTGTACAGTTCTGCGATGGACAGGATGAAAAATGAAAATAGTAACGTGTAAAGGCCTGAAAATGATCATCTTCCTTCAGTTCCCCCTCATCCAGAGCGCGAAGCGGCGTGGCGTCGATACCCATGTGTTTGCCTGGGAATGCAGGGACGTGGGAGAGAAGGAAGCAGATTTCTTTTATTCCATCAGTACCGTTGAGAAGGAAAAAACTCTGGAAAAATTTCTGGCCATCGGGGTAGACGGGATTCGCAGTATTGCGTCCGATCTGGCCATGATTACGGTGTATTATGTCGCGGAGCGAATGAGGCTGGTTGGGAACAGTATGGCCTGCACCGAGGTTTCCACGAACAAGCACAAAATGCGCAAATGCTTTGAAGTCCATGGCGACTCTTCACCGAAGAGCCTGTGCGTCCGCTCGGCAGAAGAACTGAACGGCGTTCCGCTGAATTATCCGGTGATTGAGAAACAGACTGGCGGCGCAGCTGCTGTTCGCTTTATCTTTAGCCAGAAGGATGTGGAGGTTTTGAACATCCTGAAAAAAACGCATCCGCAATGGCTTGTAGAGGAAAATATCCACGACATCACATCCGCAAAGGTGACGGACAGCTCGGCAAGATTTGGATATTTTATTCTGAAAGCGTCCAGCGCGGAAGAACTGATGCCCTATTTGCCAGAGATGAGGGCTTAGCATATGACAAAGTCAAAGTTAAAAGTCCTGTTTTTACTGCATCTGATGCTCATGATCTATTCCTTGAGTGGTATTTGCAGCAAAAAGGCGGCTGAGGTGCCGTTCCTCAGCCTGAAATTCTGCCTCTATTACGGCATTGTTATTTTATTACTGGCCTTCTATGCCATTGGATGGCAGCAGATTATCAAGCGGCTTCCTCTCACCATGGCCTTTGCCAACAAAGCGGTTACGGTGGTGTGGGGCATCGTCTGGGGCGCATTGTTTTTTCATGAAAAAATCACCCTCGGCAAGCTGCTGGGTGCGGCTATTGTAATTGCAGGCGTTGTTCTGTATGTTCTTTCGGATAAACAGGAGGAAAGCCATGACCCGTAGTACGATCCTGTATGCCTGCGTTTTGCTGATGGGTGTGTTCATCAGCGCAATTTCTCAGGTAATGCTGAAAAAAGCATCACAGAAAAAATACGATAACTGGCTTCGGGAGTATCTGAACCCACTGGTGATTTTTGCATATATCCTGTTTTTCGGAACGACGCTGTTGTCTATCGTTGCTTACCGGGGGATTCCACTGTCCATGGGTCCCATTCTGGAGGCAACCAGCTACATTTATGTTACTGTTTTCGGCGTGACGATTTTTAAGGAAAAGCTGAACAGGAAAAAGATTCTGGCGTTGCTGCTGATCCTTTGTGGGATCGTCGTTTACGCACTGGCTGGATGATGAGAATAAAGCAATTTGGAAAACAGGAAACAGCTACCATTCTAGAGAGGAAAGGTGTAAAATATGGAAAACAGTAATCATTCTTGCAAACAATTAACGAAAGGCAAAAAACTTGACATTTCTTGTGTGATACTTGGCCTTTGGGTGTTTTGCAGTGTTTCTTATCTGACTTACAGAATGACTGTATCCGATGGCGTGACCTTCGGCTCGGATTATGTAGCGCACATTCTGGCAGCAATTGGCGCATCTTCGGAATGTGCAACTTACTCTTTAATGTCTATATGCATGAAGCTGCTATACAGCATCACCGGAAATACCATAATGATATCCCTGTTTATGGGGGCGCTGGTATGTCTGACTGGTTTGGCCATCCGGAGAGCGCTGACAGTGATTTTGTGCTTGCAGGACGGGGGGGCAGATCAGCGTATTGAGTGTTCGTCGTCCTTACCCTGCCTGAATGATGAGAACCGCAAAATGTTTCTCACGTTTCTGTCATTCAGTCTGCTTTTTTTGTCTGCGCTTTATATACCCGAAAGAGCGCCATTTTATCTTCGGTTCGTGCAGCCCGATGTTGAATTCTTGGGATCGCTCATAACGCAGCCGTGGCATAATTCAACCTACATCGCAATGCGCTTGTTTGCAATTCTGTCGTTCTTGTCATTCGTTCAATTGCTGGAGGAAGACAGCAGCAGGGTGAATCCCAAATCTATCGTTCGCTTTTTTGTCCTGCTTCTGATCACCAATCTGTTCAAACCAAATTTTGTTATCGCTTTCGCACCTGCTGCGTTTCTCATCTGTCTGATTGAATTGATCCACAATCATGGAAAGGGATTGGTGAAATATATTTGGTTTGGCGTGGCCTTTTTGGCGAGTCTAGCTCCCATACTTTACCAGTATGTCGTGCTGTTTTCTTCCAATGCAGAATCCAGCATCATCTTTTCACTTTCACGATTTTGGGTATACGTGGAAACTGGCTTTTTCCCGTGGCTCCTGATTTCAAACCTGATCTTCCCTTTGATCGTGACAGTTTTATCTTTTGTGAATCACAGAAAGAACAACATATTGCTTTTATCCTGGATTCTGGAAATCATCACGTTCTTCGAGATGATGTTCCTGACGGAAACCGGGCCTAGAGCCATGCACGGAAACTTCACATGGGGTATGTATCTTTCGTCACTGATTCTCTTCATTTGTTGTATCGCCGAACTCATCGCTATCCCCAAGCAGGAGAAGCATCGGTGGGCGCACAGCGTTGCATGGTGTATTTTGCTTCTGCACCTCATCAATGGGTTCATGTACTTCGGAATATGGATTATGGGCGGGGGATTTGGCTGCTGATGCAAGTTTCTGATGGTACAAAACAGGAGAATTTCCATGGGTACAAAGTAAGCGTCAAATCTACCCCCATAAAGGCAATGTCATCAGCTTAAGCATCGACCACCGCGGCGTAGGGGGCGATGCCCACATCGCCCCGCGGTGAATGCAGCATTTTTTCACCAGACTGCGGCGAAGCCGGAACATTGTGTAGGGGCCGATGTGCCTCAATCGGCCCCTACGGAATACCCTTAAGTTGATGACATTGCCCATAAAGGAACTGCCGGATACCTTAGTTGGTGTCCGGCAGTTCATTTTCGGGGGTAGATTTGACGCTTACGAAGGAAGTCCCCGGCAGGTGCGCCATGATGCAATTGAACGTAAGCGTAAAACCTCCCCGCGGCTTGAATCGCGGGTCGGGGCATGAGACAATATCCCAAAACGCAAATATCTCCCATGCAGTCTAAGGGAGATATTTGTCATATTGGGGGATGGTCAAAAATGGAGCAAAGTCTGCAAG
>JALFUW010000067.1 GCA_022786995.1 Clostridiales bacterium
GAGGATGATAAATTCTCGGTCATCTATCGCAACTACATCATTGCCACAGTTGATGCTGTTGAGGGGAAACTGCTAGAACGCCACATCCGCAGACTGTAACCCATGTCTCTTTCCTATGTGTTACCTATGTTACTCTTGACACATTGGGCGCCCCTACGTTAGGTAAATTCCCCTTTACCGAATCAACCGTTCCTTCTCCATCCGGGACAGGGCTTTGACTTCCAATTCCCGCTTCAGAGCCTCAGAATGGGTTCCGCATTCCTCCTGATAGATCAGTTCCAGCGGTCCCCGGCCACGGGTGTATTTGGCTCCCCTGCCCTGCCGGTGGGCTTCCAGCCGGCGGGCTACATCCGTGGTGATGCCTGTATAGAGCGTGCCGTCCCCGCAGCGCAGGATATACAGATGCCAGTTTGTTCCCATATGCTATGCCTTTTCCAATGATAGTCGTAGGGGGCGATGCCCACATCGCCCCTTTCCGCATTTCCCGCTCCCGCCAGGGGGGGGCGATGTGGGCATCGCCCCCTACGGTCATTGCTATCGGAAGCATGGTTTGTTCAATAGGATATCCAGCAGGAAGAAAACAGCATTGCCCAGCAGGAGCATGACCGCAGTCATAACCGCTCCCGCCTCGGCAAATTCCTCCGCCAACGCGTCCATTCCCAGCAGGTGAATCAGCAGCCAGTACAGCGCCAGAATCACGGCGTTGAACAGCAGCCCCTTCCACAGCCAGGGCCATTTGGTCTTTTCCAGCCGGGATTTCACCAACGGGTAATAGCCAAGTGCCGCAAACACCGCCGCGGCTTCCTTGTCAGCGGCAAGCAGCAGCGACAGAATCGCCACCGCGCCGTACCATGCCCAGCCATATCGGGCCCCGCAGAGCTTCAGCACCACCTGTGCCAGAAGCATACAGACCATGGGGCAGATATAGGTAGCCACGGGAATGATGGTGCCAAGACTCATGACCACCACCGCCAGTGCCGCCAGAACACCCCCAAGGGCCACGGCGTAGGCCGGGGTTTTCTTACTGCCTGCCATTGTGCTTGAGCAGGCCGTACTTCACGTCCCACAGCTTCTGGGACAGATCCACATAGTAGGTCTGCGGGTTGTCAAAGCGCTTGACCTCGTCCCAGAGGGTATCCACCTGCTCCCTGCAATAGGTGCGGATCTCCTCCAGCGTGGGCATCTCGTACACCAGCTCGCCGCCCTTGAAAATGGGCACCTGCAGCTCCTTGGCGGTGAAGTTGTAGACCTGCTTGGTCTTCCAGGTGGCCTCGGGGTCGAAAATCTCCAGATCCTTGGTGTCGTCCACCATCTCGTCGTACACCGTCAGGTAGTCGGCAATGGCCTTGCCGGTGTCCTTGGCGTAGAAACGGTACAGCTTCTTGTAGTGGGGGTTGGTGATCTTCACCACGTTCTCGGAAATCTTGATTTTGGGCACGATGGTGCCGTCCGGCTCCTCCACAGCGGCCAGCTTGTACACACCGCCAAAGACCGGTTCGCTGCGGGCGGTGATCAGCCGCTCGCCTACGCCGAACATATCGATTTTCGCGCCCTGCCGCAGAATATCCCGAATGATGTACTCGTCCAGAGAGTTGGAAACGGAAATGGCGCACTCCGTCCAGCCCGCCGCATCCAGCATTTTTCTCGCCTGCTGGGTCAGATAGGCCATGTCGCCGGAGTCTAAGCGGATGCCGCACTTGGTGATGCCCATGGGCTTCAGGACTTCATTGAACACCCGGATGGCGTTGGGCACGCCGGATTTCAGGGTGTTGTAGGTGTCCACCAGCAGCACGGCGTTGTTGGGGTACATCTGGGCATAGGCCTTGAAGGCCTCATACTCGCTGTCGAACATCTGCACCCAGGCATGGGCCATGGTGCCGCCGGCCTTTACGCCGAACAGCTGATCGGAGATGGTGCAGGCAGTGCCATGGCAGCCGCCGATATAGGCAGCCCGGGCGCCCAGAATGGCAGCGTCCGCGCCCTGTGCCCGGCGGGAGCCGAACTCCAGCACCGTGCGTCCCTCGGCAGCACGGACAATGCGGTTGGACTTGGTGGCGATCAGGCTCTGGTGGTTGATGCACAGCAGCATATAGGTCTCAATGAGCTGCGCCTGAATGGCGGGGGCACGAACGGTAATAATCGGCTCGTTGGGGAAGATGGGCGTTCCCTCGGGAACGGCCCAGATATCACCAGTGAACTTGAAATCCGCCAGATACTGCAAAAATTCCTCGCTGAACATCTTCCGGCCCCGCAGGTATTCGATATCCTCCGGGCCGAAATGCAGGTCCTTCACATACTGGATGATCTGCTCCAATCCGGCAGCAATGGCAAAGCCGCCGCCGTCGGGGCACTGGCGGAAAAACAGGTCAAAGTAGGCAATACGGTCGCAGTAGCCGGTGGCAAAATAGCCCTGACTCATGGTCAGCTCGTAATAGTCGCAAAGCATGGTAAGATTCAATTTATCGTTGATAACCATAGGTTGGTCACCTCTTTCTGATGAATGGCTTCATTATAACACTCCCGGTAGAAAAGGCAAGCCTTTTTCATTGACAGCTGGGCGGTTTTGGGCTATATTTTAATTAGAAAGGTCGTGATACCCATGGAGATAACAATTGGCATGAAGGGCGAGGCTTCCACTGTGGCAGAGCGGGAGGACACCGCCGCGATGGTTGGTTCCGGCGACCTTCTGGTCTACGCCACCCCCTGTATGGCTGCCCTCATGGAGGGCGCCGCCTGCGAGGCCATCGCCCCGGCCCTTACCGAAGGCACCACCAGCGTGGGCACTATGCTCAGCATCGAGCACCTGTCCGCCACCCCGGTGGGACTGGAAGTCCGGGCGGAAGCCGAGGTCACAGAGGTGGACGGCAAGGTCATCACCTTTGCCCTGCGGGCCTTCGATGAAGCCGGCGAAATCGGCAAGGGCACCCATAAGCGCGTCATCGTAAACAGCCAGAAATTTCTTGACAAGGCATATCAAAAACTCTGAGGAGGTCGTGTTATGCAAGACTATGGAGCCATGATTCGCAGCACCTTCGAAATGGGCAGCGTTCGGGACGCGGAGACCCTGTTCGAAGCCTGCATCAAAAACGCCTTCCCCACCTTCCACTTCCGCAAGCTGGAGCTGATCCGCTTCGTCCGGGATGAGGAATACATGGAGGGCCGCAGCTGGAACCATGTGTTCGAGATCAAGCGCTCGGAGCTTGCCGGGCAGAAGGTCTGGGAGGTTCACTGCCACCGGGTCACCATGGGCAAAACCCCGGACAAGCACGTTCTGCTTGACTATCTGACGCTGGGTTTCGTCCAGTATCTGGAACAGTAACCAAATGGGCACGCCGAAATTGGCGTGCCCATCTTCTTTACTTTGCCTTGTCAGCGGCGATGATGCGCTTCATGGCCTCGATGCCCACCTTCACCGCGCCGGAGGTGTCCTCGGTCATAGGCATGGCAAGGCCCGCCTTTTCCCGCTCCTGATTCCACACCGCGTGGAAGCAGCTGCCGCAGCGAACCCCCAGCGCCGCCGCCACCACGAACAGGGCCGCGGACTCCATCTCGCTTGCTTTCACACCCAGCCGTTTCCAGCTCTCCCACTTTTGAAGCAGCTCATAGGAGACCGGGGATTTTTCCGGGCTGTGCTGGCCGTAGAAGGAGTCCTTGCACTGCACCACGCCGGTGTGGGTGCGGTAGCCCAGCTCCTCGCTGGCGGCCTTCAGGGCGGCGGTAATGCCAAAGTCCGGCACCGCCGGGAACTCAATGGGAGCGTATTCCAGAGAGGTATGTTCAAAGCGGATGGCGCCGGTGGCGACCACCACATCCCCGGGCAGCACCTCCATGTCGATGCCGCCGCAGGTGCCCACCCGAATGAAGGTGTCCGCGCCGATGTTATGCAGCTCCTCCATGGCGATGGATGCCGAGGGGCCGCCGATGCCAGTGGAGCAGACGGAGACCTTCTCCCCCAGCAGGGTGCCGGTGTAGATATTGTACTCCCGGTTCATGCCGATGTGTACGGGGTTGTCAAAATAGCCGGCGATTGCCTCACAGCGGCCCGGGTCACCGGGCAGAAACACATAGCGTCCCACGTCCCTGGCCTTACAGTGAATGTGAAACTGCATACCAATATCCTGCATAATTTGTCATCCTTTCCAAGATAGATGGTGATATGATAGCACATTTTGTGCATTTATTCAAGAGCTTGCAGCCCCTGTATGCCTACCTCTTTTCCGATTCCTCTGCCTATATGATAGCACACAAGCATGCCCTGCACAACCACCGTTTTAATTCCTACTATTCTACTGGAATTATTTTTATTTCCCTATTGACAAATCCTCCCACCGGCGTTATAATGCCAATAAAGCAAGTTGCTTTATAGGAATTAGAAGGAGGACATGGAAATGAGAAACCCGTTTTTGGAACTGCTGCGGCAGAATTTCCGTTTTGGACGAATGTGCCGCTCCCGGGCTGAGAATATGGCCGGGTGTTGTGCTGCGCCCATGGGTTTCTGAACCCCTTTGCCATATTGCGTCCGGGAGTGGTTTGTGTTCCCGGGCATTTTGTTTTCAGCACGAAAAATAAATTGAAAGAGGTACATTCTTATGTCTAACTATAAATTTGAAACCTTGCAGCTCCACGTTGGTCAGGAGCAGGCCGATCCCGCCACCGACGCCCGCGCGGTACCCATTTACCAGACCACTTCCTATGTATTCCGCAACTCTGCCCATGCCGCCGCCCGGTTTGGTCTGGCGGACGCCGGCAACATCTACGGACGGCTGACCAACTCTACCCAGGATGTGCTGGAAAAGCGCATCGCGGCACTTGAGGGCGGCGTGGCCGCTCTGGCGACTGCCTCCGGCGCTGCCGCCATCACCTACACCATTCAGGCCCTGGCTCAGGCGGGCGACCACATTGTGGCCCAGAAGACCATCTACGGCGGCAGCTATAACCTGCTGGCCCACACCCTGCCCCAGTACGGCATCACCGCCACCTTCGTCAACGCCCATGACCTTGCCGAGGTGGAAGCCGCCATCCAGCCCAACACCAAGGCCGTCTATCTGGAGACTCTGGGCAATCCCAACTCCGACATTCCCGATATCGACGCCATTGCGGCGATTGCTCACAAGCACGGCCTGCCGCTGGTCATCGACAACACCTTCGGCACCCCCTACCTGATCCGCCCCATCGAGCATGGCGCGGATATTGTGGTGCACTCCGCCACCAAGTTCATCGGCGGCCACGGCACCACTCTGGGCGGCATTATCGTGGATTCCGGCAAGTTTGACTGGAAGGCCAGCGGCAAGTACGCCCCCATTGCGGAAGCCAACCCCAGCTATCACGGCGTATCCTTCGTGGATGCCGCAGGCCCCGCCGCTTTCGTCACCTACATCCGGGCCATCCTGCTCCGGGACACCGGCGCTACCATCTCCCCCTTCAACGCCTTCCTGCTGCTGCAGGGCGTGGAGACCCTGTCCCTGCGGCTTGACCGCCACGCTGAGAACACCAAAAAGGTCGTTCAGTTCCTTGCGAACCATCCTCAGGTGGAAAAGGTCAACCACCCCAGCCTGCCCGACCATCCCGACCACGCCCTGTACCAGAAATACTTCCCCAACGGCGGCGGCTCCATCTTCACCTTCGAGATTAAGGGCGGTCAGGAAGCGGCATGGAAGTTTATCGACAATCTGGAAATTTTCTCCCTGCTTGCCAATGTGGCGGATGTCAAGAGTCTGGTCATTCACCCCGCCACCACCACCCACAGCCAGCTGAATGAAGCAGAGCTGGCCGATCAGGGCATCACCCCCAGCACCATCCGCCTGTCCATCGGCACCGAGCACATCGATGACATCATCGCGGATCTGGAGAAAGGCTTTGCGGCTGCCAAATAACCATCAAAGCGGGACGTCCGAAAACGTCCCGCTTTTCTTACAGCGATTTTCTCAGGTATTCCGCCGTGATGTTCTGAGCCGTTTCCGCCATTTCCTTCGGCGTGTCGGTAAGCGCCGCCGGACAGGGTGGCAAGGGGCTGACCCAGACAGGGTGTTTTTCGGGGTGAATGTGTCAGATTTTTAGGTTCCTTTCGAAAACGCACAAAAAGCCGGCAGGTGCGTAAAATAGCCCATGAAGGGAGTGTTTTCAATGGAATCTTACACCCTAGCGGCACACAGCCGTCTTACTGACGATCCCGGGCCGGTTCCGGGCGTCCTGAATCTGGAGCAGGCAGCGAAACGCAATCACAATTTCCGAACCGTGCTCTGGACGGGAAAGCATTTTCAGCTGACGGTGATGTGTATTCCCTTCCGGGGAGAAATCGGTCTGGAGCTGCACCCGGATACTGATCAGCTCATCCGGGTAGAGGACGGGCAGGCCCGCATCCGCATGGGGAAGAACCGGGAACAGCTGGAGCATTGCCACTGTCTGCGTACCGGGGATGTGATCCTGATTCCCAAAGGCACCTGGCACAATGTGTTCAACACCGGCAATCGGATGCTGAAGCTATCCTCCGTCTACGCTCCGGCCCAGCATCCCAGAGGAACGGTTCATCCCACGAAGGCCGACGCGGAACGGGGCGAGAATCCGCGTTTTCACTTCCCTTTGGGGTGAGCTTACATTCGCTGCTCCAGGTATCCGTCATTCGAAATGACCTCTTTTGCCTCTTCGGGCAGAAGAGGTTTCTTTTGTAAAAAACGCCTAGAAGAAAAAAAACGTTGCAATGCGGACGATGCCTTGGTATACTAAGATGGTATGGGCGAAATAGTCGAAAGAACGCATTCTGGAGGAATTACTGTGACTGTCACCAATATCATTGAGCTGCTGGGCGGCTTGGGCGCGTTTCTGTTCGGTATGAAGTACATGGGCGACGGGCTGGAGCTGGCAGCCGGTTCCAAAATGAAGGATCTTCTGGAAAAATTGACCCGGAATCGGATTCTCGGCTTCCTGCTGGGCGTCTTCGTCACCGTGGTCATTCAATCCTCCTCTGCCACCACCGTGATGGTCATGGGCTTTATCAATGCCGGCATCATGGATCTGGCCCAGGCCACCGGTGTTATCTTCGGCGCCAACATCGGTACCACCATCACCAGCGTGCTGATTGCGTTGGACGTATCCGGCATCGCTCCCTTCTGCATCTGCGTGGGCGCGTTTATGATGCTCTACTCCAAGAAGGCCAAGGTCAAGCACATCGGACAGGTTATTCTGGGCTTCGGTCTGCTGTTCCAGGGCCTTCACACCATGAGCGGCGCCATGAAGCCTCTGGGTCAGGTTGCCTGGTTCCAGAACTTTATCGCAAACGCCAAGAGCCCCATTCTGGGGCTGCTGGTGGGTGCGCTGATCTGTGCCGTGATTCAGTCCTCCTCCGCCGCCGTGGGTATTCTGCAGGCGCTGGCGCTGCAGGGGCTGATGCCGCTGCACTTTGCCTCCTACCTGATCTGCGGTATCAACATCGGCTCCGCCATGCCCACGATCCTGGCCTCCATGAGTGCCAGAAACAACGCGAAGCGGGCCGCCATGATTTATCTGATCTACAATGTGGTCGGCGGCATCCTGATGACCTTGGTCACCATGTTCCTGCCTTACACCCAGTTCATCGAGGGGCTGATCCCGGATCCCATGTTCCAGGTATCCATGGTGCATATCCTCTTCAAGGTGGTCTCCGCCGCCGTTCTGCTGCCCTGCACCAATCTGGTGGTAAAGCTGACCTACAAAATCATTCCCAAACAGCGTCACGAGGATGCCGCCCGTCTGGAATACATCGACGTGAATCTGGTAGGAAATCCCAGCGTCTCCCTGCTCCAGATCCGCAGTGAAGTGGATCGCATGAGCGCTCTGGTGTTTGAAAATGTGGATCTTGCCATGGACGGCATACTGAGCAACGAAGTTCGCAGCGCCAAGGAGATTACGGAAAACGAAGCCGTCATCGACTACCTTACCGACGCCATCAGTGATTATCTGGTGAAATTCAATGTTCAGGAGCTGTCACCCCAGGAAGCTATGTATGTCAACCGTGTTTTCCAGACCCTCAGCGATATGGAGCGAATCGGCGACTATGCCGAGCACCTGCTCCACGTCAACGAGCGCTGCGCCGAAAAGAAGCTGACCTATTCTGACGTGGCAAAGAGCGAACTGCAGGAGCTTTATGGCAATGTGAAGGAGCTTTATTTCACTGCCACAGCCCGGTTCCACAGCCAGGACATCGGCATTGGCGAACTGACACATCTGGCCCGTCTGGAGCGTGAAAACCGAAAGAAGGCCAAGCAGGCCCAGCAGAACCACATGGATCGTCTCCGGGCCGGAGAGTGCTCCGTGGAGGCTGGTATCATGTTCGGCGAGGTTCTCAACAGTCTGAGCCGAATCGGCGGCCACTCCATCAACATCGCCGAAGCCTCCACCAGCCAGCAAAACGCGAAGATCTTCTAAGGCATCACCGCATAATGGGGCAAGGAGATTCGGCGAGAGATTTTGGCCCGAGCGAAAGTATGGAAAATGTGGGAATACTGGATGTATTTCCCATTTTTCATACTGCACGATCAGGGCAAAAGATCCGCTGAAGCCCGCAGCTCCCATTATGCGGTGATGCCCTAAGAAAAGGGCACGAATTGGATCACCCGGTATTCCAAATCGAATACCGGGTGATTTATTACCTTTTTTAACAGCCCCTTCGTCCATTTTTCAGGGTAAATTGTCAGCAGCCAGGCGATGCGCAAAACAGATTTTTTTCAGCTCTTTTATCGAAGCAGTGGCAGGATGCTGGGCAGCTTCCACCAGACAGACCTTACGCAGCGGGATTTTTTCCGCAAGGGCGATTGGATATACGGACAGTCCCTCCTCCGACAGAAAGGACGCCGGAACGAAACCAATTCCCAGATTCGCTGTCACCATGGGAAGGATCAGGTCTGCGGTAGCTGCCTCAATATCCGGCTCAAATGACGCATGGTGATCCGCGAAAAACTGCCTGTAGAATCGGTAGGTACTTCCATGCTCCCCCAGTGAGATCATCGGATACCCGGAAAGCGCTTCCAGCGTGACCTCGGAACCCATCAGGGATGGATAAGCGCCGCCGCATACGGCAACCTCCTGCACGTCGGCCAGCGGGGTGCTCCGCAGTTTCTCAGTGATGTCGGCTGGAGTCGTGACAAATGCCAGATCCGCAAGGCCCATATTCAGCGCCTCGATGGCGGCTGGAGTGGAGCTGTTCAGCAGCTTGATATGAACGCCGGGATACCGGGCCCGGAAACGAGACAGCACCGGCAGCAGAAAGACCCGCAGGGCGATCTCGGTGGCCGCGATCCGCAGAATGCCTCCATCCAGCCCGCCGCCTCTGCGCAGGGCCTCTTCTCCGGCCTGAAGCTGCTCAAAGGCAGCGGACACATGGCGGTACAGCGTCTGTCCTTCGGCAGTCAGCTCCACATGGCGGTTGTTCCGCAGGAGCAGGACGCAGCCCAGCTCCCGCTCCAGATTCTTGATGATCCGGCTGATATTTGGCTGGCTGTTTCCCAGCGCATTTGCCGCTTGGGTAAAACTTTGGGTTTTTGCCGTGAAGTAAAAAACACGGTAGGCCTCATAGCTGATATTCATGGCTTTCTCCATATCAATTTTATATTACGTTATAAGAAAGATATATTTTACATATGATTTATTTTGAATTATAATACCATTCGGTTTGAAAATCAATCCTGAGAAAGAGAATGGTGAACGTTTATGAATCGTGATCTGACAGTGGGAAAGCCATCTGCAGTGCTCTGGAAATTCTGTCTGCCTCTGTTTGGCAGCATCGTATTCCAGCAGCTTTACAACATTGCTGACAGCTGGGTGGCCGGCAAATTCATCGGGCAGAACGCCCTTGCCGCCGTGGGCAACAGCTATGAGATCACCCTGATTTTCCTCGCCTTTGCCTTTGGCTGCAACATTGGCTGCTCCGTGCTGGTCTCTCAGCTCTTTGGCGCGAAGGAGTACGGCAGCATGAAAACGGCGGTGTCCACCGCCATGCTGTCCAGCGGCGCGGTGTGCTTGCTGCTGATGCTGGTGGGCATCCTCGGCTGTGACAGCCTTCTGCGGCTCATCAACACGCCGGAGGAAGTGTTCGCGGATTCGGCTCTCTATCTGGATATCTACGTCTGGGGCCTGCCCTTTGTGTTTTTCTACAATCTGTCTACGGGTATTTTCTCCGCGCTGGGGGACAGCAAGACCCCCTTCGTGTTTCTGGCGGTGTCCTCTCTGAGCAACATCGCCGTGGATATTCTGTTCGTCACCGCGTTTCAGATGGGCGTGGCGGGCGTTGCCTGGGCCACCTTCCTGTGTCAGGGCATCAGCTGCGTTCTGGCGGTGAGCGTGGTATTTCGCCGTCTGAAGCAAATCCCCAGCGAAGGAAAGACAGCGCTGTTTTCCGGGCAGCTGCTGGGCCGGTTCGTGGTCATCGCCATCCCCAGCGTTTTGCAGCAGAGCTTTATCTCCGTGGGCAACATTCTCATTCAGAGCGTTATCAACCGTTTCGGCACGGATATTATGGCGGGCTATTCCGCCTCGGTGAAGCTGAACAATCTGGTCATCACCTCTTTTACCACCATCGGCAACGGCATTTCCAACTACTCTGCGCAGAATCTGGGAGCGGGAAAGCTGCCGCGAATCCGGGAGGGCTTCCGGGCCGGGCTGAAAATGGTGTGGCTGATCTGTGTGCCGCTGGTGGTGCTGTACTGCACCGGCGGACAGGCGCTGATGAAATTCTTCATGGAGGACGCCACGGAAGCGGCCCTTGGCAGCGGCATGACCTTCCTGCGGATTTTGTCTCCCTTCTACTTTGTGGTAGCTGCCAAGCTGGTGGCGGACGGCATCCTGCGGGGTACGGGGAAAATGCGGCAGTTTATGACCGCAACCTTTACCGATTTGGTTCTGCGGGTGGTGCTGGCCTTTGTCCTGTCTGCTACAGCCCTTGGCTCCACGGGCATCTGGTGCGCCTGGCCCATTGGCTGGTCGGTGGCTACGGTCATCTCCATTCTGTTTTACCGCCAGGGCGAGTGGAACAAAGACGAAGGCAGGCAGTGAGCCGCTGCGGACTGAGAGCACCTGCACCAGCGCAAAATGACGCTTCCCTGATACCGTCTAAATAATTCACATCCAGCAGAATGCCGTTCGTGTCATGGTGCAACCCATAATAATATCTCCTTTATCGTATGACCTTCTGGACCCTTACATCTGTGCTGGGTCTGCCCGCGGAAGCTGCTTACCAATGCGAACCACAAACTGAAAACCAATTGCTCTCTTCCGTTTCCCTCCGATGAGCGCAACAAGTTCCACAACTTATTCCTTTCCGGCTCAACAATTTGTATGGAAATTCACCAATTAACCAGACACTTTGTTGGCTATCAGGAATCGGTCTGATCCGCTAAAATAGGGTTGTCGATCAGAGAATCGATCGACAACCCAACATTTTAGAGGAGGAAACGGATCATGGCATTTTCAATTGATACGAAGGTGAAGGATTTAAGAAAGAGTGAGGCTGCAAGTGACATTATCGCGCAGTACTCCCCCGGCTTCAAGACAGATCCCCAGATGAAGCTGGTGGGCGCACTGACCTTCCGCAAGCTCTGCTCCTTCCCCCAGGCCGGTCTGAGTGCGGAACAGCTGGCAGAAATTGACGAAAAGCTGAAGGCACTTGGCTAATGATTGAGAACACCGCTGCTTCCAATGAAAAGCAGCGGTGCTTTGTTATGCTTTGTATCCGATTTCTCCGTGGATTTGCTGAGCCTTCAGGAGAATCTGGAGCAGGAGCCGCTGTTCGGGATCCTCCAGATCACAGTTCAGCTCCCGTTTGATTCTGGCAAGGCGTTCAATCAGCGTGCTGCGGTTCAGATACAGCTTTGCCGTGGTTTTCGTTACGCTCATGTTGCAGTCCAGGTAAATACGCAGCGTTTCCATATAGCTGACCTGCGAATCCAGATCATGACGCATGAGGTTCTGCAGCCCCTGTGTGTAATACATTTCCATTGGCAGATTTCCAATGGCATTGATTAAAAGCTCCCGGAGCGCGTAATCCCGGAATGGATAGAACATTTTGTCGGAATGAAACAGCTGACCATTTTCAACCGCGGCACAGGCCTGATAATAATAGGGTCTGGCCTGATAGATGTCGTGGAATGGGTCGCTGATTCCCACGCTGCTGTCGAAGGCCCGCAGCAGCGGCGTCAGGTGTTTCTGAAGGAGCGCAAGGTAGCTTTCCTCCTCCGCCTGCTGCCTGGATATCTCAATAAAGCAGATCAATGACTCGTCGTATTCAAACGCGACGCTTCTGCGGAATTCATCCTCAATGGCGTTGCAAAGGTACTTGACTGGAAGCTGAACCAGAGGACTCCGAAACTTGATTTTTACGCAGATATGTTCCTGCTCCAGATAGGACGTATCGATGGTTCTGCGCTGATTCAGGGTCACCTGGACACCATCCACAATGTCCATCAGCGCCTGACGGAGCCTACTCTGGTCACTCCCGGACACGGAGGAATACCGTCGAAGCGCAAGCTGAATCATCTCCGCAAGATAGATCGCCAACTGCTTATCACTTTCCCGGTATTTTCTGTTCCGATAATCGATGGACAGACAGCCGGAGTATTCCCCGTTCTCAAACAGATTCACATTCAGCGTTGTACTTCCGGGCAGGTTCAGCAGCAGCGGCTCTCTGACATCGGTGGACATCTCATGCAGCTCCATAAATTCGTTCAGGGATTCCAGCGGCAGGCCTGTGCTATCCCGACTGCCCCAGCTGATTCTGTCCATTTTCCCCAATTCCACAAAGCTGAAATCCGTATGCGCCAGATAGTGAAAATTGGAATTGAGCACCACAATGGGATTGTCGAATACCTCCCGGCTGCACTGAATCATTTCGCTCAGGCTTGCGGTGGTGTCCAGTATTCTCCGCAGGGATTCCTCCCACCGATCAAAACGGTTATAGATACGGCTGATGAGATTAAACGCATGGCTGCTTCGCACATCCCCCCGGAGCTGGATCACGCTGCACTTTCCCTCATAGCGGGGCAGATACACGCTGTCACCCAGCAGAAGAATCAGCGCGCCCGGTTCAATCCGGGGACGCAGAGGCAGATCCTGCGCCTTCACCAAATAAACATGATCCGCACGAAAACGCTCCTGTCCCTTTTCCAGGAATTCCGGGCGGAGAAGATGCAGGGCAGATTCCCTTTGACCATGGTAGACGGCATCCAATTCCGCCGGAAGATTGTCAAAAATCAGATTGGCACTCAGCTTCATACCCACACCCCTGTTTTGTCGGATTCCCAATAGCCGCGTTTCACACAAACGCTCTTTTTCTTTCATTATAACACAGGTTGCAACATATTTCAGTAGAAATATTCTCTTTTGCCTTTCATACAGTACCCAACAAATTGTACGGTTTTTTTGCAAAATAACAGACAGATTGCTGTCTGTCGAAGCAATGCCCTCACCGCTACAATGACTTTGGATATTAAGTCCGGCCCGGCTGCCGGCTAAGGGAGGTAACCATATGCCGCTGAACGACAAACTCAATCAAACCAAATGCGTCACCACCGTGTGGGGAAAGCTGATCCCGGAACGGGAAGCCTACAGCTATGCGCTTCGGCACATTGCGGCTTTCACCGCAAATATTTTCCAGGTCATGCGGATTCTGGAACCCGACTTCAACAAGAGAACCGAGGCAATCTGTGAAACATCCTACATGTTCAACATGTCTGCCTGCAGCGACGACTATAAGGCCGCGTTTTATGGCGAGTGGAACATCCCGGAGTTCTGCGACCGATGCGCCTGGCTGGGCGGTATTGTCGGCGACTCCGGCGATGAATATCAGAACATGGCAGGACGTGTGATTCAGTTCACCCGGGATCGGGTGGAAAAAGAGCTGGATGCCTGCCCCTGGGACATCGTTGGCGCGGAACTGTGTAACATGACGACGGCTATGTTCACTGCGAACTTTGACATTGAATCCGCCGTGCCCGGTGAAAACGAGGTTTCGCTGAATATGTGCGAAGCCAGAGGATGCGGTGATCGGAAGTGCCGTGTGGTGGCAGAGCGCCGGGACACCTTCAACCTGCCCAAGCAGGGCTGGCTGGATCACATGGGCACCCCCGTTATGCCCATTCACGATACGCCGGAGGAGCGGACAGTGCGGGACGGTCAGTTCATTCGGAACGGCTGCTATTCTCAGGCCTTCGGAGAAGAAAAGTCTCTGGAATGGGCCTACCGCTGGAGCATGGAAAAGGGCTGGGTCTGGTGTGTTGCCTTCCCGCTGATTGCCATCCGTGAAATGGCAGACACGGAAGAAGAATTTGAGCGCATCTTCAAAATCGTCTTTGCGACTGCCGGTAAAAATGAATTCATCGAGCCTTTCGCCAAGGAGGGTCTGCGCAGCTGGCTGGGTGTCCCCCATGAAATCGGCTGGAATGATCCCCGTCTCATGGGCGGATACATCAAGAACATTCTGGACACCCAGTTAGTACCCAGCGAGCTGGACGCCTTCACAAAGGATGAGGTGCGAATCAAGGTCAATGTGGAAACCTTCACTGGTCGTTTTGAAATGGCACCCATCGACGAGCTGATTCTGGGCTATGAGACGCTGTGGCACAACATGGTCAAAACCCTGGTTTCGCCGGAATGGTCCTGCTGGTTTGAGGATAAGGATGAAGAAGAAATGACCATCGTTGTCGGCAGAAAGATCGACAAGCGCATGGTATAAGGAAGGAGGCT
>JALFUW010000080.1 GCA_022786995.1 Clostridiales bacterium
TACACGGACAGGTTCCGCCTTCCCCAGGTTCAGGCGAGAATTCTTCAGCCCTTTTCTCAGGATATCTTCCGTGCTGGCGTAGACGTACAGACCACACTGAGGGAAGTGGTAGATGGTCAGCGGGTTATTGCCCTTAACGAAATACAGTTCATCTTTTTCCGTTAGAACGCTAATGGCGAAACTGCCCTCCAATGCCTCCACCACTGACCGCAACGCGTCAAAGCTCACCTGACCATACTGTTCCAACAGTTGAGCCGCCACATAGCTATCCGTTTCAATCTGCGTGGCAGGCAGCTTGTATTTCTTCCGCAGAGTTTTATCGTTGATTAGAACTCCGTTATGAGCCAAAGCGAATCGGGTGTTCCCAGCGGTTCCGGGGAAGGGATGGTTATTGATATTGATTTTTTCACTGCCCTGGGTGGTCATTCGCGTATGGCCCATGACGATGGTAGGGGAAGTCGGGATACGATACCACATTTGGTGGGCCGCCTGTGGGCGCTTATAGATGACCTGCCGCCCGTTGAGGTTATAGGCGATGCCTGTGGCATCTGTTCCCCGTTCCTCGCAGGCGGTGGACAAGGTGGACAGCAGTCGGAGCCGCTGGGTGCGGGACAGCTTGTGACCGTAATCAACGAAACCAAATAAACAGCACATATCTTACACCTCCGCTTCTGCCATGACCGGCTCATTGATGTAAAGCCGACGCTCTTTCAGGTACTGCACCAGCTCCGGTAGGTGGGCACAGCCAGCGACAAAGGTCGTCCACGACAAATCTTTGAGTTCATCATCGGATAAATTGATTGCTACATCACAGGTGCGATCCAGCAGTTGCAACGTGGCAATCAAGGTATTCAATTTCAGAGTGCCCCGGAAGATTCTAAACTCGACAGTGTGATAGTTGGTCAGATTTACGCACATATACCGCTCCTGACTGCCCTTGGCAACGTCCAGCACCTGCTTGGGGTGCTCTTTCAGGCCATATCTGTCAGCCCACCTGCGAAGCTGTTTTTGTGTACGGCGGCTGAACTTGAGAAGCTCCTCCCAGTGCTTTTCAAAAAAGTAGAGAATCCGGGCAATGACCGCCTCCTGATCTTCCTCGGTTTCTCCAAAGGCGGTACGGTTGATGTGAACGTGAAGGCCACAGGTACCTGCCTGATGGGACAGGTAGCCCAGCTCTTTTGCTTTATTCAAAATTGCTGCCCAGGGCATTTGATGCAGGTGGTAGTCCAGTGTCATGGGATGGGTTACGATTTCCATGCCTTCATTGAGGGAACCATCGTGCTTTATGTAAACCTGTTCGTGATCCTGATTGGCAATGCGCAGAATTTTTTCCGCATTGGGATTGCTCTCACCGGCGTCATCGATTTCCAGTTCCACGCCGAAGTACCTTTTGCCCTCCCCGTAAAAAATCGGCTCCGGCTTGTAATAGTAGTCATGTATCACTCGGTGGTCTGCGTGACGGCAGTGGCAGGTATAGCAGCGGGCATCGTAGTCATCCTCGTCGATGTAGTATGCGTCGTCCTGGTGGATCGTCCTGCCGCAGTCGGTGCAGGTAGTATAGTAGCGATCATAGCACCGCCCGCAAAGCGGCGTTTCGCTGTCCCCCTCGTTGTCGTCATTCCATATCCTTGTTCCGCACCGTTCGCAAACCACCGTTTCTGTGCGCAGACATTCGGCGCAAAGCAACACATCCCCAAACTCCAGCAATTCCGATATCGGATGTTCTCTGCCGCAGATATCGCAGACTCTTGTCCCTTCCATTGTTTTTACCTCCAAAATAAAGATAGCCCGGAGCAAACAACGGCTCCGGGCTTCATGAATATAATATGTAATTCAAAATTCTGAGTTTGTCGGCATGAAATTGTCTATAGGCACACACTAATCCAGATCAATGAGGAGAAGTACGGCTATCTCCGGGATGGCATCCCGATTTCGGTCAAGAAGCCGGACGGAAAGCCGGAAATCCGGCGTGTTCGGGTATTTGACTTTGATGACCCGCTGAACAACCACTTTCTGGCCATCAAGGAACTGAAAATCCATGGCGAACTGTACCGCCGACGGACGGATATCTTGGGCTTTGTCAACGGTATCCCCCTGCTGTTCGTGGAGCTATGATGAACTGAGCGTTTCCGCTTATCGTCAGGAAATATATCAGTATATCTATATGCGGTACAAAGATGTGGCATAACAAACGGGATCACGAGCTGTAAATGCTCATGCGGCTCTCATAGAGATAATATGGCTATATTTCCTCCATTTTTCTGTATTTTTCTATGTAATTCACTACAAATAAAGGAACATAATGGTAAACCAAAATAAATAACTGGAGGTACACCATAATGAATTCCTATATTGAGACAGAAGGCGTAATCAACATGCGCCGCAGAACCGTCCGATTGGATCGTGAGGGAGATTATTGGACGGATGAAGAAAAACAGAAATTGGTTCAGAAATTCCTGGAAGGTGAGGGAATTACAGCGATTGCCCTGGAACTCCAGCGCTCGGAGCCGGCAATCTATCAGATGATCGAAAAATTGGATTTGTATAACCGAAAAAGCCAGCCTCAGCGGCGGAAATCGCTTCCGAAACCCCCTGTGTGCTTATGTACCAATTGTAGAGTGGATCCCGCGTGCTGCCCCAACTGCAAGCATTACATGGCAGAACCGGAGGTCGAGTGAGTGTTTGAAGAATACCAGGATATTCTCACAGCGGAGGAGGCGGCGGAAGCCCTCAGAATCGGATATAACGCGCTATACGAATTGCTAAGTAGCGGGAAGCTGAAAGGGTACCGAAACGGCCGCGTGTGGCGAATTCCAAAAGAATCCATCAAAAAATATATTCTGGACAGTGCAAACCTGAGCAAATAGCAATGACCGGGGCAGAATCGTCTGCCCCGGTTTTACCATTCTACAAGAATTGTGCGACGAAGCGGCAGAGCCGCACCAGAATCATAATCTGAATCGTCATCAAGCCATATCCTCCGGCAATCCCTGTAAACAACCGTCTTGTATTTGTGGAAGAACGGATTTTCAGATACTGAATCAGCCAGTCTATGAACATAATCGCCATGCAGGATATGCACAGCAGGATGCTTGCGCCGAGAAGAAGATACATTGGCACGGATAGGAGATATCCGATCAAAACACCGGTGCATCTGGCGCAAACCGGGAACTGATACCCCTTATACTTAAAACTCCGATCCGCCCTCTGATGACAACCACTGGCGGAACCAAGCATCATCATCCTGAGATAGATCCGTTCCTTCCGGGACAGCTGGCTCGGGAGCGGATATTTCGTGAGGATG